>DATHIT010000739.1:0-25587 GCA_035489915.1 Pseudonocardia sp. | reverse complement strand
GAGCTGGTGACGCGCGCCGGGATGCCGGCTCGCACCCCCCGCACGATCACCGACCCGGACGTACTGGCCGCCGAGCTCACATTGGTGCGCGCCCGGGGGTGGGCCGAGGACGACGGTGAGGCCGAGCTGGGCGTCCGGTGCTTCGCGGTGGCGGTACCCGGGACCCCGGTGGTCACCGCGATCTCGGTGTCCGGTCCACAGGCCCGGGTCACCCACAACGCCGCCGAGCACATCGTTCCGTTGTTGCAGCGCGCCGCCGAGGAACTCTCCGACGACCCCAGCGAGGACGCCAGCACGGCCTGATCGCCCACCGCTGTCGCTAGCCTCGACAGTGAGCCATCCGCGAGCTCGATGACGCCAACCGAGCCTGTGGGATCAGCATCCGCAGCTGCCCCGAATGACCAGCTCGACCGCGAGGGTCCGATCCGACTGCGGCTCACCGGTGTCGCGCAGTTTGATCAATGTGTCGACCGCGGTCGTGGCGAGTTCGTCGACCGGCTGATGAACGGTGGTAAGTCCGGGGTGGCTGGTGCGTGCCTCGATGATGTCGTCGAAGCCGACCACGGCAAGGTCATCCGGAATGCGGGCGCCGACCTGAGCGGCCGCGCGCAGCACGCCCACGGCGAGCTCGTCGGATGCGCAGAACAGCGCAGCCGCGCGGTGAGTCTGTCCGATCCATCGGAGCGCGAAATCGTAGGCGTCGAGATGTCCGAAGCCGCTGCGCAGCAGCAGGTCGTCCGAGGGGTCGAGTCCGGCGCTTCGCAGCTCTTGCCGCCAGCCGGCGGCCCGGTCGGCGAGCGGTCCGGCGTCTGCTGGTCCGGTCAGGCAGGCGATCTCGGTGTGGCCGTGGCTGAGCAGGTGCCGAACGGCGAGGCGAGCACCCCCGACATCATCGACGAGCACCGACGGGTGCGGGGAGTCCGCCGGAGCCGAACGATTCATATAAACCAGGGGGACGTCTAACCGGAGCCCGCCGAGGTCGGGATCGACCAGCGGGCTTTGGGCCAGGATTGCGCCGTCGACCCGGAGATTCGACAGTGTCCGCAGCTGCTGCACCTCCCGCTCGGCGGAGTGCCGGGAGCTACCGAGGAGCAGAACGAGCCCACGGGCGCATGCGGACTCCTCGACCCGGTGCGCGAGCAGGCTGAACCAGGCATTGGAGATATCGGGAACGATCAACCCGATCGTGTTGGTCTGGTTGGCCGCCAGCGCGCGCGCGATGAGGTTTGGCCGGTAGCCGAGTTCGGCCATCGCGTCCTCGACTCGTTGGCGGGTCGCCGCGGCCACCCCGCGCGGACCATTGTTGACGACGTAGCTGACCACCGCGGCGGATGTGCCGGCGCGACGTGCCACGTCATCGCGGGTGACCCGTCGCATGGCGACCTCCAGCCTCCGCTGATTCCGGGTGTCTTCGTTGCCGACGATACCTTGACGATGCTCAATCTACGCGCGTAGATTCTACGCGCGTAGAACCTGGTAGGCGCAGAGATCTTGGTCGGCCCAGAGGAGATGCCATGAATCGGTTATCGCGGTTCCGACACAAGCGCACTGATGTCGACCCCGTCGACGAGGTCCTGCCGCTCGGCCAGCTGGGGGCGCTGGGCATTCAGCACGTGCTGGCCATGTACGCCAGCGCGGTCGCCGTTCCGCTGATCATCGGTGGTGCGCTCAAGCTCAGCGCGGCCGATCTGCAATACCTGATCTCGGCCTGCCTTTTGACCAGCGGGATCGCCACCCTGCTGCAGACCATCGGGTTCTGGAAGGTGGGGGTCCGGCTGCCTATCCTGCAGGGCACCGCCTTCGCCGCGGCATCAACGATCTCCGCGATCGGGATCCACGCCGGTGGCGGCGCGGGCTCGCTGCCGCTGGTCTTCGGTGCGGTCATGTTCGGCGGGGTCGTCGTCATCGCCTTGGCCCCCTTCTTCAGCGCGTTGGTGCGGTTCCTTCCGCCGGTCGTGACCGGATCGGTGATCACCGTCATCGGCCTGTCGCTGCTGCCGGTCGCCGTGCGGTGGGGCCGCGGCCAGCCGCAGACCGCCGACTTCGGATCGGCCGAGAACCTCGCGCTGGCCGGGGGAACGCTCCTGCTCGTACTGCTGATCCAACGGTTCGCAACGGGGTTCGTCAGCCGAATCTCGATCCTGATCGGCCTGGTGCTCGGCACCGCCGCCGCGGTTCCGCTCGGCGTGACCAACTTCGACCGGGTCGCCGACGCGCCGGTGTTCGGGGTCAGCACGCCGTTCCATTTCGGGACGCCGCAGCTCACCATCTCGGCGGCGGTCTCCATCGTGATCATCTTGTTGGTCATCATGGTCGAGGTAACCGGCTGCATGATCGCTGTCGGCGACATGGTGGGCCGCAAGGTGCACAGCGCCGACATCGCCCGAGGGCTCCGCGCCGACGGCCTCGGCACCGCGGTCGGTGGCCTCCTCAACTCGTTCCCCTACGGCGCCTACGTGAGCAACCTCGGTCTGGTCGCCCTCACCGGGGTGCGGAGCCGGTTCGTCGTCGCCGCCGCCGGCGCCATGCTGTTGATACTCGGCCTGTTCCCGAAGGTCGGCGCACTGGCCGCCGCGGTCCCGCTGCCGGTGCTCAGCGGCGCCGGCCTGGTGTTGTTCGGGACCGTTGCCGCCAGCGGCATCCGCACCCTGTCCCAGGTGTCACTGGCCGACAACCGCAACCTCGTCATCGTGGCGGTCGCGGTGGGGTTCGGCCTGATCCCGCTGGCCGCGCCGGAGTTCTACGCGCCGCTTCCGGACACCGTGCGCACCGTCATCGGCGAGGGAATCACCGCGTCCGCGATCGCCGCCACGCTGCTCAACCTGCTGTTCTTCCATCTCCCCTGGCGCCGCCAAGCGCCGCAAGCCGCCACCAGCGACCCCGCCCCGCGGTCAGCCGCACCGGATATGGAGGTCTCCCGATGACCGGCAAGCCGCGCGTCGAACTCGTACTCCTCGGCACCGCCGGCGGGCCGCGACCGTCCCGGGCCCGGCACGGCGTCGCATCCGCCCTGATCGTCGGCGACCAGGTGCTGCTCATCGACGCCGGCCGCGACGCCTGCAGCCAGTACCACGCCGCCGAGCTGGCCTACCGGGCGCTGTCGAACATCTTCATCACGCACCTACACTCCGACCACATCTGTGGGCTGTTCGACTTCTTCCTCCTCGCCCCGTTCGTCCCGGCCGGCGACGCGCTCAGCCAGACCGTCAACATCTACGGGCCCGGCTCGGCCGGGGCGTTGCCGGCGACATCACCGACGCCGCCGGGTGCGCCGGCACGCGGCCGGTCGGACGTGCCGGTCTTCTGCGAACACAGCCCGGTGCCGGGTTTGCGGCAGTACCTCGAGCTGCAACTCGCCGCCGCCGCCTACGACATCAACGTGCGCATGCGGTGCTCCGGAACGCCCGACCCGAGCGGGCTGATGTCGATCCACGAATTAACGCTTCCCGACGTCGGAGCCGATCCGATCGTCGAGGTCGCACCGATCATGCAGCCATTCCTGGTCGCGGAGGACGACGCGGTCCGGGTCAGCGCGATCCTGGTGAACCATCCGCAGACCTTCCCCTCCTTCGGCTTCCGCTTCGACACCGCGGCCGGCTCCGTGGTGTTCGCCGGGGACACCACCGCGCATCCCAACGTCGTCACCCTCGCCCGAGACGCCGACGTGCTGGTTCTCTCGCCGATGTATCAGCCGTTCTTCGCCGGCCGCGATACCGTGCACAGCGAATACATGCGTCAGATCCACATCTCGGCGACCGACTCCGGCGACGTCGCCCGGGCGGCCGGCGTCGGCGCCCTCGTGTTGACCCATCTCGCGCCATCCGACCCCGCGCTGGTAACCGAGCAGGATTGGCGAGACGCTGTCGCGGACCGCTACCACGGCCCGATCATCGTCGGCACCGACCTGCTACGGATTGACCTCGCTACCGCCGCCGACTCCCATCAGCAGATGGCACGAGCCGAACCCACCTCCGCGCTGCGTTCACCTCGACGGCCGTGACCCGATGAGGTGCCACCGCTCCCCGAGATCACGCGGGCACCGGCTCGGCGGCCGGCAGACCGAGGAGGACCTGCTTGGCACGGTAGGAAGTTAGGACACGCGCCAGGAGCATGGCCGCCAGGTAGATGACGATGGTGGTCATCCATGCTTCCACGGAGGGGATTCCCATATTGGTCGTCCCGAAGCCCGACGTTCCGGGAATGAGGCCACCGGTGATGGCTCCGACCACAAGCCCGGCGACGATCGCCACGATCCCTGCCACATTTCCTGGTGAAGCCGCCGCCCAGGACGTTACGGCCCTGGGTACGCCGTCTTGTCCGGCGGGCCGGCGGCAACCCGACAGCCGTTCCAGGAGGAACACGTCTATCGCCAGGACGATGGTCGCGCACGGGAGGAATACCGCGCACATATTGGCCACGATGAAGAAGTTGTCCTGCAGTGAGGACGATCGCTGCATGAATGCGGCGACCGCCGCGCCGAGGACACCGAGGACGATGACGGTCTCGATCCGCCGCCGACCGCGCAGGAAGTTCTGCACGGCGTTGACCGCCTCGTAGAGGTTGGCGTCGTTGACCGCGACCACGTTGATGGTGAACACCACGACGGCCAGCGCGGTGAGTCCGAACAGCGAGAACTGGGTGAAGAAATGCATCGTGGCACCCAGGGTCGAGGCGCTGGAAAGCTCGGCCATGAGGTAGCCGGCCACGGGGAACACCAGCATCCCCAGCCCGTAGCCGACCACCAGCGGCATGATGTTGCGGCCCCGGTCGCGCCGGGCGTATCGGAACAAGTCGGGCTCGTTGCCGTACACGGCCACGCCGACCAGGAGTCCGACCGTGAGCAGGATGCCTTGGGTCGGCGGGACATGCGGAGCGGCGAACAGGTTGGGTCCCGCGGTCGAGGCGAGGGCCTTGATGATGGTGTACGCGCCCCACACAAGCAGAACGGGAGCCGCCAAGCGGGCGTAGCCGGAAACGCTGCGGAATCCGAGCAGGTTGTTCGTGATCATCACGATGGCGAACAACACGCAGAAGAGCTGCAGATGGGTGAAGCCGAGCAGGCCGTTGAAGAGTTGCGCCAGGAATACCGCCTGGAACCCGTACCACCCCAACCCGGTCACCGCGAGAAGCACGGACGCCAGGGCACTCCCGGACTTTCCGAGAACCCCCCTTGCCAGTACCGAGTGCGGCTGGCCCGTGATGGTCCCCACGTTGGTCGCCAACAACCCGTAGCCGACCATGACGACGACGCCAATCAGCGAGGCCCGCAACAGATCACCCAGCGACATGCCCGCGGAACGAGCCAGGTAGCCGGTGTACATGTTGGAGACGGTCGCCTGGCACGTCACCCACAGCAGGGTCATCTTCAGCGATCCATCGCGCCGGCGCTCCGGTACGACCTCTTCCAGCAAGTCCGACGACTCGAGTTTCGGCCGCAAGTCCGGTGACCCGGTCCCGGCTTTCTCGGTCCGGCCGATCCGCTCGGCCAGGGTCAGAGGTTGTTCCATGACGCCCTCTCCTTCGTGATTTCCCGCCATTCCCGCCACGGCGAGCTGGTGTAGAAGCGGGCCACAGCGGCCTCGAGCGCCGCGGCGGCGGATTGGCGGTCCCGTTGCTCGGGGCCGGCTCGGCCGGCCAAAAATCGGCGTAGTTCCGACCGCATCGCGGGACCGTCGACCGTGGTCGCCTGGCCTTCGGCGAAGACGAGTTCGCCGGCGACATACACCTGCCGCACCGCGGCTGGGCGTGCCCGTCGGACGACCGCATCGATCAGTTCGGCCGCGGGGTCCAGGTACGTGCCAGTGATCGATTCCCAGTCCAGCACCAGGAAGTCCGCGGCATAGCCCGGTTGCAGCCGGCCGATGCGCCCGGCAAACGGTGTGCTGGCCGCCGAGCCCTCCAGCGCCATGTCCAAGGCCTGGGTCGCCGTGGTGCGCCCGGTGGTGTCCTGACCGGGTGCCTGCGCCAGCGCCCAGGCCAACCGGATCTCGCTGAACATGTCGCGGTCGTCGGCCAGACCTGCCTCGTCGATCCCGAGTGCCAGCCGGACGCCGTTTGCCCGCAATCGCGCCGTTGGTGCCAGGCCGCTGCGCAGGCGCAGGTTGCTCCCGGGGTTGTGGCAGACGATGGTGCCGCTGGCCGCCAGCAGGTCGATGTCGGAGTCGTCGATCCACACGGCGTGGCCGAGGGTCAGCCGAGAGGACAGCAGCCCGCGTTCGCGCAGGTAGCCCACCGCGGTGCGGCCGTCTGACAACTGGGCGGCGTAGACCTCCTGGTACGGCGTTTCGGACAGGTGCATGTGCATACCGACGTTGTCGCGCTCGGAGATCTCGGCTGCGGCCAGTAGCAGTTCATCGCTGCACCAGTGCAGGTTCGCCGGCGCGAGTTGGATGGCGATGCGGCCGTCGGCGGCCCCGTGCCACTTTTCGCGTAGGCGCGTGTAGCTCGAGGCCAGTTGCTCTTCGGGGGATTCGTAGCGAGCGGGCATCACCATGCGCACCGTCGCCTGCTCGTCCGGGGAGAGCGAAGCGATGAACTGCTCGTCGTCGGAGTACACGAAACGGTTCTGGTCCGTCAGCCCCCGGGAGTAGGAGACCCTCATGCCGACGTCGGCGTACGCCCGCAGCACGGCCGTGTCGGCCGCCTCATACTGCTCAGGATCGCCGCGTAGGCGCCCGTTGAGGTGTTGGACAGTGGTCACGCCGCCCGCGAGGAGGTCCACGGCGCCGCACGCGGTATCGAGGTAGGGATCCACCTCCGGTGGCCCGTGCCTGCGGGCAATCCACAGTTCGAGCGAGTCATCGGGCACCCCGAGCTGGGTGGGGGTGAGTCCGACATGGTGGTGGGCGTTGACCAGTCCGGGCATGACCAGAGAGGTGGTGGCGTCGATCTCGACCACGTCACCGTCGAGTTCGGGCAGATCCGCACGCGGTCCCGCGTACCGCACCGTCGCGTCCTGGATGACGAGTGCGCCGTCGCGGATCAGGTCGGACGTGTCCTGGTGTGAACCAGTAAGTAGCCTTCCCGCGAGAACCACTGTCGTGGCCGTCACCCAACACCACCGGCTCGGGCAGTGTGGAAGTGCATTGTCACAAAGCCTCGCTGCATGACAACACTTCACCGGTTGCTCATGCCACCCCCGTTAAGTGGCGTAAAGCCCATGTTAAGGAGGGCCGGGGGTGCTGACGAACACACAGAGGAGCTCGGCGGTCTCCGCCCAGGGATTGGACAGGCGGTGTGGTGTCGTGGCGGGAAAAGTAAGAGTGTCGCCTGGCTTCAGCTCGAACCGCTCTGTGCCGACCTCGATGACCAGGCGGCCGGCGGCAAGGTAGTTGAACTCGTGGCCGGCGTGGCGGACGAACTCCTCGCCGGGCGGCGAGGCCGCTCCGGGTTCGTAGGTGAGGAGCAGGCAGTTCGTCCCGGGCAGGGCGTGGCCGCTGAGCACCCTGAACCGCTCGCCCCCTTGGAGATCCACGACTTGCTGGGCTTCGCGCCGGATCAACTCCACCGGCTGGCGCAGATGAGCCACCAGGCCATTGCGGACAACATCCCCCTGGTCGGCCGGCGGCGGGAACGGGCCGGCCGCGACGGGCAACCCCGTCCTGTCCGGGCTCGTCGCCCCCGAGGAGAGGTCGGTGAGCCGCACCCCGAGCTGGCGGGCGATCTCATAGGCGGTTTTGACCGTAGGGCGAGTCTTGCCCGTCTCGATCTGCGACAACGCGCTGGCACTGATGCCCGCACGGCGTGCCAGTTCGCGCAGGGATACGTTCTGCCCCTCGCGCACCACGCGGATGGTGTGGCCAAGATCGGCGACAACGCCGTTCGCCGAGGTCACCTGGCGGTCCGTCATGGCGCAGAGTCTATCGAGCCGCTGCTCACCAGAACCGTGGCGCAAACCGCGGTCCCTCCGCGCGAGCCGCGCGTTAAGTGATGTGCAGTCGTCCCTTAACAACCGCCCGACTTATCAGGCCGAGGAGACAACTGGGATGCCGAGGTCTACAACGGCTTTCTTGCACATGTCGTGGCACTCTCCGTGGGTGCTGCAACACAGTGAGCAGATCACCCCATCCATGAACGGGCAGTCGGCCAGGTCCACCTCGTCAAACGTCGTGGCGCAACGCACGCACGGCTGGTCGGCGGCGTCCGAGGGGAGATCGGGCTGCCGGGCCAGGTAGTACTTGCCTTTGGTCAACGCCGCGACAACCGGGGGCAGCATCAGCGCGAGCACCAGGGAGACCAGGGCGGAGGACTGGGCGAGTACCGCACCGAACACTCCGAAGTGAGCCACCACGGCGACCACCGCGGCGATGATCATCGATACGAAGCCGACCGGGTTGATGTTGTACAGGTAGGCCCGGCGGAACTCGATGGCTGGCGGGGCCAGCTTGAGCAACTTCTTGTTGATGACCAGGTCCGAAGTGATGCATCCGATCCAAGCGATTGCCACGTTGGAGTAGATGCCCAGCACGACGGTGATGGCGTTGAACACGCCCAGTTCCATCACTACCAGGCCGATGGCGATCTGCAGAAGCAACCAGACCACTCGTCCGGGATGGCGGTGCAGCAGCCGGGAAAAGAAGTTCGACCAGCTCAGTGAACCGGAGTACGCGTTCATCACGTTGATCTTTACCTGGGACAGGATCACGAATAGCGCCGCGAGCACCAGGCTGAATTCGCCGTTCCCGAAGATCCGGCCGAATGCCAGATCGAACATCCGCACCGGTACGTTGGCCTCGCCCTCGCCGATCGACTGGGCGGCGAAACCGCTGATCAGCAGGCCGCCGAACCAGGCGACCAGGCAGATCACCACGAACCCGGGACCGCCGAACAACATCGCCGCCCACCAGGACTTCCGGTTCTGTTCGGTCTTGTCCGGCATGAACCGCAGGTAGTCGCCCTGCTCTCCGATCTGAGACGCCATGCTCAGATTGGCGGACATCACGCTGAGCACCGACAGCGACGCGAGGCCGTTGATCCCGGAGGCGCCGGCCCTGTCATTTCCAAAGCTGGTCATATGGTCAATGGCGTGCGGACTCGTCAACACAGCGACAATGGCGGCCACCGTCAACACGGCCCATACCGGACTCGTCCACGCCTGCAGTTTCGAGGAAAACTTCATGCCGTACACAACGAGCGGAATCATCGCCACGCTGACGATCACATAGCTTATGTGGATGTTGATATGCGTGAGTAGTGTCACGGCCTGGGCCATGATCGCGCCCTCGAAGGCGAGATAGATGATGGTAAAGGTGGCGTACACCAACGAGGTGACCGTGGACCCGAGATAACCGAACCCGGCGCCTCGGGTGAGCAGATCGATATCCAGGTTGTACCGGGCGATGTAGTAGCCGATGGGAAGCCCGACCAGCGCGCAGATCAGGCAAGCCAGCACGAAGCCGAGCGAGGCGTTGCCGAAGCCGGAGCCGAGCGCGAAGCTGCCGCTCTCGCTCCATAGCGCCATCGCCGACAAGGCGCCCAGCGCGGTCAGCGCGACCTTGGACGGGTTCCAGGCCCTGAACCAAGCGGGCGCATAGCGGAGGGAGAAATCTTCTTTGGCGGGATCGTCGGCGCCGAGAGAAAGTTTGGCCATTACAAAGAGTCCCTCCAGTGGCTCGCTCTTCGGGCGGTCGGTGTCGTTCCGCGTTGAACCACCTACAAGGGCGCTTCCATCCGGAAGCATGTTGAAAACGTAGAACGCGCTCTCGAATACGGTCAAGGCGCGTTGTCCACCGCGGACGAGAATTAACCTCCGAGAAACGAGCGACCGACGCCACGAATCGAAGGGGAAACATCGTGAGTTCAGTCATATCTCTTTGGGAATGCTGATGATTCTCATCTTTAGCAATACTGATGACTCTCAGCGAGATCGGCTGTGTGAGCGTTATTAGATCCTCGGCGCGTCCGGGCAATAGCCCGCAGCGGGGCAATAATTACCACAGCATGGAGGGGTGCAGATACGCGCCCAGAAATCAAAGATCAGGATTGAGGGAATCGGCGTGCGCGGTCTGTGCGTCGGCGGCACTGCGGCGCGCATGCGCCTCCGCGGCGGTGAGGGCGCGCGCGGCATCGCCGCTGGCCAGCTCCGCCAACAGGACCTCGTGTTGCTCCACCGCGGGCTGGGTGAGCGCGGGATCGCGGTAGCTCAAGTCGGCTGCGATCTCCAGGTATTGCAACAGGTGGTTGTCGAGTAGACCGGCGAATCGGGCGCCGAAGGCAATGCGGTAGATCGAGGTGTGGAAGGCAAGGTGTGCCTCGCTGAATGCCTCGGATGCGGGTCCGTGTGCCGCGATAGCGGTACGCATGGCGGCGATCAGCCCCCGCGGTCGGTCCCACTGTTCTGGCTTGGCCCGCTCACAGGCTAACCGGGCGGCCAGCTTGTCCAGTTCTTGCCGCACCAGGAACAGGTCCTCGATTTCGTCGGCGCCGATCTCCCGGGACCATAGCCCCCCGACAGGTCTGCGCTCGGCGAAGCCTTCGCTTTCCAAGCGGCGCAGGGCGTCGCGCACGGGTGTTCGGCTGACCCCGATCTGGGCAGCGATCTCGGTCTCCCGCAGATGCGTGTCCGCCGCGATCTGTCCGGTGGACAAGGCCTTGCGCAGCGTCCGGTAGACGTAGTCATACGTTTTTTGCCGCACCTCGGCCGGCAGCGAATCCACCCCGCCAAGACCAGTCCTCGTGGCCACGGTGTCCCCCGTGCCCACCTTGTTCTTTTCCGTCACTGCAGTCCACTCGCTTCTCGACGCAGGAACCGGCCAGAGCCGGGCTTGCCGACGAACAGCCCGTCCTCCACCACAGCACGTCCGGCGGAGATCACGGTGCGCACCGCACCGGTGAGCCGCCAGCCCTCGTACAAACTGTAATCGACCTTCATGTGGTGTGTGTCGGCGCTGATCGTCGTGTGCCCGTTCGGGTCAAATACCACCAGGTCGGCGTCCGAGCCGACGGCGATGGTGCCCTTGCGTGGATACAGCCCGAAGAGCCGCGCGGGTGTGGTGGCGAATACCTCCACCATCCTGCGCAGCGGCAGTTTCTGGCCCAGCACTCCACCGGAATACAGCAACTGCAGCCGGTGCTCGATCCCTGGTCCTCCGTTAGGTATTTTCGAAAAGTCGTGCTCTCCCACCGTTTTCTGACCATTGAGGCAGAACGGGCAGTGATCAGTGGACACCACCTGCAGGTCATCGGTGCGCAGGCCGCGCCAGAGATCCGCGTGATGTCGGGCGTTGCGCAGCGGCGGGGTGAGCACGTACTTCGCCGTGTCAAAGCTGTCGTCGTCGTAGACGCTGGAATCCAGAAATAGGTAGTGCGGGCACGTCTCGGCGAACACCGGCCTGCCACGATCACGCGCCGCGATGACCTCGCTCAACGCCTCAGTGCAGGATAGGTGGACGAAATACACCGGTGCGTTCGCCATCTCGGCGAGTGCGATGGCTCGGTGCGTCGCCTCGGCCTCGGCCAGCTCGGGACGGGTCCGACCGTGCCAGCCCGGATTGGTATGCCCGGCGGCCAGCGCGCGGCGCACCAACACGTCGATGACCGGGCCGTTCTCCGCGTGGACACAGCACAGCGCGCCGAGCTCGCCGGCCCGTTCCAACACGGTGAAGATCGTGGCGTCGTCCACCATGAGCTCGCCGGGGTAGGCCATGAACAGCTTGATGCTGGTGATGCCGTCGCTGACCAGCTCGTCGATCTGACCGAGCGAACCGGTATCCATCTGGGTGATCACGATGTGCTGTCCGTAATCGATCACTGCCTTGCCCGCGGCGGCGGCCAGCCCGTCGTCGATCGCGGCGCGCAGGTGCTGGCCTCGCCGCTGCTGCGCGAAGTTGACCACCGTGGTGGTTCCACCGAAGGCCGCGGCGATCGTGCCGGACTCGTAGTCGTCGGCGGTGACGATGTTGCCCAGGGTGAACGCCAGATGGGTGTGCGGGTCCACGCCACCGGGCAACAGGTAGCAGCCGGTGGCGTCGATGACCTTGTCAGCGGGCTGATCCAGGGACGCGCCGATGGTGGTGACGGTGTCGTTCTCGACGTAGACGTCGGCCAGGTAGTCGTCCGCGGCGGTGATCACCCGCGCGTTCTTGACCAGGAGGCTCATGCGCCGCCCACCCAGGCCGCCTCATCGCCGCTGTACCGGTTGATGCCTAGGCGTTCGGCCCGGCAACGCTGGTAGATCTCGGCGAAGTACGGCTCGAAGGCCTGGTTCAACTCCTCGATCTTGGCGTACCGCTCCAGATACTCAGCGGCCAGCCCACGCAGCTCGTCCAGCACCGCCTGCTCGTCGATCAGCAGGCACCGGCCGTCCCGCACCACCGGCTGCCCGTTGACCCACACCTCGGTGATGGAGTCGCCGTTCTCCACGTAGACCAGGTGCGAGGCCACGTCGTTCAGCGGGGTGAAGTTGAGCGACCGTAGATCCAGCAGCACGAAATCGGCCTTGTATCCGGGGGCGATCGCGCCGACCTCACCCGCCAGCCGGGCCGAGCGGGCTCCGCCCCGGGTGGCCGCCCACAGCACCTCCGCCGCGGTGGGCCAGCTCCGGTATTCGGGGTTGGTGACCTTGTGCAGCAGCGCGGCCGACTTGACGACGTCGAACATGCGGGCGGAATCGTTGCTGGACAGGCCATCCGAGCCGAGCGCCAGATTGACTCCGGCGTCGGCCAGCGCACGCCACGCGGCGATACCCGAGCCCAGCTTGAGATTGGAGATCGGGTTGTGCGCCACCGACGCGCCCACTTCGCCGAGTCGTGCGATATCGCTGTCGGTGAGCCAGATGCCGTGCGCAAGGGTGGCCCGGTCACTGAGCACCCCGAGCCGATCCAGGTATTCCACCAGCGTGCAGCCGTAGAACTCGCGGCCGGTGACCGCCTGCATCTTCGTTTCCAGGACGTGCACGTGGAACGTGGTGTCGTGCTGCGCGGACAGTTCGTTCGCGGCCACGAACAGGTCGTCGGTGCAGCGCTGTGGTCCGCTGGGCGCGATCACGTACCGGAGCCGCCCGGCTCGCCCGTCGTAGCGCGCCAGCGCTTCCCGGCTGAAATCCAGATATTCGTCGGTACTGCGCGGCCGCCTGTCACGTGCCTTGGCGAGCAGGTCAGCGGGCAGCACCTCGGCCGCGAACGGGATGCTGTCGATGTAGGGCCGGTTGACGATGTTGCCCGAGCAGTTCGCCCGAATGCCGATGTCCTCATAGCCGCGGAATACCGCGTCCAGCGCGGCCAAGCTCTGTGTCGGGCTCTCGATCACATCGTCGAGCAGGCAGGTGGCGCCGTTGCGGAGCGACTCCATGCCGACCAGCAGGGTGCGCAGGTACACCAGCCGCTCGGACATCGGTTCCAGGCCGAGGATCGGGTACGACAGCAGCATCCACAGTTCCAGCGGCAGGTTGTCGTAGCGCCCCTTGAACAACGCCTCCCAGGAGTGCACGTGGGCATTGACCAGCCCGGGCATGATCACCCGGTCGGTCGCGTCCAGCACCGTCGCGCCGTCGGGGACTTCCAGGGCGGGGCCGACCGCGTCGATCCGATCGGCGACAACCAGGACGTCGGCGCGGAACGGCTCGGCGCGATGCTCGTCGTCCATGGCCAGGACTAGTGCGTTGCGGAACAGCGTGGTCACGAGACCTCCTGGGGAGCGCTGGGGAAAAGATCCGTGCGCCGGTGCTGGAAGTAGCGCAGTGCGCGGCGGGTCTGGGCGAGTACGTCAAGGTCCACGGTGGCCAGCACCAGGCCTGGCCCGTCACGCCGTGGCCGGTGCGCGAGCAATTCGCCGTCCGGACCGACCACACAGGACTCGCCGAAGTTGTCAACGGGGTGGCCGCCGACCCACTCGGTACCTACTTTGTTGGCGGCTACCGCGTACAACCCGTTCTCCCGGGCGTGCGTGCGCAGCTCGCCGAGGAAGAACTCGGCGCTGTCCCCGCCACTGCCGGCCACCGGGACAGCCACCAGGTCGGCGCGCAGCGAGCGCAGCTCCCGCCAGCACTCGGGAAAACGGCGGTCGTAACAGATCAGCGTGCCCACCCGGAGCCGGTCCAGTGCGTGCACGCCGAGCCGGTCACCCGCGGTGAAGTGTGCGGGTTCGTCGAACCCCGGCGCAGGTTCGTCGCCCACCGGCAGATGAAGCTTGCGGGCCGCGTCCGATCCCCGGCCTTCCCGGTCCACGGCCGAGCGGATCCGTCCCTTGTCGAGAACCACCGCCGAGTTGTGGAACGTGCCAGCTGGGTCGCGTTCAAACATCGGCAACACCACGGTCAGGCCCAGCCCGGCCGCCACCGCGCCAATGTGTTCGGTGAGCGGACCGGGTATCGGCTCCGCCCAGTCCCGGTATGCCCCAGCCGGTTCGGCGCAGAAGTACGGCGTGGTCGCGAGCTCTGGCAGCACTGCCAGGTCCGCGCCGGCCGTCGCGGCCTCAACAAGGGCGGACTCCACAGCGGCCAGGTTCGCGCCGCGATCGGGCCCACAAGCGGGCAGCTGCAGAGCCGCCACCGTGATCTGGCTCAACGGGCGGCCCGTTCCTGCTCGGCGAACGCCCGGTCAACCTCGTCGGCCAGTAGATCGACCAGCCGGTCGTGCAGCTCGTGGTAGGCCGCCGAACGCGGGTCCCGGGGCCGGTCCAGCTCGACGTCGACAATGGCTTTGAACCGGCCCGGCCGGGCGGTGAACACCACGATCCGATCGGCCAGCGCGACCGCCTCGTCAATGCTGTGCGTCACGAACAGCACCGACGCACCGCTCTCCTCGCGCACCTGGGCGATGTAGTTCTGCAGCTTTGCCCTGGTCTGCACGTCCAGGGCGGCGAACGGCTCGTCCATCAGCAGCACCCGAGGACGCATGGCCATCGCCCGCGCGATCGCGGCCCGCTGCCGCATGCCACCTGACAGCTCGTCCGGGTGCTTGTCGAGCACGTCGGCCAACCCCATGGTGCGCAACAGCTTCCGCGCCACCTCGCGGCGTTCGGCCTTGGGCACACCGCGCAGCCGCAGCCCGAAGCCGACGTTGTCGGCGACCGAGAGCCACGGATACAACGAGGACTGTTGGAAGATCATGCAGCGGTCCGGACCCGGGCCGCTGACCGGTTCGCCGTCCGCCTCGATCACGCCCTCGGTGGGCGGTACGAGCCCGGCGACCATGGATAGCAACGTGCTCTTGCCGCAGCCGCTCGGCCCGAGCATCACCACGAACTCGCCCGGTTGCACGTCGAGGTCGACATTGTCGACCGCGAGCAGTTCCCCGGCGGTGCCCTCCCCCCAGATCTTGGTGACGCCTCGGCAGCGCAGCGCTCCGGTTGCGGTAGTCACCGGCCCCCTCCGCTCGAGGCGGGCTGCCACCACAGCAGCCGTCGCTGGAGTTGCCGGAACCCCATGTCCAGCAGGTAGCCGGTGAGACCGATCAGCGTCATGGCGAAGAACACCAGGCTGGCGTTGAAGGTGTTGCGGGCCAGCATGACCACCTGGCCAAGCCCGCTGCCGACGCCGACTGCCTCGGCGAGCAGCACCACCATCCACGCCGCGAACAGGTTCAGCCGCAAGGTCTGCAGCAGCCCGGGCAGGATGGACGGCACAACGACCTGGAAGAACGTCTGGCGCCGGGTGGCCCCCATCGTGCGCGCGACGTTGAGATAGGTCTCGCTCACGCCGTTGATCTGGCTGATGGTCGCCAGCGTCATCACGAAGTACACGCCGACGAACACCATGAACACCGCGGGCGCGTTGCCGATGCCGAACAGGAAGATCGACACCGGCAGCCAGGCTATCGGCGAGATCGGGGCGAGCAGGGTCAGCGTGGGCAGCACCAGCCCGCGCACCACCCGGAACTGGGCGATCAGGGTGCCGGTCACCAGGCTGGCCGCGAATCCGAGGGACAGCCCGGCCAGTACCCGCAGCAGCGTGGCGAGGATGGTGGTGGACACCGCTAACAGCGGCGCCGCCTGGGCGCGGCCGATGTCGGAGGTGTCGAAGTACCTGGCTTGGCTGCTGAAGTCCCGCAGGAAGATGTGCGGCGGTGGCAGCAGCAGCTGCGGCGCCCAGCCGGCCGCCCAGGCCAGTTCCCACAGCCCGGCGAACAGCGCGACCGAGGCAACCCACCACGCGGCGGCCACAGCGGCCTTGCGTCCCCACCAGCGCCCGCGCCGTGCGGCGCTGGTCCGCGGCGCCGCGACGGCTACCGAGATCTCGGCGGCCCGACTCACGCGGACATCCGCTGCAGGGAGTGATAGAGGTTCTGGTTCTCCTGGATCACCTGCTCCAACAACGTCCAGTCGAAGATCTGCTGGTCCGGCAGGTTCTTCAGATATCCGAGATCCTTCATACCGACCGCACGGTCCAGCATGAACCGCGTCTTGTCGCGCTGGTCAACGACATTCGGTTGCTTTGTGGACGCGTCCAGCGCATCGGCGAGACTGGTCTTGAAGTAGGTTCCGACGGTGGCCTGCACCGCACTGGGCCGGTCCTGCTCGGCCTGTTGCTGGGCAACGAACAGGCCCTTGATGAGCGCCTTCACCGCCTTCGGATTCCGGGTGAGCAGCTCATTGCGCACGGCCAGAACACAGTCGGTGTAACCGGGTCCGTAGACGTCAGTGCCGTCGGAGAGCTTCACCGCGCCGGGCCGCGCCTTCAGCGCCTGTGTCGCATACGGCTCGATGTGGCACATGCTGTCGATCGAGCCGCTGATGAACGCCTGGGCAAGCTCAGGCGACGTACCGAAGTAGCGCACCGAGAGATCGTGGAAGGACAGCCCGGCCTTCTTCAGATAGTCATAGGGCAGCATCTCCAAGGTGTCGGCCTGGAACGTGCCGAGCGTCTTGCCACGCAGGTCAGCCGCAGTGGTGATGCCCGGCTGCGCCACGATCACACAGCCCTGGATGCCACCGCCGGCCACGATGGTCACCGGCGCACCAGCGTCACGAAGAGTCATGAACTGGGTGTAGGGAATAAGCGAGACGTCAACCTGGCCGGCACCGAACAAGGTCACGATATCGGCGTTGGTCGGGGTGACCACAAACTCCAGCGTCGCGCCGTCAGCCTGTGCCAAGTTGCGTTCCTTGACCAGGAATATGCCCAGGTTGCACAGCCCGGTGCCGTGCGTTGCCTTGAGCGCGCCGGTCGCGGCGCCTGGGCTTCCCTCCGTGCTGGCGCACGCGCTCAGCAACCAGGACGGCACCGCGACGGCAACACCGGTGACCGCGGCGCGGCGGAAGAACGTCCTGCGGGCCATCGGGCCGGTGAGTGGGTTTCCGGTCATCAGCGGTTCTCCTTCACAGGGATTAGGGCGAGTTCGCGCTCCAGAAGCTCGAAGGCGACGGCGGCCCTCGGCGCCGCGGCGTCGGCAGGCACCAGATCCAGCGACCGCAGGCTGTCCCACCGGCCGAACACGATCGCCCGCAGCTCGCGGATGTCCACTCGGGACGGTTGCCGGGTCAGGGCGCCGGCGAGCTCATCGAGGTCGAATCCCGGAAAGAACCGCAGCGCGTGGCGCAGCGCGGTGCGGGGGTCGGCGTGGATGAGCGCTTCGGCGCGCAACATGGCTCTGATCGACGCCCGCACCTGTTCGGGTCTCTCTCGCAGAAACTTCGCGGACGCCACCAGAACCGTGTCCGGGAACGGGTCTCCCCACAGCTCGGTGCCATCGGACAGGGTGTGCGCACCCTCGAGGCGCAGCCGTTGCGCGAATGGCTCAGCCAGGGTCAGGGCGGCCAGCTCACCACGGCGAAAGGCCTCGATGGACTCCTCGAGCCCGTCGAAGTAGCGAAGCCGCACATCGTTGACGCCAAGACCGTCGGCGGCCAGTACGTCGTGCAGCAGGACTTCCATCGGGTCGGCCCGGAACGTGCCTACGGGCTGCCCGGCGAGGGACGCCGCCTCGGTGAACCCCGGGCGGGTGAGCACGGCAATCCCCATCAGGCCGCTGCCGGCGACGAGCACCGGCGGGTCGGCCCGGAATGCGTCGATGAGCGGCTGGGTGAAAGCGGCGGTGCCCAGGTCGGCGATGCCAGTGGCAAGTAGGTCGGCGGTTGAGTTGATGTTGTCGAAGTACGGGGCCTCGACTTCCAACCCCTCGTCCGCGAACAATCCCTCGCCCACCGCCACGAAGAGCGGCAGATTCGACAGCGAGCAGCCATGGGTGAGTACCAGACGTTGCCCGCTCACAGCGCTCCCCCGGCCATGACCTGCCACCCCGGCGGAACGGCATCCGGCATCTCTTCGCAAATGACGACGGTCCGCACGAGCAGGCGGTCCCCACCCGGAGCCCGCAGCAGCGCGACGGCATCCTCGAACGAGATGGCCACAATGCGGTCGTCTCCGAGATCAGCGCTCGTCACGATCCGCAGATTCACCCCGGGCACGGCGATACAGCCACCAGCCAGCTCTGCCAAGGCACTGGCGGCGATCGCGTGACCGGGGGCCAAGTTGCGCAAGGAGCGCCTCGACCGCTCAGACAGCGCGCGGTCCTCAGGCTGCAGCGCGACAAGCTCGATACCGGACACACCGCAGCACCGGCGGTGGTCCTCGCCCACCGCAACGTGCAGGCGGCGGGCGAGCACCGGCGGAAGTCCAGCGAAGGCGGAGTCGGGCGCGAGCCCAGCCCATTCGAGCGCGGTCAACACCCCCACGGCCGACCTTGTGTCCTGTATACATCCCATGCAGCTCACTACAGAGGCTCAGTGTTGCGTCGGGGTTAAGCCCATCCCTCTGCTGCGGTAAAACCGGGTCGGGTCATCTCCGCGAAATCACCGAGCCGCTCCGCTGCGACCGCTGTGCCTAGTTTGCCCGCGCCCGCGCTCGACTCGGCGCCGCGGCGGTGAGTGTCATCGGCCCTCGATACGGGTTTCACAAAATTCGCCAAAGATCGGTGGTGAGACTGGCGTGCAGGCCGCCGGACGCCCAGTGGCCGGGGAGGAACCGCGTCGATGAGTGTGTCCAGGACCCAGCGTCTCCGGCTGCGCGCCGACGGAGACCGGCGTACCAGGTCGGTGACCGTCGCGGCCACCGCCATGGGCGCCACGCTGTCCACCGCGCTTGCTGTCGTCCTCGCCACCGGGCAGCCCGCATCGGTGAGCCCGAGACCCGCATCCGCCCAGCTCGCGCCACCAGGCCAGCCCTCAGCCGGTCCCTCTCAGCACGGGTTGTCCCACTCCCGGCACACCCGCTCCCGCCACGGCAACCGTGCCGACACAGGCACCCTCGCCCCGCCCGTCCAGGCCCCGGCCCCCACGTCGAACGGCTCCAGCGACGCCGGCTCCGGTGGGTCATGACGACCGCCACCGCCGAGGCGAGGCGGGTGAGGTTCCCGATCTGGGGCACCACGGCGGTGCTGGTGGTCGAGGACCCCGCGAGCCTGGTCGCCGCCGAAGAGCTCCTCCGTGCTGAGCTCGGTGTGATCGACCTGGCGTGCAGTCGCTTCCGTGCCGACTCGGAGATCTCGCTGCTGCACACGCGGGCCGGCCGGGGATGCACGGTGAGCGTGCCGCTGGGCGAGGCGATTGAGGTCGCCATGCGCGCCGCCGAGCTCACCGACGGGCTGGTGGACCCAACGGTCGGCGCCGCGGTTCGGCACCTTGGCTACGACCGCGACTTCGGCGCCATGCCGCCGGACGGCCCCCCGCTGGACCCGCCACGTCCCGCGCCGGGCTGGTGGCGGGTGAGCTGGGAACCTCGGACACGACGGGTCCTGCTCCCCCGCGGCGTGCTGCTCGACCTGGGCGCGACCGCCAAGGCCCTCGCCGCCGACCGGGCCGCCAGCCAGATCGCCGACAAGCTCGGGTGCGGCGCCCTGGTCGGCCTGGGCGGAGACATCGCAGTGGCCGGCCCACCCCCAGCGGAAGGGTGGCGGATCGCGGTCGCCGACGACCACACCCGTGCCGAGCAATGCCCCGACACAACCGTCGCCATCTCCGGCGGCGGGCTGGCCACCTCCAGCACCGTCCGGCGTCGCTGGCGGCGCGGCGAGCGCGTCGTGCACCACATCGTCGATCCACGCACCGGGGATCTGCCCGACAGCCCATGGCGGACGGTGTCGGTCACCGCGGGCAGCTGTGTGGACGCCAATACGGCCAGCACCGCCGCCCTCGTTCGCGGGAGTGCCGCGCCCGGCTGGCTGGAGCGCGCTGGCCTGCCCGCCCGCCTGGTCGACCACGACGGCGAGGTCGCCACCGTGGCTGGGTGGCCGGCGCCGGACGGGAAGGACTGAGACTCATGGGCCAGGCACTCTGGTTCGCCAGCCGGGCAACGGGGCTGGTCGTGCTGCTGTTGCTCACCGCCACCGCGGTGCTCGGTGCGTGCACGACAACGCGCCTGGCCAGCCCACGCTGGCCGCGTTTCACCGTCGCCGGCATCCACCGCAACATGTCCCTGCTCGCCGGAGTGTTCCTCGTGGTCCACGTCGCCGGCGCGGTGCTCGACCCCTATGCCAGCATCCGGTGGACCGATGCCGTGCTCCCCTTCGCCTCGACGTACCACCCGTTCTGGCTCGGTCTCGGCGCGGTTGCACTCGACCTACTGCTCGCGATACTGGTGACCAGCCTGCTGCGGCTGCACATTCCAGCGCGGTTGTGGCGAACGCTGCACTGGGCCAGCTACCTGCTCTTCCCGGTCGCGGTGGCACACGGGCTGGGGATCGGCGGCTCGGACACCCGGCTCGGCTGGGTACAGGTATACGTCGCGGCCTGCGTCGTCGCCGTACTGCTGTCGGTCTGGTGGCGCACCCGGACAAGCCACCCCGATACCCGAGCGCGCCAAGCCGCCGATCGCACTGGCTGGTGACCCGTGACCCACACCGTGGCGCCCCCACCCGAACACCCCGCCTCCGCCGGTCCCGTCCGGCTACTCAGCGGGTGGGCACGCACCCACCAGCCAACGGACTGGGCCGCGCACAGCGCAACCTACGGCCCCCCGCCGATACCCCGACGGACCCGGGGACAGGGCGACGAGCGACTCATCGGCCTGGTCGACCAGGCCGGACTGCGCGGCCGCGGTGGGGCGGCCTTCCCCACCGCCCGCAAGCTGGCCGAGGTCCGGTCCGGCCGCGGCCGGGCAGTCGTGCTCGCCAACGGCTGCGAAGGCGACCCCGGCAGCAACAAGGACCACGCCCTGCTCACCCTCGCTCCGCACCTGGTGATCGACGGCATCCTCCTCGCCGCCCACGCGGTCGGAGCCGGAGAAACGATGCTCTGCGTACACCGAGGAGACCCGCTCGTGCACTCCCTGCGCGCCGCGATCGCGCAGCGACCCAACGAACCCCTGCTGCCCACGGTCGTGGAGGTGCCCGCCCGCTACGTCTCCAGCGCGGACACCGCACTGGTCAACTTCCTCACCAATGGCACAGCCAAGCCCACCCAGAAATCCCCTCGTCCATCCCAGCGCGGCGTCCGAGGACGCCCCACCCTGGTGGACAACGTGGAGACGCTGGCCCACATCGCACTCATCGCCCGCTACGGACCCGAGTGGTTCCGCACGTGCGGCACCGCGACCTCACCGGGCAGCACCCTGATCACCGTCGGCGGCGCGGTCCGCCTACCCGGTGTCTATGAGATCGAGCTCGGCGTGCCGCTGGGCCATCCGTTGCGACTCGCCGGCGGACCAGCGCGACCACTGCAGGCGGTGTTGATAGGAGGGATGGGCGGACGGTGGCTGCCCATGCCGGCCGCCCACGAGCTCCCGCTCACCGAGGAGGACTGCCGCGCCGCCGGCGGTCGGATGGGCATCGCGGCGATCACCGCACTGCCCGCCGGGGCGTGCGGGCTCCACACCACCGCCAGGGCCCTGCGCTACCTGGCCGAGGAGTCAGCTGGCCAATGCGGCCCGTGCATGTTCGGGCTTCCCGCGATCGCGGACGACATGACCGACCTCGCCACCGGCGACGCCGCACCCGAGGACCTCGCCAGGCTGCGGCGCCGGCTCGGCGTCATCCCGGGCAGGGGGGCGTGCGCCCACCCCGACGCCGCGGTGAGCTTGGCCGCCACCGCCCTAGATGTCTTCGCCGACGACTTGCACGCCCACCTCAGCGGTGACCCGTGCCCGCCCGGGAGCGCATTCCCGCTGGCTCTCCCCCGGCACCGCCCCGATGCGAGCCACCCATGAAAGGCAGCCGACGCCGGAACGAGAATCAGCTGCGGATCAACCCCATCAGCTGTCACGCCCATGGTTTGTGCGCCGACCTGCTGCCCGAGATGGTCACCCTCGACGAGTGGGGGTACCCGATCCTGCTCGGCGAGGCCGTGCCGGCTCCGTTGCTCCAGCATGCCCGGCGAGCCGCGGCCGCCTGCCCCAGCCTCGCCCTGCGACTGACACGGAGCGAATCAACCGGGTGACCAGAAATTCTGCCCCAGGCAACCTGAGAGCGTCGCGCGGCTGAAACACGCTGTTAACTTCGCGCGACTCCCCGTCACCCATATGGGTGGGGCAGGCTACGAAAGGCGGCGGACCTGCCCAGGGTCCGTCTTCGTTGAGCGGACGCTAGGAGCATGGCGGTGATCAAGGTAGACCATCCGGAAGTAGCGGACATCGTGGTGGTGGGCGTCCACCACCACGACGTTGCCCGGCTGCGCGAGACGCTAGTCGGTCTGACCTACCCGGCGGAGAAGTGGCAGGTGATCGCCCGCGCGATGACCGAAGCAGCGGCACACCGGATCGCGGTCGAGCCGCGCACGCTACAACAACTCTGGGCATTGCCCCCGAGCCGATACGCCAGCTTCCCGCAAATACTGGTTGGGATAGCCCGTACAGCCCGGGGACACCCGCGCAGGTCAGAACGCTGATCAACCCGGGCCGGCGCAGTTGGAGAGTCCGTTCTGGCTGGCCCTTCTCGTCCTGGCGAGTAGGCCGCGGGCGGTGTGCGGTCGGCATTGAGGGGTCGCTCCCGGCGAGGCCGCCGGTCCGTTGGCTCCTGGAGCAGACCCACTGACCAGCGAGTTCGCCCCGTCCGGTAGGGGCGCGGCGCCAGCGGCCGGAGTTTCAACGTCCGATGTCGCGCCGGCTGCCGGGCCGGCCGTGGCCGGGTCGGTCGTGTTCGGGTCGGTCGTGTTCGGGTCGGTCGTCGTCGCGCCGGCTGCCGGGTCGGTCGTGTTCGGGTCTGTCGCGTTCGGGTCGGTGGTGGTCGGGTCGGTCGTCGTCGGATCGGTGGTTGTGGGGTCCGTGGTTGCGGGGTCCGCGGCTGTCGAAGGGTTGACTGGTGGGGTGTCTGATTGCGCGACGGCGGCAGCGGCTGTGTTCGTGCCGACTGCGGGCGGTCCCTGGCCGGTGAGGCCCTGGCAGTTGAGGTTGGTCCAGGAAGCCGTGAGGCGCTGGGTCAGGAAGTCGAACAGCGTGGCGCCGGCGGCCGGATCCGGGGACGCGGCGTTGGCCAAGAACTGCTGGGCCCCTGCCAGGCGGGCCGCAGCGACCTTCCCCAAGTTGGTGCAGTACGCCGCACCGGTCTCCGCGGCGCCGAGGGGCGCCATGTTGACCCCCGCCCGGTAGAGGTTGGTCTTCGCGGTGTTGTTCTGGCCGTTGACCTGGGCCATCGGGTCGTTCGGAGGGACCAGGGCGACGGGTGCGCCCTGGGCGGCGGCGGCCTGCAGCTCGTTGAGTGCGAGCGCGGGTGTCGCGCTGTTTCCTCCCGACAGGTCCGGGGCCGTGAACGGCTGACATCCCAGAGCCGGGTCGATGAAACGGTCGAGCAGCCCGTTGTCCGAGGCGTTGGTGAGCACGGTCGAGCCGGCGAGCTGGGCCTGGTTGGCGGGCGAGAACTGCGCGGTGCGTCCATCAGGGAGGGCCAGGTACTTGGTATCGAGGTTGTCGCTCTGGTCCTGGTCGACCACGCTGAAGTCACGGGTTGTGGGGCACGGTTGGCCGTCGCGGGCGGTGCCCAGGGCCGGCACCCGTAGCGTGCCGGCGCGGATGGCCGCGTTGGCCGCGGTGAAGAAGGCCGGCGCGTTGCAGTAGGCGAACTGGCCGAATGGGGAGTTCGCCGTGCCGTTGACGCACTGGCCACCGTTGCCGCCGAGGAAGCGCAGCAGCAGGCGGTGCCGGTTGAAGCGCTTGGCGCGCAGGCTCAGCGTGTTGGCCTGGAAGCCGAACCACACAGCGACGACGGCCCGGGGCGGCAGCGTCGGGCGCACCGGTGCCACGGCCGGCTGGGTGCCGTCGTCGATCACCAGCGGGTGGTACAGCGAGATCTTCCCGCTCGCCGGGTCCAGGATCGCGGCCTCCACGAACGCCGACTGGTTGGCGTTCGCCTCGTGACAGGCCCCGGCCGCCCCGTCGGTCGCGGTCAGGCGGTAGGGAGTGGCCAGCCCGGTTGCGGTGAGCGGGGCGGCGGGCACGGCCAGGCTGCAGTTCTGGTTGAGCGCGGCGTCGGCCGCTGGTGGCGGCGCCAGGGTGGTCGTGGGTGCCGCCGAGGTCGTTGGTGCCGCCGAGGTCGTAGCTGCCGCCGCGGCGGTTGGCGCCGCCGGATCGGTGGTGGGGACCGCGGGGTCTGTTGTGGGCGCCGACGGGTCGACGGTGCCGCTCGGCGGTGTCGGGTCGGCGGTAGGCCGAGGCCGGCGACCTCGGTTGGGCTGCTGGACAGACACCGCGACCGGCGCAGGGCCCGGCCGGCTCTGCCTTCCTGTACTCGTCGAATAGCCACTGGTTCGTATGCCCGGCGCGCGCTGCGCGATCCCGGTGGATACCAGGCACAGGCAGCCGAGCAGGACACCTACCAACATGTGGCCGGACCAGGGATGGCGGTTTCGGGGACGCGCCATAATGACCTCCGAAAGGTTGTGCGGTGTCAGGCCGGCGGGCCGCTGGGAAGCGGCCGAAGCGGGGAGCGCGCCGTCCTGGGATGTCGCCCGAAACAGGCGTCCACATCCAGGGACGGACGCTAGGGATCGTCGTCGGCCGAGGTTGCGTTCCTGAGAGCTCCGTCCGACGACCACCCGCCTCGACCCGACCAGCGGGGAGCAAAGCGACCGAACGGCAGGCAGCGAGCCGCTGTCCAGCGCAGCCCGACCTTCAGCAAACCTGAGCGCCAGCTGGGTAGTTGCTGTGCCAGCCGTTCACCGCGCGAACACGACCGTCCGCGGCCCGGTCGGGCGCATTGCCGGGCCGGGCCGGGCCAACGGCCAGGCATACCCGCTCCCCTCGCCGGCACAGACGCACCTGCGCCGAGCGCGGTGGATCCGACCCCCAGACGCCCGCCGGACCACCAGGCAAGCACGCCACCGCCTTCGGAGCCGGGCTCCAGATGGTGATCCAGCAGGCCAGACACGTTCGTGTCGGCACCGTAACCATTCATCTCGGTCCTGTTACGTGCCTTCTGCATCCCTCCACTCCCGGGATAACAGGACACCTTCCTGTTTTCCGGCAGCCTGATGGACAACCTGCGCTACGGTCACGCCGAGGCCACCGACGAGGAGGTCGCCGCCGTGGGCGAGGCCGCGCTGGTCACCGAGTTTGCCAACCTGCTGCCCGACGGGCTGTCCACCCTGGTCGCCGCCGGCGGGGTGAGGCTGTCCGGTGGGCAGCGCCAGCGGGTCGGCATCGCCCGCGCGCTGCTGGTCGACTCGCCGGTGGTGCTGCTCGACGAACCGACCGTCGGGCTTGACGTGCACGCCGAAAAATTCATTGTC
>DATHIT010000738.1:0-3559 GCA_035489915.1 Pseudonocardia sp. | reverse complement strand
TTGGTTGAAGCCGTAGGCCGACAGGTCACCCCACATCAGGCGTTCGGAGAGCCCGATGATCGGATCGACAGCGCTCGCGGGCGCCCAGGCAAAGAGCTCGAGGAAGATGTCCGACGGAAACCCTGCCATGGCCCGCCGCACCAGATGCGGCGGTGTGCGGACCGCAAGCCAGATCCGGCGCGCGCCGTTGTTGGCGAGCTGGACGGCGATGTCGGCGGCCGAATTGCCGGCGCCGACAACGAGGACGTCGCGGTCGCGGAACGGCCAAGCGTTTGTGAAACTGCCGGAGTGCATTAGCTCGCCAGTGAAGTGACTCACGCCTGGCCAT
The DNA here is from genome assembly GCA_035489915.1 of Pseudonocardia sp. Classification (GTDB taxonomy): domain Bacteria; phylum Actinomycetota; class Actinomycetes; order Mycobacteriales; family Pseudonocardiaceae; genus Pseudonocardia. Next base: position 3,231 of record DATHIT010000738.1, on the reverse strand, counting down.
CCAGGGATTGTGGGCGTGCGGTAGTTGCCCGTGGCGAGGATGATTGCCCGCGTTCGGATTTCACCTGACGACGTGTCAAGTCGCCAGCCGCCCGTCGCGCGGTCAATGGTGTTGACCTCACAGCCCAGCTCGAGCGTGATGTTCTGCCGCCGCACGTAGTCGTCGAAATAGCGAACCATGTCCTCGCGGGTTGGCCAGCGCCCGGCGGTCAACGGGATCCGCTGTCCGGGAAGATGCGACAAGAACCCGGTGGTGTTGAGGCGGAAGTTGTCATAGCGCGTGCGCCACGAAATGGCGGGCGCCGCTGCACGGTCGATAACGAGCGTATTGATGCCGTGCTGATGCTCGAGCTGACGGGCGAGAGCGAGACCGGCGGGGCCCGCCCCGATGACAACGGCGTCGCGGCTGTCGTGGACTTGTGCGGTCATAGGGATCTTCCTGTTCCATACGGTCTAAGCAACGTGAGCGCGGTCTGCACGCCGTCGGAGAACCGGGCAGTCTGGCGGACCGGTGCGTCATGGTCCACGGCGACGTCGACGTGCGGACACCCCAAGTACCTGGCGAGTGCCCGCTGGAGCCCTGGCGGCATCCGCCGATCATCGGTGAGCACGATGACCGTGCACGGTATCCGCGGCGGAGGTGTGTTGCGCACATCGAATCGCGTCAACTGCCGTGCGGCGCGCCACAGCTGGGCCGGCGCGACATCGGCAGTGCGGGCGGCGCTCACGATTTCACGGCCTCGTACGCCTGCGGCGTGAGCGAGCAATTCGCGGCGGCCAACCGCTGCCGAGAGCGCTCCGACGGCAGCTGCCGCCGTCAACCCGCTCCGGACGTACCGGTCGTTCCAGCACGCCCCCGCACCGCTGAGTACCAGACCGGCAAAGCTGGTCGGCTCACGCTGAGCGGCGTATATCGCGGTCGCCGCCCCGAGCGAAAGGCCGATGAGGACCGGCTTCTCCGGCCCTACCTGCTCCGCTGCTGCACGGACCGTTGCCCTAGCACTCTCCCACGTAAACGAGATCTCGCGGGAGGCCCCGTGCCCGGGCAGGTCCGGCGCCGCCACGCGATAGCCCGCTCCCCGAAGCGATTCCGCGAGTGGCGCCCACGACATCGCTCCCGTCGAGCCCAAAGGATGCAGCAGCACGAGCGGTGGAGCGGCGGTTAGCGCACCTGCAGACGATTTTGACAGTGTTACTCCCCGCGGCGATTACTGAAACACGAGCGGCGTGACTCCATCGTCACGGCACCCCGCCAGTTACACGATGTGGAACCGCGTGTGGTTCATCCGGTTCGGGCAGGCCCGCTGCCACGGCGGTCCCGCGTGGCGTCGAAACCGAGCCCAATCTTCAACTACGCAACAACGGAATTCGGGTTGCCGGTGGCGAGGGCAAGCTTCGTGCGGCTGTTCACACCGGTCTTGCGGAAGATGGACCGCAGGTGGTTCTCCACGGTGTTGACACTGATGTCGCGACGGCGCGCGATCTGCTTGTTGGCCAGACCCTCGGCAACGTCGGTGGCGATCTCGTGTTCGCGGCGGGTCAGCGCGGCAAGCGCCTGGCCGCTGGCCGCATGACGGCGCAGCCGCTCGACTTCCTCCGACAGCCGCAGCCTGGTCAAAGTCGAACCCAATAGCGGAAGCCAACTGCCCAACCGGGCGACCTCCGCATCGGAGAAACGCCGCTCAAGAGGGCCTCGGTTGAAACCGAAAAGGAAGCTCTCGGTGTCGGAGTAGGCAAGCCGGCAGATGACTACATGATGGATCCCCAGCGGTCCCCAAAAGTCTTCGTAGGCTGGTGAACGAAGGAATTCGGGAAAGTCGAGCCACTGGTCGAGAGGGAAGACGTCGCCGGTGCCAGCCGGTATAGCCTTCGCCACCGCAATGGGATCGATCTGCCGGAACTGCTGCTGCCAGCTGTGATGGCTCTCCGGCTTCCACCCATGGGCGGAGTTGTGCCCGAGCCGAACCGTGTCGCCACCGTGAATTACCTGGGCAAACGAGGCGGACGTCGCATCGAGGTCGCCGGCAAGTGCGGGAAGTTGATAGTCCGGCAAATCATCGAATGACGAGCCAGCACACAAGAGATCAATCAGCCCAGAAGGCGATTTCCCCAACGTCGATATAATCATGCAGCATCCTTCACATCGAAGTGGCTGCCGTACATGATGATTCGCCCCCGAGCGAGTTAATCACCGGCCCGCTCGAGTGGGCGACTCACAGAGCTCGCTCCACCCGAATCTTCTGAGCATCCACATCGCGTTCGTCTCGTGTCACCGAAGTGTTCGGCGCCATTGCCGGAGCAACAATCAGCTTGGTACCACTAGCCATCCGCCGCATCCCGGCCAGCTGGCCTCAAGTGGTAGTGCTACCTATAATCCTCGGCTCCATACTGGCAGGAATTCGCTATCCGATAGCGTTCGCGGCATGTCATCTGATCACCAGGGCTGAGGACCTTCCGATGCTCGCGGTGGTGATCTGGGCCCGTCGATTCCACGCACTCCAGCCTGTGGCTTTGCGACCGACCGTCACCTCGCACGCCGTCATCGGACCCAGTACGACCAACGGCGCCGGCCGCCCAATGCCCGATTCCACGTAGTCGGTTTCCACCATGGTTGCGCCGACACGCCGTGCCTAGCGTCGCGGCCAGCGGATTAACTACGGCCCGCCAAATCTGCACAAGGCAGAAGCCAAAGGGGGACCTGAGCGTGAATAGTCGGATCACCACCACAATTCCACGAGCGCGCACGCATCACGGCGATCTATCCGGGTCGGGAAGAGGAGCGCACGGCCTGGCAGGCGTACGCCTAGCGAGCCCAAACCGCGCGACGAAGTACCCAACGGAACAGTGTGGGCCAATCGACGTCGACGGCGGTCTGGCGTGTGCCGCTGTGCAACAGCTCGAGATGGATGATCGAGATGGCGCGCGAGTGCGGATGCTCTACGCCCAACATGGCGCCGAGTTGTGGCGCTATGCCCACCGGCTATCCGGCGACCGGGCCCGTGCCGACGACGTCGTACAGGAGACCCTGCTGCGCGCATGGCAGCACCCCGAGGTTTCCAACGACAGCGAGCGGTCGCCGCGGTCGTGGCTATTCACCGTGGCCCGCAACATGATCATCGACGAACGCCGCAGCGCACGATTCCGCAGTGAGGTGAGCACGCCGGACGGCGTCGGTGCACTCGACGGTGAGTGCCCAGACGGGGTGAATGCCGCGCTGGACCGACTGCTGATC
>DATHIT010000737.1:0-3313 GCA_035489915.1 Pseudonocardia sp. | reverse complement strand
TTGTCGCCCACCAGGTAGGTGCGGGCGGTGTCGAACGGGGTGATCACGACGTTGTCGTTCTGCCCGTTCGAGTCCAACACGCCCACCACCCTGAACGTGGTGCGGTCGATCCGGACCGGGAATCCGATGACCTGCTGGGGATCCGTTCCCGGTCCCCACAGCAAGGTGATGGCCTGCTGGCCGAGCACGGCCTGGCGGTCGCCTCCTGAGCCACGAGACGGCGTGATCCAGTTGCCGGCCACGATCTTGCGGTCGACCAACTCCAGGTAGTTGTCGGTTGCGCCGACCAGATTGGCCCGGTCCTGGTTCTGCGCGGCGGCCAGGGTCACCGTGCCGGTCATCGCCGGCGACACCGAGGCGATGTCCGGGGCGAGGGACGGGTCGCGCAGGGCGGTCACATCCTGGTCGGTCAGGTCGCGGGGTACCGACCCGCCGGTTCCGGAGCCCTCCACCGAAGTGATGGTGATCTGGTTGGCCAGCCGGCTGAACTGCTCGTTGAAGTGGGTTTTCATCCCGTTGCCGAGCGCGACCAGCACGATGACCGCCGCGGTCCCGATGATGATGCCCGTGGTGGTCAAGAAGGAACGCAGCCGATTGTTGGCCAGGCTGTGCACGGCCGCGATCAGCGCCTCGCGCGCGTGCGCGGCCCCGGGCACCCGCTCCTCCGTCAGGAACTGACGCTCGCGGGCGGCCTCTTGCGCTCGCCGCACCTTCTCCAGGCGTTTCGCTTCCCGGCGGATCCCGTGCCACCGAGGGTCGTCAGGTATCGACGGTGTCGGCCACTCAGGACCGAGCGCCGCTGCGTTGCCGGGTCCGCTGGACGCGGCGGGAGGGGCTGGCGGGTAATGCACCGGCGGGGGCGGCTCGGGTTGGGCCGGGCGCTGCGCGGCCGGAGGCGGCTGGGGCGCAGCCGGGCGCTGCACGAATGGCGCCGGTGCGGGCGGCACGGCCGGAGGCGGCTGGGCAGGGGCGGGTGGGGGCGCCGGGGGCGGCTGAGCCGGAGCGGGCCGGAGCGCCGCGGGCGGCTGAGCCGGAGCGGGTAGGAGCACTGCGGGCGGTTGGGCCGGAGCGGGTAGGAGCACCGCGGTTCGGTCTCGGTTGGTGGCTCGGGCCGCGCCGGTGAGCACCGCGGCGATCCCGGACCGGACGGCGGCGAGCACGCGGGCGTCGAGTTCCAGCAACAGCGCGCACCCGGCCAGCGGGACGGTCAGGCAGGCCCGGGCGAGTCTCGCTAGCGTCGGCGCCGCGGCACCCGAACCGGTCCACCTGCCCGCCGGTGGGTACGCGGACCGCGCCCGATCGGACAGCACAGTGCCGGTGTAAACGCGCCGCCCCCGCCCGGCCGTGACGACGAACGGCATAGTCGCCAGGCGACGCAATCGACGCCGGCGGGCGCCGTGTTCGCCCTTGGGTTCGGGCACCAACCGGCGGTACTGGCTGGCCCGAGGCCGCCGGGGCGTGGTTGAGCCAATCGCGGTGGGAGGCGCTGGCCCGGTGGCCGGAATGTTCGGCGGACCACCTCGCCCGGTCGCTGTCCAGTTGCCCGGACCGGGCGAACCCGCCGATGCGGAGGCATTGGATGAACCCCGAGGACGCGGTGCCGAGCTGCGCTCCGCGGGCGTTGTGGGTCGGATCCCCGACGGCGGCGCGGCGGTGGAATGAGCGGCCTTGCGATGGGCCGCGCAGCAGTACCTACGCGGTGGGCGACCGGGCCGCTTCTCGGTCAGGTTCTGGCATCCCGGCAGCGCACACACGTGCGTGGAGGCATTCATGTTTGGCCGACTTCACCCGGGAGGCGGCGGCTGTGCCACGACCGCGAGCTTACTGCTAGCAACAGAAGGCCGTCCCCCTCCGAACATGGTGCGTACGGCTCCGACTACTTCGCGACGTAGGAAATATTTTCAAGCACGATTCAAATTGGTGCAAGATCTTAACTACTCGTGGTCCCGGGTCACGGTCATGTCCCTGGTCTACGGTGTCGCTGTGGTGGATGCCTTTCGTCGGTGGTCGAGGGCTAGCTGAAGGACAGCGGTTGCGTGTCGCTCTGCTTCAGACCTTGGAGGGGTCGCGTTGAAACGGCGTACTCGGACACGTGTCATTCGTTTTACCGTCGCCACGGTCGGCGTGCTCATAGTCCTGGCGATGATGCTGAGCATGATGCCCGGGCTGCTTCCCTGACGGTCCGGACGCGGTCGCGGAGGGCCGGGCGGAACCCGCCGCCGGGCGAGGCAGCCTCGCGTCGGGCTGCTCTGCGCGCCGGTAAAACCCGGACTACGACGACCGCGAGCATGCCCGGTCGGCGGCCGCCGACCGCGTGGCCACAGCCCGGCCGGGCGGCCGCCGACCGCGTGGCCACAGCCCGGCCGGGCGGTCGCGTGGCCACCTGCCCCTGGATGGTCACCGACCGCGTGGCCACGGCCCGCCCGGACGGTCGCTCAGCTCGTGGCCAATGGCCGTTGGATGGTCGCTGAGCGCCTGGCCACGGACCGCAGGGTCGACGCCCCGCGTGGCCACGACCCGCCAGGCAGCGGACGACTGGACGGCCGGGAAGCCGCCCGATAATCGTCGGCTTGCAGTTATCGCGCAGTCACCTCGGGGCAGTGAGACAATTACGAGTGCATTGCGTCTTCAGCGGTAGCGCCGGGCTTGGTTGACGCCACTTTTGTGTTGCTGAGAATCGACTCGGCAGCTCAGTTGGGCCGTTAGAGCCGCACCGGAGTCCTGCACCCCGGTACGGCCATGTGGGTGACCTGCCGTGGACAGGCTCGCGGTCCCTCACCTATTCTGCCGACCGAGGGGATCGACTCGGTCGACTTGGCGCTGGTGTGCCGGGCGACGGAGGATGTGCCTACGCGTGACGAACACCGCGGGCGGCGCCGATCAACTCGAGTGGGCCGTGCGTCTCGCGCTGGCCCGCGTGCTCGTGGCTGAGTGTGTTCGGCTTCGGCCCCGGGCGGATCGACTTTGCCTGTCGGCATGAAGCGCCAGGGCAGAGGATGTTCCTCCGCGTGAGGTGTACCGCGGCTGGTTCCGATCACTGCCACCAGAAGTCCCGCGTGACCGGCGTCCATCGAGGCTCCGGCCCGCACCACCTTTCCCGGCGATCCTGGAGTGGACCCAGTGAGTACCGCTACCTCGGCAGGCACCCGGTGCGCGAGCACCGCCGTGTCGCTGCTGTGGCGCGGGCTGGGATCGCTCACCTTCGGCAAGGTGCTGATCGGCGCCGCGCTGCTGTGGATGGCCACGATGCTCGCCGCGGTCGGTGGGAATTCGGACAGCGTCAATTCATTCTCGGTAACCGCGTCGGCTGAGC
>DATHIT010000736.1:0-2105 GCA_035489915.1 Pseudonocardia sp. | reverse complement strand
GCCGTCGCGCAGGCCGAGGGCCGCACTCCGTCGCTGGTCGCCGCGGTGGTGCGGGACGGCGCGGCGGTGTGGTCGGGCGCGCGCAGCATGATCGACGGGCACGCGCCCGACACCGACACCCAGTACCGCATCGGGTCGATCACCAAGACCTTCGTCGCCGTCGAGGTGCTGCGGCTACGCGACGAGGGCCTGTTGGACCTGGCCGATTCGCTCGGTAAGCACCTGCCGGACTCGGCCGAGATCGCCGACGTCACGATCGCCCAACTCCTCAGCCACACCGCCGGGTTGCCCGCCGAGGCGACCGACCCCTGGTGGGAACGGACGCCGGGCGAACTGCGACCCGCAACGACCGACCTGCTCGGCGATCAATCGCACCCGCACCCGGCGGGCCGCCGTTTCCATTACTCCAACCCAGGGTTCGCGCTGCTCGGCGCCCTCATCGAACGGCTGCGGGGAGCCCCGTGGGACGAAGTACTGGAACACGAGGTGCTGCGGCCGCTGGGCATGGCCCGTACCACGCCGCAGCCACAGGACCCGGCGACCGGCGGCTGGGCGGTGCACCCCTGGGCGGACGTCATGCAACCGGAGGTGGTTGTCGACACCGGGCGGATGGGCCCGGCCGGGCAGCTATGGTCGACGGCCGCGGACTTGAGCCGGTGGGCAGCGTTCCTATTGGACGGGAACGATCAGGTGCTCTGCGCGGCCACCCTCGCCGAGATGCGCGAGCCGATGGCTGTCTCATCGCCGCGGGACCTGACCGGCGGCTGGGGGCTCGGTATCCAGCTCCGGCGCGACCACGGGCGCACGCTGTTCGGGCACGGCGGTTCCATGCCCGGCTTCGTGGCCGGCCTGTGGATCAGCGCTGACGAACGGCTCGCCGGGATAACGCTGTCCAACTCCACCTCGGCGCCCGGCGTCGCCGCCGACCTCGTCCGGATCGTCGCGGAGCGCGAGCCACGGCTGCCCGAGCCGTGGCGGCCGATGCCCGCCGCCGACCCGGAGCTACTCGCGCTGACCGGCCCCTGGTACTGGGGCACCCACACGTATCTCCTGCGAGTGCTCGCCGACCGAGGCCTCGACCTGTCCCCCATCGCCGGGCCGGGCCGGGCGTCACGGTTCCGAGCGGAGGCGGACGGCACCTGGACAGGGCTGGACGGCTACTTCGCGGGCGAGCCGCTCCGAGTGGTGGAGCAGAGCGGGAAGGCCCATCTGAACCTGGGGACCTTCGTGTTCACCCGGCAGCCCTACGAGCCGGGCGAGGCGGTGCCCGGCGGCGTTGACCCGGCGGGCTGGCAAGGCACGGGCCCGGGCTGAAAGCGAGCGCCGGTCAACCTTGTCCGAGTCGCCACCGGCGCGGCGGCCCGATTCGTCGAAGTTCCTGGCCGACGAGTCCGGCCATTTCGCGCAGCAAGGCTGGTCGGTGGCGCCGGTCGGCGGCCAATGCGGCAGCGGCCGCGCGGAGTGCGAGGCTGGGCCGCAGCAGCTTCGAAGGCGGTAGTTCGTGATTGAGCACCCGGAGAAGGCCGACGACCAGCCGGGGGTCGGCGGCGATGCGGCGCTGGATGTGCTGCACAAGCCGGGGTGTCGGGCCCGCGGCGCCCATGTCGTGGGCAAACCAGTACATCTGCCAGGCGTCTCGATCTCGCCAGGCCCACCAGTCGGCCAACTCCTGGTCGAGACGGCTCGGCTGGGCGAGACCTCGTTCGATGGCCGGGGCGAGCGTGGCTGCCTGGCGCAACGCGTCAGCGATGCCCTGGCCGGCGGACGGGTCTTTGAAGTGCCCGGCGTCGCCCAGCAGGACCCAGCCGGGCCCGGCTGACCTGCGGAAGTAGCCGTGCCAGCGGGGCATGACGCGCAACGGCCCGACCTGGCGGGCGATTGCCAAGACTTCGGCCAGTTCGGGCCACCGGGCCAGGCCCTCGGCGTGGCTGGCCGCCGGGTCGGCACGTACCGCCACGCTGCATTGAATTGATGGGGCGATCGCGGCCATGAACAGCCCGGCGTCGGTAGGGCTGCCCAGGAATGCGTGGTCGCCGATCTTGCCCAGCCAGACCCGGTCCGAGGTGGCCGCGCCGTCGAAGTAGCCCCACACGAACAGCCGTCCC
>DATHIT010000735.1:0-13918 GCA_035489915.1 Pseudonocardia sp. | reverse complement strand
ACCGAGGTGGCGATCTTCCCGAACGCCGACCGGATCAGCGCGGTACCCCGCCCGATGGACCTGCCCGACCTGCTCGGGGTGCACCTCGGCCGGCGCAAGGGCGAGGGCGTGGAGTTCGCCGGACTCCGGGAGTACCAGCCCGGCGACCCGCTGCGCGCGGTGAACTGGCCGGTGAGCGCCCGGCGGGGTCAGCTGTACGTGACCGAGCGCCTGGCAGAGCAGGCCGCCAAGGTGGTCACCATGATCGACGCGTCCGGCGACGTGCGGCAGACCGGCGGCTCAACCCTGGAACTGTCCGTGCACGGAGCGCTGGCCGTGGTGCAGGCCGCGCTGCGCCGGGAGGACCGGGCCGGCGTGGTCGCCCTGGGCGGGGTGGTCCGCTGGTTGGCTCCCGACCTGGGCCGGCGGCACTTCTACCGGGTGGTCGAGGCGCTGCTGGATGTGCAACCGGGCAGTGGCTCGGCGCCGTCGAACGCCGACGGTTTCCCGCGCACCGTGCTGCCCCGCGGCGCGGCGATCGTGGTGTTCTCCCCGCTGCTGGACGAGCGGGTGATCAGCGCGGTGGTCGACCTGCGCCGCCGTGGGTTCGGCCTTGTCGTGGTGGACGTGCTGCGGGCGGAACCGCAACCCCGGCCGGGCGCGGACTACGACCCGATCGCGATCCGGATGTGGCGACTCGGCCGGCGGGGTATCCGCTACCGGCTCGCCGAGCTGGGTATCCCGGTGGGCACCTGGAGCGAGGGCGCCGAGCTGGACGAGGTGCTGCGGCCGATGTCGCTGCGACCGCTGATGGGAAGCCGGCGATGACCGCACCGGAGCCGTCCCCGGGCGGCGCCTCGTCCGGCGGTGCCGCGTCCGCCGGTGCCGCGTCCGGCGACGTCTCGCCCGCCGGTGGGCCGCTCGGGGCCGGTTACTCGAGCGTGTGCCTGGCTGCAGGGACGGTGATGCTGGCGGTACCGACCGCGATCGCGCTCACCGCACTGCCCGCGCCCGGGTCCGGCGGCAGCCCCGGTACCGGGTTGCTGCTCGCCGTGGTGCTGGCCATCGGGGCGCTCGCGGTGGCGCTGGCCACGGCCCGCCCAGGCAGCGGGGTGATGGCCGCGCTGGCCGTGCTGTGCACCGCGCTGGCGCTGGTGCTGGAGCCGCCGGAGGCGCTGGGCGACGGCCTCTGCGGGCTGGCCTGCCTGGCCTTTCTGCTCGCCATCCGGCTGCATCGGCAGGCCAGGAGCGGCCCGGTGAACCTTTCGGCGTGGCTGGCCGCGCACCGCCCGCTGGCGGTCGGCGCGGCGGTTACCACGCCGGCCGCGATTGCCGCCGCGTCGGTGCCGACGGCCTGGTCGCTGCCGGTCGCCGCGCTCGTCGGGCTGGGCAGCGTGGCGGTCTGCGCACTGATCTTCCGCTGAACCGAGGGCTCGCCGGCCGCTGGTCAGGGGCTGGTGGGCAGGTTCGGCCAGTCCATGTCGGAGGCCACCAGGGGAACCGTGTTCCGGGTGGCCGAGTTGCTGGCCAGGGCCTTGGTGAGCTGGTCGCGAGCGTCGCTCGCCGAGTTGTCGGTGTTCGGGCACCCGGACTTCTGCCGGCAGGCGGCCCGCTGGCTGAGCGCGCCGACCACTCGCAGCGGACCCTTGTCGGAGCGCGCGCCCCACGCGCTGATCGCCGCCCACTGCCGCGCCTGAATGCCGTCCGTGCGGTAGATCTGCGGCAGCGCGACGACGCTGCTGGCCGCGCCGGTGGAGATGTGGAAGACGTCGGCCACCGTCCAACCCTGCGCACAGGATTCGGTGCTCGCGTCGGTGGGGCAGCCGTCCGCCGAGCCGGCGGCGACCAGCGTCCGCGAGGTGCCCTGGACGTATGCGTCCACCCAGCCGCGCGCCCAGGCCGCCCCTGACCAGCCTGGTTCACCGTCCATCGCGCCACCGACGACGATCCGCCCGGCCGGTGCCGCCGAGGCCACCGAGGTGACCAGCCGCGCCCAGTCCGCGCCGGCCCGAGCCGGGTTCGCGGCTCCGTCGGACTTGTTGTTCACCCCGAGCGCGAGTATCGCGTTCGCCTTGCCGCACTCGGTGAACCCGCGCATCCAACCGACCGCGTTCTTGGACACCCACTCCTGGGACACCCGCTGGGCGGGAGAGGACTTGGTGGTCCCCGGCGGCCGGATACGGCCGTCCGGCTCCTGGGTACCGAATAGCAGCATGCGCAGACCGGACTGCCCGGCGCGGCCGTCCGCGCAGCCGCTCTGGTAGCCCTGCGCATCGGCGGATTGGTCGTCCCCACTGGACACGACGTAGTGGCTGGCCGTGGGTGGCGGGTCGGCCTCGGCCTCGGAGGGACCGGATGCGGTGGTCGAGGCAGCCAAGATCGTCGCGACAATCCGCAACGGCCACCCGTCCCATCTACGCACGATCACGGAACGTAGCTTTTGCGGTCGCCGATGCCGGCCCGACACGCCCGGTGATCGCTCAGAAGGGTGATCGGTGATCGGCGAGTCGGAGGTCAACATCACCCAGTGCAATCTCGGTAGTCGTAGTGCCCTGTCGCGCCGGAGCCATCTAGTGCTGCTGGAGCGGGTCTAATTACTACTAAATTGGTTAATTCAGCCAGGATGGCGCGGTGACCGATCTCGTGAACCAACCGGCCAGCCCTTCGGGCGGTGCCCAGCTGGCGCTGCCCCGGGTGCTCGGCGCCGACTCCGTGACCACCCTGGCCGATGGCCGCGACGTGCGGGTCGTCCAGCTCAACAACGCGGCCACCACGCCGCCGTTCGAGCGCACGGTCCGCGAGGTTCAGGAGTTCCTCGGCTGTTACGGGGCGCTGCACCGGGGCGCCGGTCCGAGGGCGCGGGTCACCGTGGACGCGGTGGAGCGGGCGGTACGGCGGATCACCGCGTTCATCGGTCAGCCTGAGCAGAACGCGCTGCTGTTCACCTCGAACACCAGCGCCGCGATCAACACGCTGGCCCGGCTGCTGCCGCTGACCGCCGAGGACGTGGTGCTGACCTCGGAGATCGAGCACACGTCGAACAACCTGCCGTGGCGGTACAACACGCCGGCGCGGGTGCTGGACGTGCGCGCGAACGACACCGGCGCGCTGGATCTGGAACATCTCGAGCAACTGTTCGCCGAGCACGCCGGCCGGGTCAAATTGCTTGCGGTGACCGGGGCGTCCAACCTGACCGGCTACTGCCCCGACCTGTCCGCGCTGGCCGACCGCTGCCACCGGGCCGGCGCGTTGCTGTTCGTGGACGCCGCTCAGTTGGCCCCGCACCGGCGGATCGACATGGTCGAGGCCGGGGTGGATGCGCTGGCGTTCTCCGCGCACAAGGTCTACGCGCCGTTCGGGCTCGGCGTGCTGTCGGTGCCCCGGGCGGTGCTGGCCCGCCAGCCCGCGGATCCCGGCGGTGGGTCAATCGACATGATCTCCGACAGTGGCGCGGTGGTCTGGGCGCCGCCGGGCGAACGGCACCAGACCGGGACCTGGAACGCCACCGGCATCGTGGCGCTGGGGGCGTCCTGCGCGACCATCCTGGAGACCGGGTGGGACATGATCGAGGCGCACGAGCGCGAGTTGGTGTCCCGCGCGGCGGCGACCCTCTCGGCGATCCCCGGCGTCCGCCTGACCGTGCCGGCACACAGCTACCGGACCGACGACCGCATCGGCACCTTCCCGTTCGTGGTGGACGGGCTGCACCACGCCTTGGTGGCCGCCGCCCTGGAGCACGAACACGGCATCGAGGTGCGCGCCGGCACCATCTGCAACCACCGCCTGGTGCGCCGGTGGATCGGTGTGCCCGACGACGAGCAGGCCCGCATCGAGGCGGAGATCGCCGCCGGAGACCGGCTGAGCAGCTACGGCATCGTCCGGGCCAGCCTGGCCTGCCACAGCACGGTGGACGACATCGAGCGACTGGACCAGGCCCTGCGCGAGCTAGCCGCCCACGGCCCGACCAGGCGCTACCGCCCAGCCCCCGAACACGAAACCTACGAACCCGCCTAGGGATCAGGACACGCCGCACGCACGCACCCCGTGCCGCCGGACCGAGGCACGGGGCGCAGCGCGACAGCCGCGCATACCGCGGGGTGCAGTCTCTGGCGTGCAGTCGGCACAGACCTACATTCGCCCGCGCAGACCGTTCGTAGCCCGCGCGGACCCTGCAGAGGCTGTGCGGGCGTATGTGGGTCTGCGTGGCCCGATGGCGCGGGCGCCGGCTGCTTGGGCTGGGTCGGCCCGTCCTGGTGAGTGCGCACTCTTGGGCTGGTGAGTACGCACTTCGGCGCTGGTGAGCGTACGCACTTGGGCGCTGGTGGGGGTGTGCTCGGGCGGCACGGCCGGCTTCTTGGTAGCGGAGGGTAATCGCCTGTTGCAGAGTGTCGCCGAGCGGTAGCGAAGGGCCTGTATCCGGTGTCCGGGCGGCTCGAACGAGTGAGTGCCGGGCGACCGGTGTTGCCGGGCTGACACTTCTGGTGCTGAAGTGCTGGAGGGGTCACACGATGCGGTGGATCGGCCAATGGCGGGGAACCGCCCCCAAGACTCCTAAAATCTACTGAAATAGTTAGGATTCAGTGATCATCGGGCGCTTCGCGGCGATCTAGGTCACCCGGTCGATACCTCCGGCCTGCCCCGCCGGGGCCGTGCAGGGGGCAGCGCGGCCGGGGTGGTTTGACCGCTTCATTACACCGGTGCAACTATCTGGCCGTGCGCAATTGGAAGGTATTCGCCTACCGGATCCACGTGGATCTCCGGCGGCAAGCCAGCGCGCTCTGTATGTCGCCGGTGAGCTGATCCGCTTTCTGGATTTGCCACTCGGGCCGCCATGACAGAGGCGTCGAGTCGATCGGCAGAATCCGAGTCCGGAACCGCTCCCGCGAATCGAGATACCGGGCGAACCGAATAGCCACGCGCCACGGAGGCTGTCTCCTCCCAGTTGTCGTCCCGACGCGGTCGCCCGGTCATATCACGGCCTCGAACTGCTCAGTGCTGCGTTTCTGACTGTTGTCTGAAATGCCCCCGAGTGCTGCGCGCATTTTTTGAGGTCATGTGTTCGCTCCCCAACGAACTCATACGAGGTGTAAGACAGTGTCTGGAAAGAAACTCACGAGAACTGTGCTGGGTGGGTTGGCGGTGGCGGCCGGTGTGCTGCTGCTGGCGGCCGGGCCGGCCATGGCCAACGACAGCTCCGACGGTCCGAAGGGGGCGGGTGGCTCCGGGTCGGACTTCACCGACGGCGTCGGCCCGTCCCCGACCAATGATGTGACGCCGGGTGGTGTGCCGATCTTCGGTGTGCTGGATTCGGTTAAGAGCGCGCCGGGCAAGGTTGTGCCCAGCGGCGGCGGGTCGGGCTACTGATGACGGGCCTGTTGTCGCGTTTCAAGCGTCGCAAGACGGTGTTTGCCGGGCTGGCGGTGCTGGCCGTGGCCGGTGGACTGACGGTGCTGCCCAACTCGGGCAGCGCGTATGCCGATGTCAATCCGACCCGGTCGAACTTCCGGGCCGTCGATGGCAAGGATTACTGGGTGGAGAATCACCTGGTTTCCGGGTTGATCTCGAGGCAGCACGCGACGTTGTCCAAGTCGGGTCACCGGCCGGAGTACCTGATCGTCTGGGCAGGTGACTCCAACATCGCCGACACGGTGGTGCCGGACATCAAGCACCTGCCCGGCTCGCTGGCCGACCCGGTGCAGAAGGTGAAGAACGCGCTGCCCGGGCCGGACTTCCTGGCGGTGATCGACGCCACCGAGGGTTCCCCGACCTACGGCAAGGTGCTCAATACCGGCACGGTCGGCCCGCTGGTGGAGAACGAGCCGCACCACATGCAGTACGTGTGGCACAAGGGCGAGAAGATCTACGCGGGTGGGCTGTTCTCCGCGGCGACGTACGTGTTCGACGTGTCGAAGCTGCCGGCGTTGAGCCTGTCCGGGATCAGCCTGCCGTCGCAGACGCTGTGTGGCTCGGTGCCGGATGCGTACTGGGTGCTCAAGGACGGCACCGCATACGGCACGTACATGGGTGGCCCGGTGGCGCCCGGCCCGTGCCGCTACACGCACGGTGAGATCCGCAGCGGCAACGGGTTCGCCGGTACCCCCGGTGAGGTCGTGCGGTTCGGGCCGAAGGGGCAGGCCCTGTCGGAGTCCCCGGCGGCGGTCGCCACTCCCGAGGACCCGAAGCTGTGCCTGAACACCCCGTCGCTGCAGGTCCCCAGCTGCGCGAACCCGCACGGTATCCAGGTCCGTGAGGACCTCAACGCCATGGTCACCAGTGACTACGCGGAGCCGCGCAACATCATCCTTGATCCGTTGAAGAACCCGTCGCCGTACCTGCGCCGGCCCACGATCCGGACCTGGGACATCAGCGACCGTAACCACCCGAAGGTCAAGTCGGTGGCGTATCTGCCGGTCGGGCCGAGGGCGGATCCCAAGGACCCGTTGCACTGGGAGGACCGGGCGGTCATGGAGACCACCGTGACCAACCGGCCGGGGCACAAGGGCGCGTTCGCCCAGACCATGCAGGGTGGCGCGATCTTCTACACCTCGGACATGACCGCGGCGCACCCGGTGTGGCGTGAGGTGTTCGACGACTGGGCGGCGGACAAGAAGTTCGAGGGTGGCGGCTCCGGGCCCGGCGACAACGCCGGCTGGATCCAGACCAGCCCGGATGACAAGACGCTGTACCACGCCATCGTGGGGCGGCAGAAGGGCACGCTGGGTCCGAACGACCCGGGTACCACCGGTGGGGTGTTCTCCCTGGACATCTCCAAGCTGGTCGACGCCGGTGACGACTACGACTGCGACATCAAGACCCGTGATGAAGCGATCAACGGTGGTTCGGGCTCGGACTGCCCGGACGTGAAGGGCATCGTCACCATCGGCAACACCCCGGCCGGCGGCCCGCACTGGGGCGCGCTGGACAACCTGCTCCGAGGCGACGACGGCTATTACCACGAGACCGACGAGCCGGAGCGGCTGGCCACGGCCAACTACTTCGTCGCCCGTACCGGCCTCGACGGTGACCACCGGGTGTGCATGACCGACATCGACCGCGACGGCTCGCTGAGCCTGGACACCGATTTCAAGGACGAGAACACCGGTCAACCGTGCATCAACTTCAACCGCAAGGTCTGGCCACACGGAGCCTTCGGCTACGCCAAGCCGCACTCCATGTTGTTCGTCGTGGCTGATGAAGATCTCAAGTAGTAACCGCCTCACGGCGGTGGGGCGCACCTCGGTGGTCGCCGCGGCGACCGCCGGGGTGCTCCCCGCCGGGCTGCTCGCCCTGGCCGCGCTGACCACGGTCACGCTGGCCAGGGTGGGCGGCCTCGACCGGGCGGCTGACCCGGTGCTGGCACTTGTCGACCCCAGTCCCGACGGGACGGCGGCGGCGGTGCGCGCGATGCTGCTGGTGGCCACCGCGGCCACCGCCGGCATCGGTCTGGTCGCCGGCGCGCTCTCCCGGTTTGGCGACCGGCGGGTCGGGCGGGGTGTCCTGGTGCTGGCCTGGGTGGCAGGCCTGCTCGCCTCGGCCGGCTGCGCGCTCGAGGTGCTCGCCGGTGGCGCGTCCCGGCCACTGGCGGCGGGCCAGGCGGCGGTCTCGCTGCTGGTACCGCTGCTGTTGGGCACGGCCCGGCCGGGCACGGCGGCTCCGGTTGCGCTGGTGTTGGCCGGCGTGCTCGGGGTCGAGCTGGGCACCGCGCGCACCGGGCTCCCGCTCGTGGTGGACGTGGTGTTCGCGCTGGCCGGCGCGGTGCTCTTCGGGGCCTGCGTACTCGGGGTCGGCGCCGGTGCCGGTCACCAGGCCGGCGTCGGTGGCGGGGCCGGCGTCGGTGCCGGTCACGGGGCCGGCCGGGTCCGTGGCGTGGCGATCGCGGCGGGGCTGGTCACCACGGTGGCGGGCGTCGGCCAGCTCGCCCTGACCGGGCCGCCCGCCGGCTACGACATGCTGCATACCGGCTACGGCCTCGCCGCGCTGGTCCAGGCGGCGGTGCCGCTGCTGGTCACCGCGACCTGGCTGGTCACCGAGGCCCGCCCCGGTCGCGCGGCCGATCGGCCCGAGTCCGCGATCGATGTCGAGTCCGAGGTCGGGTCCGAGTCCGATGTCGAGGTCGACCAGTCCGAGGATCGGCCGGAGCACCTGGTCGCCGGCCCCCGTGCCGGTGGGCGGGGCAGGGCGGGCGAGCTCAGCCGACTGTGCGCCGGCGGTGTGACGGTGGCCTTCGCGGCCGCCGCGGTGCTGGCCACCCTGCCGCACCCGGCGGGCGCCCCGGTGCCCGGGCAGCCGCTGGCGCGGCCGGTGGAGCTGCCGTTCCAACACCTGGCCGTGCTGCTCGCGCCGATGCGACCGGGGCCGAACCTGGTGCACGTCGCCGCCACCCCGGCGGGGGCTGGCAGCCAGCTGGCCGGGCAGCACCATGGCGCCCCACCGCCGAGCACCCCGCCCGGCACGATCACGGTCAGCGCGGGCGGGGTCGCCGTACCGGTCACCACCCGTCCCGGGGCACCGGGCGGATGGGCCGTGCTGGACATCCCGGTCGGCGTCGACCAGATCACCGTCACCGCCGACGGGTCGCCGGCGACCGTGCCGGTGGACGTCGGGGACACGCCGGGCGACCCGGCGCTGCAGCGAGCACTGACCGGGCCGGACGGGCCGGAGTGCGCCAGCGGACTGCTCGGTGGCCTGGTCGCGGTCTCGACCGTTGGCCGGACGCCGGCGGAGGCCAACCTCGCGGCGGACTGCCCTTCCCAGGCGCTGACCGCCGCGGACAGCGACGCACTGCGGGACACCGTGACCTTCCTGGCCGGGCGCGGGATCACCGGGCTGAACCTGGTCTCCGACGGCTCGGCGCGTGGCGTGGCGGCCGCCGACCTGGTCCGCGCCCAGGCGGCCCGGGCGAAGCTGCCGGTACGCCCGGTCGGGGCACCCACCGACACACTGTTGGTGGTTTCCGGATGGTCGGCGGCCGTACCGGCGTTGACCGACGCTGTGGCGCGCTCCGAGGACTCGCCGGCCGGGGGCATCGTGTTGGCGCCCTGGCTGCTGGCCAGCGGCGTGGTCGCGGCCGCGCCGTCGGAGGTGCTGCCGCTGACGTTCAATCCGGGGGAGTCCCCGGCCCGTCAGTACGGGGCCACCGTGGCCGCCGTGTTCCCCGGCGAGGGACCCTCGGCGGCCGGCTACCTCGCCTGGCTGCGCGCCGGCGGGGCGGGCGCGCCGCTCGAGCCGAGGGCGACGTTCTACGGGGCGGCCCCGGTCGACGTGCCCATGGGCATGGACGACATGCACATGGGCGGCAACCCGGGGGCTTGGTACCCGAGCGGCACGATCGTGCCGATCAGCCCACCCGTCGGGCCGGCCGGGGCGAAGCAGTGATCACCCAGCAGAGGAGGTCTGATGTCGGTACTCAATGATCCCGAGGAGGGCGGGTTCGTCCGGACGTTACGGCGGCTGCCGGCGGTCGAGCGGGCCGCGCACCAGCCCCCCAGCCAGCAGGCGCCGCCGACCAACTGGCCGGTGGTCGGGGTGGGCCTGGTGCTGGCCGTGCTGCTGGCCCTGGCGGTGTCCTGGAATGCCAACGGGATCATGGTCGGCACCTCGGTACTCGGCCTGGCGCTGGGCTTCACCCTGTTCCACTCCCGGTTCGGCTTCACCTCCGCCTGGCGGCAGGTGGTCGCGGTCGGGCAGGGCGTGGCGCTGCGGGCGCACATGCTGATGCTTGCGGTGGCCTGCCTGCTGTTCTCCGTGGTGCTTGCCACCGGGGTGGGCCTGAACGGCGCGCCCAGGGGGTTCACCAACCCGATTGGCATCGCGCTGGTGGTCGGGGCGTTCCTCTTCGGGATGGGCATGCAGGTGGGCGGCTCGTGCGCGTCCGGAACGCTGTTCGCGGTGGGCAGCGGGCAGACCGCGATCGTGCT
Source organism: Pseudonocardia sp. (assembly GCA_035489915.1). GTDB lineage: Bacteria > Actinomycetota > Actinomycetes > Mycobacteriales > Pseudonocardiaceae > Pseudonocardia. The sequence goes on along the minus strand of DATHIT010000735.1, from coordinate 4,022 downwards.
CACTCTGTTCGGCTTCATCGTCGGTTCGGTGCTCGCCGCGCTGAGCTACACGTTCTGGTTCGTCACGCTGCCCAGCGGGCCGACCATCTCGCTGTCCGGCCAGTTCGGCTACCCGGGCGCGCTGTTGCTCTCGCTGGCGGTGATGGCGCTGGTGGTGGCCGGCTCCTACCGGGTGGCCAAGCGCCGCAACCCGCCGCCGGTCGCGGACCCGCCCACCGCGCGCGGGCTGGCCAGGGTGCTGCGCGGGTCCTGGCCGATGTGGGTCGGGGCGATCGTGCTCGCCGTGCTGAACGCCGCCGTGCTGTTCGTGTCCGGCCAGCCGTGGGGCGTCACCAGCGCCTTCGGGCTGTGGGGATCGAAGATCCTCGGCGGGCTCGGCGTGGACGTGCAGCACTGGGCGTTCTGGCAGGTACCGGCGAACGCGAAGTCGCTGGCCGGCTCGGTGTTCGCGGACCGGATCTCGGTGCTCGACTTCGGCATCATGATCGGCGCGCTGATCGCCTCGGCCGCCGGTGGGGCATTTGTGCTGCACCGGCGGGTGCCCTGGCGGCTGGCGCTGGGCTCAGTGCTCGGTGGCATCACCATGGGCTACGGCGCCCGGCTGGCCGGCGGCTGCAACATCGGCGCCTATTTCTCCGGCATCGCCTCGTTCAGCCTGCACGGCTGGGTGTGGGGCGTGGTGGCGCTGCTCGGTACCTACGCCGGACTCAAGCTGCGGCCGCTGTTCGGCCTGACCAACCCCAAGCCCGTCGACTCGATCTGCTGATCGGGCCCCGGCGGTACAGCGGAACGTTCACTGAAGAGAAGGAGATTCCATGCAGCACCCCGTCCGACGCGCATTCGCGGTGACGGTCACCGTCGGCGCCCTCCTGGCCGCCGGAGCCGGCCTCGCCTATGCCGACGATGACGATGACGAGGGCGACGCGGCCCCGCCGTCGTCGCAGCAGGCCGGCACCCCGGGCACCGGGAGCGGGCTGACCGGCGGACCGACCGAGACCCAGGTGCTCAAGGGCGCCCCGGCGGTGCCATTGCTCGATCCGACACTAGGCGAGGGCACTGTGCTCCCGCCGGTGTACAACGCGGTCAACAGCCTCAGCGGCTGATCCCGGTGGCCCGTGTCCGGCTGGCGAACCGAGCCCTCGCCGGGCGGACATGGTTAGTGGTTGCGCCAGGCATCGTCACTCTCCGCGATGCGGCGCACCCGCGCGGGCAGCTTGCGCGCCGCCAGATCGGCGAGGGTGACGTTCTCCAGCACCCCGCGCACGCTGGCCCGCATCGCCACCCACAGCGGCCGCAGGGCCTCAGCCGCTCCCGAATAGCTGAGGTCCTGCGGTCTCTCGCCGCGCACGGTGGCCAGCGGACCGTCGACCGCACGCACCACGTCGGCCACGCTGATGTCCTTCGCCGGCATGCCGAGGCGGTAACCGCCGTCGACTCCTCGGCGACTGGCCACGATGCCGGCCCGGCGCAGGTCGCACAGGATCGTCTGCAGGAACTTCTGTGGAATGTCCTGAGCCAGGGCGATCGATTCGGCGTTCCGGTGGGTATCCGGGACGACCGCCAACTCGACCGCCGCCCGCACCGCGTAGTCGGCTCTTGCTGAAACCCGCACCTGCGCATAGTGGACTACATCGGTCGAAAAAGGCACATCGGCGGCCGAAGCGGGGCGCCGCCGAGAGGAGCCAGACCGCGGATGGCCGGCCGGAAAGCCGAGGACCCCGCGCCCAGGAGCATCGGTAACTTCCGCGCGGTCCCCGCCGGGGGTCGGCACCGGCGCAGCTCACCGGGTTCCGATCGCCCACTGCTCCACCGGGTGCTGCTGCTCGGCGGCATCGTCGCGGTCGCGCTGAACCTGCGCACGGCGGTGACCAGCCTGGGCTCGGTGCTCGGCGAGGTGACCGAGGCCTGGGGATTCTCCGGGCTGCTCGCCGGCCTGCTCACCTCGTTGCCGGTGGCGGTATTCGCCGTGGTCGGGTTCGGCGCACCCGCGCTGGCTCGCCGGCTCGGCCCGGAGCGCTCGGTGGCCGGGGCCATGCTGGTCGCCGCCACCGGGTTGGCGCTGCGCGCGGTCACCGGGTCGGCGGCACTGTTCCTGGCCGGCAGCGCGCTCGCCCTGTCCGGCGCCGCGGTCGGCAACGTGCTGATGCCCACGCTGGTCAAGCGCTACTTCCCGGAGCGCACCGGTTCGATCACCGCGCTGTACACCACCGCGCTCGCGCTCGGCATGACCGGCGGCGCGGCGCTCACCGGCCCGGCGGAACGCGCGTTCGGCGGAGACTGGCGCGTCGGCCTGGGCGTCTGGGCCGGGCTGGCGCTGGTGGCCGCTCCGCCCTGGCTCGCGCTGGCCGGCCTGACTCGGGTGAGCGGCGCGGCCGGCCTGACTCGGGCGACCGGCCCAGCCGGCGCTGGCCCGGTGGTTTCGTCGCTACTGCGCCGCTCGCGGCTGGCGCGCGCGCTGACGTTCTACTTCGGTTGCCAATCGCTGAACGCCTATGTGGTGCTCGGCTGGCTGCCCTCCGTCCTGGTCGCCGCGGGCCAGGATCCGCACGCGGCGAGCCTGCCGCTGGCCCTGGTGAGTGCGATGACCGTGCCCATGTCGATCGCCCTGCCGGCACTGGCTGTCCGGCGCATGCAGCAGCGCGGCCTCGTGGTGCTCACCACCGCCTGCTACGCGGGTGGTTACCTCGGGCTGTTGTGGGTGCCGGCGGTCGCCGGGTGGCCGGCGGTCGCCGGGTGGCCGGCGGCGGCCAGTGGGCTGATCTGGCTGAGCGCCGCGCTGCTCGGAGCTGGCAACGGCGCCTTCCCGCTGGCGGTCACCCTGATCGGGCTGCGCACCCGCCGCCCCGAGGTGACCACCGCCCTGTCCGCGCTGGTGCAGAGCGGCGGCTACCTGCTCGCGGCGGCCGGCCCGCTGATGGTCGGGGTGCTCCACCAGTTCAGCGGTGGGTGGCGGCTGCCGCTCCTGGTGCTGCTGGCCACCCTGCTGCCGCAGCTGCTCAGCGGCCTGCGCGCGGGGCGCCCCGGCACCGTCGAGTCCGAACCCGAACACACCCCCCGAGGCCGGCGCCGCCGCCTTTAGCGCGCCGCGGCGGCTAGCGGCGTGGTGTTGCCGAGCTGCACAGGAGGCGGGTTCTGGTGCGGTGTGGCCTGTTTGTTGTGCAGTTGGGTAACGACACGCAGGCACGTCAGGACGCACGAAGGCACTGGGTCTGCGCGAGCCCAAAGGCTCGCTGAGTGAGCGCGCCGCGAGCAGCGCTCCATCGCCGAGGGGCCCAAGCCGCGCTCGGCGTGCCCTGCCCTGCCGCCTCTCCTCCTGCTCACACAGCGCGCGTGGCTCACACAGCGCGCGTGGCTCACACAGCGCGCGTGGCTCGGCACAGCGCGCGTGGCTCGGCACAGCGCGTTGACCGGCTGTGTGAGCACGCCGCGGGCTGTGTGAGCGTGCCGGGGAGGCTGTGTGAGCCCAGGCCGGCTGTGTGAGGCCACTCGCCGTCGAGGGGACGGGGTCTGCGCAAGCGGAGGCGGACGGGGCGGCCGCGGACGGGGCGGCCGCAGTCGGTGGCGCACCCGCAGTCGGTGGCGCACCCGCGGTCCGACGTCGGCCCCGATTCCGCTCGCGCAGACCTGCCACGGCTCGCGCAGCCCCTGCCGGGACACGCGGGCGCGCCAGGACGCGCAGGCACGCCAGGACACGCGGGCCTCGCCATCGTGGGCCGGTCACTCCACTAGGCGGCGGAGCAGGGGCTCGATTCGGTAGCCGACCAGCTCACGCATCACCAGTGCGGTGTCCGTGCGCTCCACCCAGGGGATGGCCAGGATCTGCCCGGCGATCCGGTACAGGTCGTCCGCGTCCCGGGCCACCACGTGCACCAGCAGGTCGGTCTGCCCGGCGATGCCGTGGCACTGGAGCACCTCGGGGATGTCGGCCAGCGCGGCGCCCACCTCGTCCAGCCCGCGCTGGGTGACCCGGATGGTCACGTAGGCGGTGAGCGGATACCCCAGCGTGGCCGGGTCGATGCGGC
>DATHIT010000734.1:0-10030 GCA_035489915.1 Pseudonocardia sp. | reverse complement strand
CTCGGCCCGCGCGGCGGCGGCCACATCGGCGGGGTCCGGAGTGGCCGGGGTGACGTGACTGAGGTTGAGCGTGATGCCCAGCCGCTGTGCGTCAGCGGGGCCGCTGCACTGCGCCCGCATCGCCTGGATTGCCAGCCCGTGCCGAGCATCACCCTGCCGCCGTACGGCGTGCGGGTCGTCGAACTGGTGGAGGGGCACCATGGTTGATCCGAACTTTCCCGCGTTCCCGCCCGACTTCCTCTGGGGCACCGCCACCGCCTCGTACCAGATCGAGGGCGCGGTGGACGAGGGCGGCCGGGGCCCGTCGATCTGGGACAGCTTTTCGCACTCCCCCGGCAAGATCGCCCGGGGTGACCACGGTGACGTGGCCTGCGATCACTACCACCGCTACCGGGAGGACGTCGAGCTACTGCGCGAGCTGGGCGTCGGCGCCTACCGGTTCTCGGTGGCCTGGCCGAGGATCCAGCCGGACGGCAAGGGCCCGGCCAACGCCGAGGGGCTGGACTTCTACCAGCGGCTGGTGGACGAGCTGCTGCGCGCCGGCATCACCCCGTGCCTGACGCTCTACCACTGGGACCTCCCCCAGGCGCTGGAGGACGCCGGCGGATGGCGGGTGCGGGACACCGCGGAGCGGTTCGCCGACTACGCCGCGCTGGTGCACGCCGCGCTGGCCGACCGGGTGCCGATGTGGGGCACCTTGAACGAGCCGTACTGCTCGGCGTTCATCGGCTACTCGGAAGGCCGGCACGCGCCCGGAGCGAGGGAGGGCCACGGCGCGTTGGCCGCCGCGCACCACCTGCTGGTCGGGCACGGGCTGGCCGTCCAGGCGATGCGGGCGCAGTGCAGCGGTCCCGCCGACCGGCAGCGGCTGGGCATCACGCTCAACCTCAACCACGTCACCCCGGCCACTCCGGACCCCGCCGATGTGGCCGCCGCCGCGCGGGCCGAGCTGCTGTACAACCGGGTGTTCAGCGACCCGATCCTGGGCGGGCGCTGGCCGACCGGCGAGCGCGAGCTCTGGTCGCCGATCAGCGACTTCGACTTCCGCCGGGACGGCGACCTGGAGCTGATCGGGCAGCCGCTGGACTTCCTCGGGCTGAACAACTACTTCCCGTCCTACGCCAAGCACGCGCCCACCGCCGACGAGCTCACCGAGCACCGGGTGGCCACCGCGATCAACGTGGTGGAGAACCCGCCGGCCGAGCTGCCCCGCACCGCCATGGGCTGGCCGGTGGAGCCGGCCGGGCTGGGCCGACTGCTGCGCTGGCTGCGCGACGGGTACCCGGGTTTGCCGCCGATCTACATCACCGAGAACGGCTGCGCCTACCCGGACGAGTTGGACGCCGACAAGCAGGTGGAGGACCCGCAACGGGTGGTCTTCCTGGACCAACACCTGCGGGCGGTGCATGCCGCGATCGCCGACGGGGTGGATGTGCGCGGCTACTTCTGCTGGTCGCTGCTGGACAACTTCGAGTGGGCGCTCGGGTACAGCAAGCGGTTCGGCCTGGTGTACGTGGATTACCCCACTCAGCTGCGTATCCCCAAGGCCAGCTACCGCTGGTTCCGGGAGCTGATAGCCCGCCGCTGACCGCACCCGCCGCCCCTCCGACATGACCGCCGCCACTTGTCGTTGGAAGCCACTTGTCGTTGGAAGAAGACGCGACAGGAGCCACCTGTCGTTGGAAAAAGACACGACAAGTCGCAGTGGGCGCCCGCGGTTCGGTCAGGCTCGGGGGTCGGTCAGGCGGGCGGCGCCGATCGCGATGCACGCCGCCAATGCCGCCTGGATCGCCGTGGTGGTGACCACGGCGCCCTGGAAGCCCAGCGAGCTGGCGCTGAGTGCGGCGAACAGGGAGCCCAGGGTGGCCACGCCCAAGGCCAGGGAGGTCTGCTGGGCGGTGACCATCACGCCGCTGCCCGCCCCGGCGCTCTCCCTGGGCACCTGCGACAGCACCAGCCGGAACAGCGTCGGCGCGACCAGGCCCTGCCCCGCCCCGGCGACCAGGGTGCCGGGTGCCAGGCTGAGCACGGTCAGGTGTGGCCATTCGAGCAGCACCGCGCCGATCAGCAACAGCAGACCGAGCAGTTGGATCGCCGCGCCGGCGACCATCACCCGCCGCCCGAACCGGGCCACCAGACCGCTGCTCAGCAAGGTAGTGACCAGGTACGCCACCGCCATGGGGGTGAGCGCGAGCCCGGCGGCCAGCGGTCCCAGGTGTAGCCCGTCCTGCAGGGTGAGCGCGTAGACGAACATGAACCCGCCGAACCCGGCGAAGAACGGCACGGCGATGGCCAGGCCGTGCCGCATGCTGGGTAGCCGGGCCAGCGAGGTGGGCAGCAGCGGGTTGCCGCCCCGTGCCTCCATCCGCCGTTCCACGACAACAAAAGCGACCGCCGCGACCGGGAACATCGCGAGCAGTACCCAGCACCAGACCGGCCAGCCCAGCGCGCGGCCCTCCATCACCGGGATCAACAGGGCCAACATCGTCACACCGAGCAGGGCGGTGCCCCAGCCGTCCATCCCCCTCGGGTTGCTCGCTCTGGTCTCCGGCAGCGTCCTGCTGGCCAGCACCAGCCCGAGCAGCCCGATCGGCACGTTGACCAAAAAGATCGGCCGCCAGCCCGCGCCGGCCAGGTTGGCGGACACCAGCACCCCGCCGAGCAGCTGGCCGATCACCATGGAGATCCCGCCGGTGGCGCCGTAGTAGCCGAGTACCCGGGCGCGCCGCTCCCCGGAGGTGGTGGCCTGGACGATGGACAGCACCTGAGGCACCATCAGCGCCGCCGCGGCTCCCTGAGCGATTCTGGCCAGCACCAGCACCGTCGCGTTCGGGGCAAGGCCGCAGATCAGCGAGGTCAGGGTGAACGAGGCGAGTCCGGCGATGAACAGCCGGCGGTGGCCGAAGGCGTCGCCCAGCCTTCCGCTGAGCACCAGCAGCACGGCGAAAGCGATACCGTAGCCAGCGACGATCCACTCCAGCGCGGCGGTCGTGGTGTGCAGGTCGGCGCCGATCGTGGGCAGCGCGACGTTGACGATGAACAGGTCGATGGGCGCGAGCGCGGCACCCAGGAGCACTGTCATCAGTCCGGCGCGGGTGAGCACCGGGGCCGACGTCCGGGTGGCGGTCGTCGGCGGGGCAGTAGCTGTCATGAATACTACGATCCGGGGCCGCTGAACCTGGTACCAGATGTTGTTTATCCAGGTATCTCCACTACCTGGTAATAGGGCTGTGGCGGTGTCAGGATGGCAGTATGACTGGGACGACCGAGGGCGTGCGTTCCGAATCCGAGCTGGTGCGCCGCCGCGAGCTGGCCAATTTCCTGCGCGCCCGGCGCGAGCGGATCTCACCCGAGCAGGTCGGGCTGCCGGTCGGTGGCCGCCGCCGCACACCGGGCCTGCGCCGCGAGGAGGTGGCGCAGCTCGCCGGGGTCGGCATCACCTGGTACACCTGGCTCGAGCAGGGGCGGGAGATCAACGCCTCCGAGCAGGTGCTCGACGCCATCTGCGGCAGCCTGCGGCTGGACCCGCACGAGCGGGCGCACCTGTTCCTGTTGGCCGGCGCGCCCATGCCGGCGGCGGAGCAGGAGTGTCGGGCGATCACCCCGGCCATGCGCGCCATGCTCGGCAAGCTGGACCCCTACCCGGCGGCGGTGTACAGCGCCCGCACCGACATCCTGGCCTACAACCGCGCCTTCAACTGGCTGTTCGACGTCGACTCGCTTCCGTTCGAGGAACGCAACTCGATGCTGCAGTGCTTCACCAACCCCCGCTGGCAGGCGCGGATGCCCGACTGGGCGGACGGCGTGCCCCGCTCGGTCGCCCAGCTCCGCGCCTCCATGGCCGACCACGGCGCCGAGCCAGGGTGGAAGTCGCTGGTCAAGCGCCTGCGCCAGGAGTCGCCGGCGTTCGCCGCGCAGTGGGAGAAGCACGAGATTCAGCCGATGCACAACAACACCAAGCGGTTCATCCACCCCGATGCCGGGCTGCTCTGCTTCGACTACACCCACCTCTGGTTCGGCCGCCGCTCGGAAACCCGGCTGACCACCTACACCCCCGCCGACCCCGAAACCGCCGGCAAACTCCCCTCCTTCTAGCGCCCGGCGGCCAACCCGGCGAGCTGCCCGCACGCTCACCTCAGCCGGCTCGGCGCGGACTGCCCACGCCCCCCGCACAGACCGGCTGCTGCTCGCGCAGACCCTGCGGAGTCTGTGCCATCTGCACGGGGTCTGCGCGAGCCGAACCTGGCCGGCGGCAACCGCCGTCACGGCAAACCGCCACTAGGTCCGCGAAAGCGGCGAGCTGCCCGCACGCTCACCTCGGCCGGCTCGGCGCTGAGCTCTCGCCTTCGTTCTCCCAGCTCAGACCCCGTGAGTGGTATTGGTCGCTATAGCGACCAATACCACTCACGGGTGTTGACCTGGGCTTTTGCTCCTCAACCGCTTACCAGGACGGCCGACGCAGATCCACCGCGGCCCGCGCAGACCCTGCAAGGTCCGCGCCGGCTACACGGGGTCTGCGCGAGCCGCGCGCCAGCCACGCCGGGTCTGTGCGACCGGCAACCCAGCAGAACCGTCCTGGCCCAGGTCCGGTGTGCCAGGATCCCCGACTCGGTGTGCCAGGATCCCCGACTCGCCGGGCGGGGGCTTGTTATTGACGGAGTTGGTATTCGAGTTCTTCTTCGGTGAGGGCGCTGACTTCCATGGCGATGGCGGCGATCTCTTCCCAGCGCGGGTCGGCGGTCATCATGGTGGTGGCCAGGGCGGCGACCGTGCGCGAGGTGAACACGTCCCGGACGCGGACCTCGTCGGTTTGTAGGGCGTCGCGCAGGCTTGCCACGATTCTGGTTGCGAGCACCGAGTCGCCGCCGCTGGTCAGGAAGTCGTCGTCGATGCCCAGCGAGTCGTTTTCCAGCGTCTCCCGCCACACGTCCAGCAGGACCCGCTCCAGGGCGGTGCGCGGCTCGGCGGCGGCGGTCGGGGTGGCGCTCATCTGCTCGTCCAGCAGGGCGGCGATGGCCCGCCGGTCCGGTTTGCCGTTGCGGGTCAGCGGGAGTTCGGCGCGCACCACGATCAGCTCGGGGACCATGTAGCCGGGCAGCGCCTCGCCGGCGCCGGCCCGCAGCGCGGGTTCGCTCAGCGAGAGGTCGCCGGCGACCACCGCCTGGAGTGATCCGCCCCGGCGCTCGGTCAGCCGGGCCACCGCGCGGCGCACCCCGGGCAGCGCGGCCAGCGCGGCCTCCACCTCGCCCAGTTCGATGCGGTAGCCGCGCAGTTTGACCTGGTGATCGGCGCGGCCGAGGAATTCCAGGGTGCCGTCCGGCCAGTACCGCCCGAGGTCTCCCGTGCGGTACCAGCGGGTACCGCCGACGGTGAGGAACTTCGCCGCGGTGCGCGCCGGGTCGCCCCGGTATCCGGCGGCCACGCTCGCCCCGCCGATCCACACCTCGCCGACGGCCCAGTCCGGCCGGTCCCTGCCCTGCTCGTCGACCACCCGGCAGGCCACGTTGTGCAGCGGCACGCCGTAGGGCACCGCGCGCCAGTCGGCCGGCACCCCCGCATCCGACACCTCGCACTGGGTGGAGTGGATGGCCGTCTCGGTGGTGCCGCCGAGCCCGACGAACCGGCAACCGGGCACCTGCGCGGCCAACCGCCCGGGCAGGTCCACACCGACCCAGTCGCCGCCGAGCAGCACCACGCGCAGCGAATCTCCCAGCCCGTCCGACTCGCCCACCACCAGCAGCATGTCCAGCAGCGCCGGCACGCAGTTGAGCAGCGTGACGCCGCGCTCGCGGACCAGCCGGGCCCAGTCGCGGGCCTCCTTGCGTTCCTCCTCGCGGACCACGACCACCGCGCCACCTACTGACAACAGGCCGAACACGTCGAACACCGACAGGTCGAACTCCATCGCGGACACCCCGAGCGCACGGTCGGTCGCGCCGACGCGGTAGCGGTCCACCAGGTCCTCGATGGTGTTCATCGCGGCGACGTGCGGCACCTCCACGCCCTTGGGTTCGCCGGTGGAGCCGGAGGTGAACAGCAGGTAGGCGATCGAGTCCGGATCGGCCAGTTCGGGGCGGGTCAGCGGGTCGGGCCAGTCCAGCGCCTCCGCCGGTGATACCGCGGTCACGTCCCCGGTGGACACCAGCGGGCGGTCCGTGATGATCAGCCGGGCGCCGGCGATGGACATGATCCGGCCCATCCGGGCGTCCGGTTGATCGGCGCCGATGGGCAGATAGGTACCACCGGCGGCCAGCACGCCGAGGATCGAGGCGATCTGCTCGGTGCCCTTGGGCAGGCTCACCGCCACCGTGTCACCCGGGCGCATCCCACGGTGGCGCAGCGCGGCGGCCACCCGCAGCGCGCGGCCGGCCAGCTCGCCGTAGCTCCACACGCCGGTCTGGCCCCACAGCAGCGCGGGCGCGTCCGGCACATGCCCGGCGCGGGCGAAGAAACGCTCGTGCACGCAGCGCCGCGGATAGTCCACCGAGGTGTCGTTCACCCGGGCCCGGACCGCGCGCTGCTCCTCGCCGAGCAGGGCACCCACCGGCTCGCGCCAGGCTTCGTCGGCCCCGGCCAGTCGGTCCAGCAACCCGAGGAAGGCGGTGAACATGGCGTCCGCGACACCGGACTTGAGCAGGTTCTCCCGGACGTCCCAGTTCACCAGGACGCCACCGTGCAGCTCGGTGACCTGCGCGTCCAGCAGCACCTGCGGACCTTGCGAAATGATCCACACCGGCTCGCCGAACTGCTCGAGCACGTCCGGGTGGAACAGCTCGCCGAGGCCGAGCGCGCTGGTGAACACCACCGGGGCCACCACCTGCTCGCCCCTGGCGCGGGTCAGCTCGCGCAGCACGTGCACCCCGGAGTACGCGGCGTGTTCGGCGCGCTCGTGCAGCTGCGCCTGCAGCCGCCGGGCCCGCTCGGCGAACTCGGCCGACTCGCGCAGGTCCACGTCCAGCAGTACCGAGGAGGTGAAGTCGCCGACCAACCCGGGCACGTCCGGGTGCAGCGGCTCGCGGTCGAACAGCGGCACGTTGAGCAGGAATCGGCTGGGCGCGCTCCACCCGCCGATCACCTCGGCGTACGCGGTGGCCAGCGCCATGGCCAGGGTGACCCCGTGCCGGCGGGCCCGCTCGGCCAGCTGGTCGCGCAGCTCCGGCGCCAGCCACCGCGAGCGGCGACCGGTCCGGCCCGGGTCGGTGAGTCCCGAATCGACCGGCAGCTCGGGCGCGCCGGGCAGCTCGTCCAGCCGCTGGGCCCACCACCGGGCGGCCCGCTCGACTGCCGGCGCGGCGGCCACCGAATGCTCGGCCAGGTACCGGGCGAAGCCGTAGTCCGGGGCGTCCCCGAGGTCGGTGTCCTCGGCGTAGCAGCGGGCCAGGTCGGCCAGCAGGACGCGGTAGCTGCGGGCGTCCGCGGCCACCATGTCCACGTCCACGTGCAGCCGGCTCCGCCCAGCGGGCAGCAGGGTCAGGCCGAGGTCGAAGACCTGCCCGGCCTCGATGTCCAGCAGCTGGTGCGAACGCCGCTGGCGCTGCGCCTCGAGCTGCTCGGTGACCTCGGCCTGGCCGGCGGCGCGCAGGTCCAGCACGGTGACCGGCGGGTAATCCCGGGTGGGCAGGACCCGCTGGGTGCCGTCGCCGGTCACGGTGACCCGCAGCATCGGGTGCCGGCGGACCACCGCGGCGACCGCGCGGGTCAGCCGGTCTTGATCCACCACCGGACCGTCGAACTCGGTGTAGAGGTGCGCGGCGACCCCGCCCAGCTCCTGCCCGTCCTGGCGGCCGATCCAGTAGGCGTGTTGCAGCGGGGCGAGCCGGAACCCGTCGGTCCCAGCCGGCGCCGGCGACTGTGCGGGCGTGACCGGAGCGGCGCTGGCCGCCCGCGCCACGAGCAGCTCACGCCAGCGGGCCAGCGTCGGCTCGGCGGCGAGCTCCCCGAAGGACACCTCCAGCCCGTCCCGGCGCCATCGGCTGGCCATGTTCATCAGCCCGATGGAGTCCAGCCCCCACTCGATCAGGTTCTCCGTGTCGGACGGCGTCTCGCCGTCCTCGGTGAGGTACTCCCGGACCTCCTGCAGCAGCGCGTTGATTGCCGCGTGGTCGGTCATCGTTCTCGCTCCGTTTCTCCACAGGGTCGTGAGTGGCGATGGTCGCTATAGCGACCATCGCCACTCACGACTCGAATCGCTTACGCAGTCGGTCCAGCTGGCTGGCGTTCACCCGGACCAGGCTCAGGTCTTCCGCCGAGGGCGCCGCCGCGTCCGGGTCTTCGCCGTGCCGGACCAGGCCGTGCAGCGCCGCCATCCAGTCCTGCGCCAACCGCCGGGTGTCCGCTTCGGAGATCACCTCGGGTAGGTAGGTCCAGGAGGCGCGCAGGCCGTCGGCGTCGACCAGCACGTTGATGTCCACCGCGTGCGCCACCGGCATGTCCGGATCGCCGCCGCCGCCCAGCGCGCCGGCATCCAGCGACCAGTCCCCCGCTGCCTGGGCGTCGAACCGGCCCAGGTAGTTGAAGCCGATGACCGGTTCGGGCAGTTCGGAAAGCACTGCCGCGCTGGGCCCGTGCAGGTGGCGCAGTACCCCGTAGCCGGCGCCGTGGAAGGGCAGCCGGGCGAGGGTGTCCCTGACCCGTTTGATCAGCGTGCCGGCCGCGCGACCGCCGGCGAAGACCTCGCCGACATCGGCCCCCTGCGCGTTCAGCCGGACCGGGAACGCGGTGGTGAACCAGCCCACCGTGCGGGTCAGGTCGACGCCGGGAACCAGTTCCTCCTCCCGGCCGTGGCCCTCCAGCCGGATCAGTGGGGTGAACTCGCCGGCCCGGGCGGTGGCGGCGAGCAGGGCGGCCAGCAGCACGTCCTGGGTGGCCGCGCGGGTGGTCTTCGGCAGCGAGGTGAGCACGGCACGGGTCACCTCGGCCGGCGCCCGCACCTCCAGCCGCCGCGTCGCGCCCAGCACGTCACGTTGCGGGTCCAGCGGCCGCGCGGTCAGTCCGAGCGAGGGACCGGTCAGCATCGACCGCCACAGCGGCTGTTCGTCGGCCAGCTCCGGGGCCCGCTCCACCAACCGCCGGGCCCAGGAGCGGAACGGGGTGCCCACCGGCTCCAGCCCGATGCCCTGGCAGGCCTGGGCAAGGTCGCCGACCAGGATCCGCCAGGACACCCCGTCGACCACCAGGTGGTGCGCGACGAGCAGCAGCCGCCCCCGCTCGCCCGGCCCGGCGTCGAACCACACCGCGCGCAGCATCACGCCGGCCTCCGGGTCCAGCGCCCTGGCCTCGGACTCGGAAACGCCGGCCAGCTCGTCCGCGCTGGGCGACCCGTCCACTCTCCGCCACGACGGTTCCGCCCCGGCGCCCTCCACCTGCAGCCCCGAGGTGTCCGCGCGGAGCCGGGCGCGCAGCATGTCGTGCCGGGACAGCACCGCACGCAGGCCGGTGAGCAGGTCCGGTTCAGTCAGCCCGGCCGGGGTGCGCAGCGCCACCGACTGGGAGAACGCTCGGTACGGCCCGGCCCGGTCCAGCAGCCGGTGCATGATCGGGGTGAGCGGTAGGTCGCCGGTGCCGTCCTCCTCGGGCACCCGGGCGGCGGACTGGGTGGCGACCAGCGCCAGCGCCTCCGGGGTCTTCGCCTCGAACACCTGCCGGGGTGAGAAGCCCACCCCGGCCGCCCGGCCCAGCGAGGCCAGCCGAAGCGCGGAGATGCTGTCCCCGCCGAGGGCGAAGAAGTTGCCGGCCACCCCGACCGTGTCCAGCCCCAGTACCTCGGCGAACAGCGCGCACAGCCGGGTCTCCACCGGCCCGCGCGGGGCTCGGGACCCTGGCGCCGAGGTGCGCACCGGCGCGGGCAGCGACCGGCGATCCACCTTGCCCGAGGTGGTCAGCGGCAGCACGTCCAGCACCACGATCGCGCCGGGCACGAACTGGTCGGGCAGCGCGTCGGCGACCGCGGCGCGCAGCCGTTCCGGGTCCACCCGGACGCCGGCGGCGGCCACCACGTACCCGACCAGCCAGGTTCCGCTCGGCCCGTCCT
>DATHIT010000733.1:0-11398 GCA_035489915.1 Pseudonocardia sp. | reverse complement strand
GCGGCGTCCAACACCGGCGGGGGATCGGCCCGGCGGAAGGCCATCAGCCCGCCTCGGTAGGCGGAGGCGAACTCGCCCGGCGCGGCGGAGCGCAGCGGGCCGGCCAACCCGCCGAGGGTGACCACGTCCGGGTCGTGCAGGTTGACCAGGCCGGCGATCCCGGCGCCCAGGGCGCTCGCCGAGGCGGTCACGGCGGCGTGCGCCGACGGCTCGTCGAAGGCCCGCCGGAGCACCTCCAGGGTGTAGTCGCGCGGGGATCCGGGCAGCGGTTCGCCCAGCCGGCGAGCCAGCGCGACGGCGCTCACCTCCAGCTCCCAGCACCCGTCGGCACCGCAGTGGCAGCGCAGCCGGCGGTCCCCGAACGGCAGGTGCCCGTACTCCCCGGCAGCTCCGGTGGCGCCGCTGACTGCCAGCCCGTGCACCGTGAGGCTGCCGCCGATGCCCGCTTCGACCAGCAGGTGCAGTCCGGTTCGACTGTCGGTGGCGGCCCCGGAGCGTGCCTCGGCCACGCCGGCCAGGGTCGCGTCGTTGCCGATCAGTAGCGGCAGGTCGGTCAGCGAGGCGAGGTCGACCGGTGGCCAGCCCAGCGCGGAGGCGTCCAGCAGCCGGCCCTCGCCCACCGTGGCGGCCACCGCCATGGACACCGCGCGGAGCCGGTCACCGAGCTGCTCGACGGCACCGGCGATGAGTTCCCGCAGCGTGGCGAGCACCGCCTCGGGCGGCTCGCCGCCGTGCCGGCCGGCCGCGAAGGGGTGCGGCGTGCCGTCCAGGGAGGCCAGTTCAGCCCGCCAGTCGTCGTGGCGTAGCTCGATGACCAGCACCAACGGGCCCTCGGGGTGCGGCCGCAGCACCGCGGTGGGCCGGCCTCGACCGCGCGGGGCGGCCGGCGACTCCACGAGCAGCCGCAGTTCACGCAGCCGGGCGGTGATCTCGGTGGAGGAGCCGGTGCTCAGTCGCAGTCGGTGCGCCACCTCGGCGCGGGTGATCCCCGGTGCCCGCCGGACCTCAGCGAGCACCGCGCTCGCGGTCCGCCAGCGGGCGTCGCGGGCACGAGCTGGCCGACCAGTGTTCACCACGCCTCCAGCGGTAATATGCTCGACTGACGAGGATAATAGGTGAAGAGCGTCACCGGAGGGAGCCCGTATGGAGCGAAACGCCGAGGCGAGCACAGAACCAGCCGCGAATCTGCCGTCCGTGGCGGCGGTACTGCTGGACATGGACGGCACGCTGGTGGACTCCGACGCGGCGGTGGAGCGGGCCTGGCGGGCCTGGTCCGCCGAGCACGGGCTGGACCCGGACGCGGTGGTGGAAATCGCCCAGGGGGTGCCGGCGATCAGCACGGTGCGCCGGCTGTGGCCGGAGTGGAGCGACGACCGGGTGCGCGCCGAGGCGGCCCGCCAGCTGGACCGGGAGTGCCTCGACCTGGCCGACGTGGTGCCCACGCCCGGCGCGCACCAGCTGGTGGTCACCCTGGAACGGCTCGGGTTGCCGTGGGCGGTGGTCACCTCCGCGGACACCAGGCTGGCCACCGCGCGGCTCGGCCAGGCGGACATCAACCCGCCGCTGCTGGTCACCGTGGATGACGTGACCGTCGGCAAGCCTGACCCGCAGGGCTACCTGATCGCGGCTCGGCGGCTCGGCGTCGACCCGGCCCGGTGCCTGGTGGTGGAGGACTCCGATGCCGGCGTGGCCGCCGGGCGGGCCGCGGGTGCCACGGTCGCCTCGCTCAAGGGCCGGCCGGCCGACGTGCTGCTGGTGGACCTGCGGCAGCTCGCCGGCATGCTCTCCCGGGACCGCGCCGCCTAGCGGCGTGGCTCTCTCAGTCCGCCGTCTCGGACATGGCGGCGGAACCGGCACCCGACATCGCCTCGGCCAGCCGCAGGTGCGGCACCGCCTCGGCGTGGCGGCTCTGCCGCTGCAAGGTCCGCCCGAGCAGCAGGTGCGCGTAGTCGGCGACCGGGTCACGGGTCAGCACCTCGCGCAACTCCGCCTCGGCTCGGCGTAGCTGCGCCGAGTGGTAGTAGGCGCGGGCCAGCAGCAGCCTGAGGGCGACATCCTCCGGCAGCTCGGCGACCAGGTCGTGGAACAGGCGCGCCGCGGTGATGTAGTCCTTCGCGTCGAAGTAGAGCAGAGCCCGGTCGTACCGCACAGCTGTTGTCTCGGTCATGGCGCCTCCCTTGGCCGATTGCGGAACACCGGCCGGTCCCTCGGCATTCCCCGGGTGCGGAGTCTCAGGTTTCGGCGGGTAGATATGGCCACATGGCCGAACTCGGCGTGCTGGGGCTGATCGCCGGTCTGTGGGTGGCGCTCAGCCATCGAGCCTCGGTGCGCGGTCAGCCGGACCGGCTGCTGGCAGCGCTGGGCTGGATCTTGGTTGTGCTGTCCGCGCTGCTCATCCTCTCCGGCGACTTTCCCGGCGACCTCACCAGCCTGGTGGAGCCGCCGTGCCAGGGCGCCGTTCCGTGCTCCGACTCCTGAGCGGGTGGAGCGGGGGTGCTCCGTCAGCCGGTGAGCGTGCCCCAGGCGTAGGTCTGCTTGGCCAGCTTCAGGTAGACGAAGGTCTCGGTGCTGGCGATGCCCTCAATCGGGCGGATGTGGTCGTTGAGCAGCTCGAGCAGGTGCTGGTCGTCGCGGCAGGTCACCTCGACCAGCAGGTCGAAGCTGCCGGCGCAGAGCACCACGTAGTCGGCGGCGGGCAGCGCGGAGATCTGTTCAGCGACCCGGTGCATATCCCCGTTCACCTTGATGCCGACCATCGCCTGGCGGGCGAGATCCACCTCGAGCGGGTCGGTGACCGCAACGATCTGCATCGTCCCGTCGCGCAGCAGACGCTGGACGCGCTGCCGAACCGCCCCTTCAGACAGCCCGACGGCCTTGGCCAGGGTGGTGAACGAGGTCCGGCCGTCCTCCTGCAGCAGGGCGATCAGGGACCGGTCCACCGAATCCAGCCCGCGCGGCGCGCGGGCGGCCTCGACCTGCCGGTCTGATTCGGCGGTCATCGCGGTCCTCCGGTTCGACGAGTGGTCGGCACAGCGTAGCGAGGGGAGCGGCGCCGGCGGGCGGCGCGGACGAGTGAGCGTGGTGCAACGGAAAGCGTTGATGAAGGCAATTTGAACGGCGGATTCTGGTGTCCGTAGGTTGTTTGACTGCTAGTATCGGTGGTGACCGATCCGCCCGGAGGTGGCTCCCGATGACCGGCTCGAGTGGCGGCGAGGCCTCCGCGCTGCGCAGCCTGGCCGACGCCGCGCCCCGTCCGTACTGGCTGGACGCGCACACCCCACCGGAGCCGAGGTCCGCGCTCACCGCCGACCGCCGGGCTGATCTGGTGATCGTCGGCGGCGGCTACACCGGGCTGTGGGCAGCGCTGCAGGCCAAGGAGTACGACCCGGGCCTGGACGTGGTGCTGCTGGACGCCGACCTGTGCGGCTCGGCGGCGTCCGGCCGCAACGGGGGGTTCTGCGCATCCAGCCTCACCCACGGCATCCGCAACGGCGTCGACCGGTTCGCCGAGGAGATGCCGGAGCTGGAGGCGCACGGGCTGGCCAACCTGGACGGCATCGAGCAGTCGGTGGCCCGCTACGGGATCGACTGCGACTTCCACCGCGCCGGCGAGCTGGACGTGGCCACCCAGCCCTGGCAGCTGGCCGACCTGGCCGACACCGCCGAGCTGGCCGCCCGGTACGGCCACCAGGTGCGGCTGTTGGACGGTGGGCAGATCCGCACCGAGGTGGACTCGCCCACCTACCTGGGTGCGGTGGAGATGAGTCGGGCGGTGGCCATGCTGGACCCGGCGCGACTGGCCTGGGGGCTGCGCCGGGCCTGCCTGGAGCTCGGGGTCCAGATCCACGAGTGGTCCCCGGCGGTCGGCGTCGAGCGGGAGCGGGGCGGCCTCGCGGTGCGCACGCCCTACGCCACGGTGCACGCGGCGCGCGGCATCCTGGCCACCAACGGTTTCCCGCCGCTGCTGCGCCGGCTGCGTAGCTACATAATCCCGGTGTACGATTATGTGCTGGTCACCGAACCGCTGACGGACCGGCAGCTCGACGCGATCGGTTGGCGCAATCGGCAGGGGATCAGCGACTCGGGCAACCAGTTCCACTACTACCGGCGCACCGAGGACAACCGGATCCTCTGGGGTGGCTACGACACCGTCTACTACTACGGCGGCCAGGTGCGCGACGAGCTCACCCAGCGCCCCCGCACGCACGCCCTGCTGGCCAGTCACTTCTTCCAGACCTTTCCGCAGCTCGAGGGCGTCCGGTTCACCCACCGCTGGGGCGGCGTGATCGACACGTGCAGCCGGTTCTGCCCGTTCGTGGGAACCGCGCTGGGCGGCAAGCTGGGCTACGCGCTGGGCTTCACCGGCCTCGGCGTGGGAGCCACCCGGTTCGCCGCCGCCGTGCTGCTGGACAAGCTCTACGGCCGCTACACCGAGCGCTCCCAGCTTCGGATGATGAACAGCATGCCCCGCCCGCTGCCGCCCGAGCCGCTGCGCTGGGCCGGCATCCAGCTGACCCGCTGGTCGCTGAGCCGAGCCGACCGCCGCGGCGGCCAACGCAACCTCTGGCTGCGCACCCTGGACCGCGCCGGCCTCGGCTTCGACTCCTGAACCGACGCCGGCGGCGGACGGCTCAGGAAAGGCTGCCCGAGCGGCCCGGATGTCCCTCACCCATGGATGTCGCGAGCGCCGCGCCCACCTGGTTGGCGAGCACGACCGCGATGCGCAGCTGCTCCCGGGACGGCCGGACCACACCGGTGACAGAGGTGAGCAGGAACCGGCCGCGCAGCGTGCCGAGACTCTGGACTACGAGCGCGATCTCCGTGTCGACCGGCAGGCCCACCCGACCCACGTCGATCGGACGGCCGTTGTAGCTGACGACTCCGTCGTTGTCGATGGTGGCGAGCACGGGTCCGTTGCCGGGGTCGAAACGGCAGCGGTCGATCCGGAGCAGCTCGGTGAGCTGTTCGCTGACGTTCTCGATCAGCGAGTCGATGGAGGACTGGCCGGCACCCACCGCCTGGGCGGTGCGCAGCACGCCGTCCAGATAGCCCTGCTCGCGGCTGGCGTGGGCTTGTTGGCGACGGCCCCACAGCGCAATCTCGGTGACCGCTGCACCGACGAGCACCAGCAGTACGGCGGTCTCGATGTCGGCCGGGTCGGTGATGGCGAACCAGTGGTAGGGCTGGGTGAGGAAGAAGTCGAACCAGACCGCGCTGGACAGCGCCGCGAGGAGTCCGGCCCATCGGATACCGGTGGAGGCTCCCGCGACGATGAGCAGCACCAGCCCGAGGGCAGCACTGGTGTTCGCGATGCTGTCGCGGAACAGGCTCAACACCGCACAGGCAGCGAGCGGAAGCGCGGCGGCGATACCGACAACGAGCGGGCGGTGAGCCGCCAACCAACTGGATGCGCGCCCCCGGGGCATGTTCATAGCCGACAGTGTCCTCGTCCCCGTCAACTTCCTGTCAGAGCAGGGCGTATGCCTTGGTGAGCACGTCGCGCAGGATGCTCTCCATCTCGTCGAACTCGGCCGGGCCGCAGATCAGCGGCGGGGCCAGCTGGATCACCGGGTCACCGCGGTCGTCGGCCCGGCAGTACAGCCCGGCGTCGAACAGCGCGGTGGACAGGAACCCGCGCAGCACGCGCTCGGACTCCTCGGCGGTGAACGACTCCTTGGTGGCCCGGTCCTTGACCAGTTCGATGCCGTAGAAGTAGCCGTCGCCGCGCACATCGCCCACGATCGGCAGGTCGGTCAGCCGCTCCAAGGTGGCGCGGAAGGTCCCCTCGTTGTCCCGCACCCGGCCGTAGAGGTCTTCGCGCTCGAAGATGTCCAGGTTGGCCAGCGCCACCGCACAGGACACCGGGTGCCCGCCGAAGGTGTAGCCGTGCGCGAACACGGTGTCTCCGTTCAGGAACGGCTCAGCCAGACGGTCGGAAATGACCGTCGCGCCCATCGGGGCGTAGCCGGAGGTGAGGCCCTTGGCGCAGGTGATCATGTCCGGCTGGTAGCCGTAGCGCTCGGCGCCGAACGGGTGGCCGAGCCGCCCCCAGCCGCAGATGACCTCGTCGGAGACCAGCAGTACGTCGTGTCGGTCGCAGATCTCCCGTACCCGCTGGAAGTAGCCGGGCGGCGGCGGGAAGCAGCCGCCGGCGTTCTGTACCGGCTCCAGGAAGACCGCCGCGACCGACTCCGCCCCCTCGGCCTCGATCGCCGCCTCGATCTGATCGGCCGCCCAGCGGCCGAACGCCACCAGGTCGTCACCGTGCTCCGGCGCGCGGTAGAAGTTCGTGTTGGCGGCCTTGCGGGCACCGGGCACCAGCGGTTCGAACGGGATGCGGTGCGACGGGATGCTGTTCAGCGACAGCGCGCCGTGCGTGGTGCCGTGATAGGCGATGGTCCGGCTGATCACCTTGTACTTGCTGGGCTTGCCGGTCAGCTTGAAGTATTGCTTGGCCAGCTTCCAGGCGGTCTCCACCGCTTCGGAGCCGCTGTTGCTGAAGAAGATCCGGTTGAGGTCGCCGGGCGCCGCTGAGGCGATCCGCTCGGCCAGCTCGACCGCCTTGGGGTGCACGAACGACCAGAGCGGGAAGTAACCCAGCTCGGCGGATTGGCGGGCGGCCGCGTCGGCGAGCTCCTGGCGACCGTGCCCGACCTGTACGACGAACAGCCCGGACAGCCCGTCCAGGTAGCGCCGGCCGGCTTCGTCGTAGATGTAGGCGCCCTCGCCCCGGCTGATCACCGGGACGGAGTCGGTCTGGTAGGCCGACAGGCGGGAGAAGTGTGGCCACAGGTGCGCTTCGGCGCGCCGGGTGGTCGAGTTCTGGTGCGACGCCGTGGCAGTCATCGGTCTACTTCCGCTAGGTCGTAGGGTCATTTCAACATCTTTTATCGCATACTAAGGCTCTAAAAACAACTGATTACGTACTTTTTACAAGTTCCAGCTACGAAATTCTTGCCAGGCTCGGAGGTCGCCTGTCAGCATCAAGCCGGATATCACCCAGGTCAGACACCGTGGAAGGTCAGACGCGATGCCGGAATCCCCGGGAGCCATAGACGTTGAGAACCCAGCAACCGGGGAGGTCATCGACCGCCTCGAGCTGGCCGGCCCGGCCGCGGTGGACGCGGCGGCGCAGGCCGCCCGCAAGGCGCAGCCGGAGTGGGGCGCGGCGACCCCGGGGGAGCGGGCGGCGGTGCTGCACCGGGTGGCCGGGCTGCTCGAGCAGAGCGCCGAGGACTTCGCCCGCACCGAGACCCGCCAATGCGGCAAGCCGATCCGACTCTCCCGGGAGTTCGACGTGCCCGGTACCTCGGACAACGCGAGCTTCTTCGCCGGCGCCGCCCGGCTGCTGGAAGGCAAGGCCAGCGGGGAGTACTCCGCCGAGCACACCTCCAGCATCCGCCGCGAGCCGCTCGGTGTGATCGGCTCCATCGCGCCGTGGAACTACCCGCTCAACATGGCCGGGTGGAAGATCTTCCCCGCGCTGGCCGCCGGCAACGCGGTGGTGATCAAGCCGGCCGAGATCACCCCGCTGACCACGATCATGCTGGCCCGGTTGTTCGCCGAGGCCGGGCTGCCGGACGGGGTGCTCACCGTGCTGGTGGGTACCGGGCCGGTGGTCGGCGAGGCCTTGGCCAGCCACCCCGAGGTGGACATGGTGTCGTTCACCGGGTCCACCCCAGTGGGCAAGCGGGTCGCCGAGCTGGCCGCCCGTGGCCCCCGCCGGGTGCACCTGGAGCTGGGCGGCAAGGCCCCGTTCGTGGTGTTCGACGACGCCGACCTGGACGCCGCGGTGCACGGCGCGGTGGCCGGCGCACTGATCAACGGCGGGCAGGACTGCACCGCGGCGACCAGGGCATACGTGCAGCGGCCGCTCTACGACCGGTTCGTGGACGGGGTCGCGCAGCTGCTGGACACGGTACGCATGGGCGACCCGGAGGACCCGGCGACCGACCTCGGCTCGCTGATCTCCGCCGGCCAGGCCGACCGGGTACACGGGTTCGTCTCCCGGGCGCTGGCCGCCGGGGCGCGGGCGGTACGCGGCGGCACCGGGCCGGACGGGGCGTTCTACCCACCCACGTTGCTGGTCGATGCCGGGCGGGATGCCGAGATCGTCCGGGACGAGGTGTTCGGCCCGGTGCTCGTGGTGCTGCCGTTCGACTCCGACGACCAGGGGATCGCGCTGGCCAACGACACCCGCTACGGCCTGGCCGCCTCGGCGTGGACCCGGGATGTGTTCCGCGCCGGCCGCGCGTCCCGGGAGTTGGCCGCCGGCTGCGTGTGGATCAACGACCACATTCCGATCGTGAGCGAGATGCCGCACGGTGGGATCAAGGCATCCGGTTATGGCAAGGACATGTCGGCCTACGCACTCGAGGAGTACACGGCGGTGAAACACGTGATGAGCGAGAACACCGGTATCGCCAGGAAGGACTGGCACCGCACGGTATTCAGCGGAGTGGCCGGCCCGAGCGGAGCCGCGGATGTCTGAGCTGCTCGCGGATCCGGCCCCGGGCCCGGCCGGCGGACCGGCGGGGCACCCGACCGCGGCGGACAAGGGCCTGCGCGGTGGCGCACTGAGCATGGTCTCGAACGTGGTCATCGGGCTGTCCTCGACCGCGCCGGCCTACTCGATCGCGGCCACCCTGGGGCTGCTGGTGCTGGCCGGCACCGGGGTCAAGGCCGTCGCGTTCGTGCTGCTGGCGTTCATCCCGATCCTGTTCGTGTCCGCGGCGATGCGCGAACTGAACGCGGTGGAACACGACTGCGGCACCATCTTCACCTGGACGGTGCGCGCGTTCGGCAGCCGCACCGGCTGGATGACCGGCTGGGTCGTCACCGTGGCACAGCTGCTGGTGATGACCAGCCAGTCGGCCATCACCGGGCGCTACACGCTGCTGCTGTTCGGGCTGGACTCGCTGGCCGACAACAAGGTGGTCACCACCGGCGTCGGCGCGCTGTGGATGGTCGCGCTGTGCTACCTGTGCTACCGGGGAATCGAGATCTCCGCCAAGGTGCAGTGGGTCCTGCTCGGCGTGGAGCTGTCCATCCTGGCGGTCTTCTCCGTGGTGGCGCTGGTCCGGGTGTACAGCGGTACGGCCGGCCCACAGGCGATTCAGGTCAGCTGGGACTGGTTCTGGCCGTCCGGGGTAGGCCTCGGTGCGTTCGTCTCCGCGACGCTGCTCGCGGTGTTCATCTACTGGGGCTGGGAGAGCTCGGTGTCGGTGAACGAGGAATCCGCCGACCCCAGGCACGGGCCGGGCAAGGCGGCGGTGCTGTCGACCGTGCTGCTGGTCGGCAACTATCTGCTGATCACCATCGCGGCGGTGTCCTTCGCCGGGGTCGGCGACACCGGTATCGGGCTGGCCAACGAGGCCAACTCCGACGATGTGCTGGCCGGGCTGGGGCATGCGGTGTTCGGCAGCGGCGCGTGGGGACAGGTGTTCGGCACCCTGCTGGTCATCTCGGTGCTCACCAGCGGCGCGGCCAGCAGCCAGGCGACCATCATGCCGGCCGCCCGGACCACGCTGTCCATGGCGCACCACGGCGCGCTGCCCAAGGTGTTCGGCCGGGTGTCGCCGAAGTACCTGACCCCGTCGGTGGCCACCTGGGCGTTCGGCGGAGTCGCGCTGGCGCTCTACCTGGGGATGACCGCGCTGAGCGAGAACGTGCTGTCCGATTCGGTGGACGCGGTCGGGCTGGCCATCGCCATCGAATACGGCATGGCCGCGGCGGCCTGCGTGTGGGTGTTCCGGCGGACGCTGGGTTCCAGCCTGCGCAACCTGCTGCTGCGCGGCCTGATACCCGGGCTCGGGGCGCTGTTCTTCCTGGTTGTGCTGGTGGCGGCGGTGATCGAGTACGCCAAGCCGGACGAAGGCTCCACCGTGGTGTTCGGCATCGGCGGGGTCGCGGTGATCGGGGTGACCTCGATCCTGATCGGGGTGCCGCTGATGGCGCTGGTGTACCGGGCCTGCCGGGACTACTTCGCCGGCCGCACCCTGCCCAAGGGCAGCGTGGCGCCGGGCGGCGAGACCATCGTGCCAGCCAACAGCCCTCCACAGGCGAAGTAGCCGTTCGTCACAGCAAAAAGACTGACGGGTCTGTGCTGGTGGTGGTTCCTATCGTTGTGCGGCGATAGGAACCGCCAACTGTGCCGTCAGTGTCTGACGAACCCGGCCCAGCTGCCGTCCCTGATCTTGGCGGCCCTGGCCTCGTACTCCTCGTCGGAGATGGGTGAGAGCCAGTCCTGGTCGAAGACTCCCTCATGGGCGTACTCGCCCACTTTGTCCACCCACGCCACGTCGACCGCGTACACGGCCGGGGAAATCACCCGGCCGGGGTGGCCGATCGGGATCTCGAGCTGCTCGGCGACCTCGGGAGGCGGGGTCCACTCGACAGCCTGGCCGACGACGAAGCGCTCGCTGGTGTGTCGTTCTTCCACGGCTACCTTCTCATCGGCCAAGGTCAGGAGACTGAGCACTGGCGCCACTTGTTCTCCAGATCGCCCCCCGACGGGTACGCGGTAATGATGCCAATGTCTCCTCGGACAACGGTGAAGACGTTTCCGGGCGCGACCGCCAGTTCGTAGTTTGTTTTGCCGTTCCTATTGGGCTGCCCGGGTGCGCGATCAATAACTTTCTTGATGCATGACAGGGCGTCGCCCCAGTTCGGCACACGATGCTTGACTTCAATGTGCACGGCTCCAGCGGTGACGCCGTTTCCACATCGAACGGGGAATGGTCCGTGTGATGTAGTGACTGTCATGAATATATTGCTTTGAACCTCGAGCGGAACCGTGGCGGTAAGGTCTCCTCGATCAATTGCGCCGCAGGCGTCTACAGCGTCGCTCGCCTTGGCGCCTGCAGGCGGGCTTGCGACCAAAAGCAACGCGATCGCCGCCGTGGCGCTCAGGATCAGGGTCGTCAGCCTGGTTGTCATTAGGCTATAACAGCCGATCCGGGCCCCTAGCATTCGACGATTCCTTCGAACTGATTGGCTAGTCCGATCTCACCTTTCCAGTCGAGTGTCGACTCGGCCGGCACGATGAGGCATTCGCTGTTCGGTCTGAAGCTTAGCTCGATCTTGACGCGCTGCGTGGTGGGGCATCCGTCATCTATATGGAACGACCAGGTGTGGATGCCGCGCTCGTCCGGGCGCACCCGGACACAGGATGGTGGGCGAGATTGATCCGCCATGGTCTGAGGTGGCCTGTTAGCCGCGGACCACTCCAAGCGAGCATTTCTGACCAATCCGCCGACGCCACGCCGACCGGTCAGGTAGCGTCGCAATTCCTTTTACGTCGGGGGAGGCCGCCACAGCCCGCGATCGAGAATATGGCGTTCGACGTCGGCGTCGTTGGGCCGGCGCGTCGCCAGCTTTCATGATCGAGTGCGGTTCC
>DATHIT010000732.1:0-7754 GCA_035489915.1 Pseudonocardia sp. | reverse complement strand
CGACCTGGCCGGCACCGCGGTGCTGGTCGGCGTGCCCACCCCGGACATGACCTTCGAGCTGCCACTGATCGACATCTTCGGCCGGGGCGGCGCGACCAAGTCGTCCTGGTACGGCGACTGCCTGCCCAGCCGGGACTTCCCCGCGCTGATCGACCTGCACCTGCAGGGCCGGCTGCCGCTGGAGAAGTTCGTCTCCGAGACGATCAGGCTGGACGACGTGGAGGAGGCCTTCCACCGGATGGAGCGCGGCGAGGTGCTGCGCTCGGTGGTGCTGCTGTGAGTTCCGCGATCGAGCACCTGGTGACGTCCGGGACGTTTTCCCTCGACGGCGGCACCTGGGACGTGGACAACAACGTGTGGATCGTCGGCGACTCCAGCGAAGTGCTGGTGATCGATGCCGCGCACGACGCCGACGCGATCGCCGCCGCCGTCGGTGACCGGCGGGTGGTGGCGGTGGTGTGCACGCACGCGCACGACGACCACGTCAACCAGGCACCGGCGCTGGCCGACCGATTCTCCGCGCCGATCCTGCTCAATCCGGCCGAGGCGCCGCTGTGGGAGATGACCTGGCCGGACCGCAAACCCGACGGCGAGCTCGCCGACGGCGACGTGCTGCGGGCCGGTGGCATCGAGCTGCGGGTGCTGCAGACTCCGGGGCACTCGCCGGGGTCGTCCTGCCTGTACGCGCCCGAGCTCAGCGTCGTGTTCACCGGCGACACCCTGTTCAACGGCGGCCCGGGCGCCACCGGCCGGTCGTACTCCAGCTTCGACACGATCATCTCCTCGATCAGGACGAAGCTGCTGACGCTGCCCGGCGACACCGAGGTACGCACCGGGCACGGCGACTCCACCCGGATCGGTGCCGAGTCCCCGCACCTGGAGGAATGGATCACCCGAGGGCAGTGATGGACCCTCAGACGCTTCGGGAGCGCCGGGCATGAGCATCAGCGGACAGACACAGGCCAAGCCGGAGACCAAGCGATGGATCTGCGACCCCTGTGGATTCATCTACGAACCCGAGGAAGGTGACCCGGACAGCGGCATCGACCCGGGGACGCCCTTCGAGGACATCCCTGACGACTGGATGTGCCCCATCTGTGGTGCCACCAAGGCGGATTTCCGCGAGCTGCAGCCGGGAGAGTTCCCGGAGGACTGAGGACGCTGAGTCATGATCACCGGATACGGCCACTTCGTGACACTCGCCGAGTCGCTGCAGTGGGACGAGACGGACATCGACTACTCAGCCGACCGCGAGGCCTGGCCGCAGCTCACTGATACCGAGAACGCCAGGGTCCTCGGGCTGATCGCAGGCTTCGTCATCGCCGAGACATCGGTGTCCGGGCAGCTCGGTTCCTACCAGGCGGCCGCGTCCGACGACTCGATGGAGGCGGTCTTCCGCGCCCAGGCCCGTGACGAGGCGCGCCACGCCCGCTTCTTCGACCTCGTCTCGGCCGAGGTCGCCGGCGTCCCGGGGGCCAACCCCGCGGCACGGCGGGACGCCCTGCGCGCCCACGTCAGTACCGAGCTCGTCGACCTGTTCGAGGAGCGCCTGCCGGCCACCGCCCGGCGGCTCGCCGAGGACCACGAGGGCCTGACCGCCGCGGTCGGGCTCTACCACATGGTGATCGAGGGCGTGGTCCTCCTAGCGGGACAGCACGCGATGCTCGACACGCTCCAGGGCCTGTCCGTCGAGCTGCCGGGTGTGCGCAAGGGGACCGAGCTGGTCCTCCGTGACGAGCGCTGGCACATCGGGTTCGGATCGCGCATCGTCCAGAGCGCCGACATCGGCCGGGACGAGGCGGACATGCTGCTCGATCAGGGGGAGACGGCCGCAAAGGTGTGGGGGGACCTCATCACACCCGATGCGATCGAGACCGCCGTGCGGCAGCATCGGCGCCGGCTCAAGGCCGCCGGCATCAAGTTCTGGTGACCCGTTGGGGCGAGCTCGTCCTGCTCCTGCCCGAACTTCCGGTGGCACCCATCTAGTCGTCGAACATCGCGAAGAGGCTGTTGAGGCCTTCCGCCAGGAGCGGGTGCGCCCGGGAACCTGCGTGGTGTGTAGTTGGGCAACGCGCGGCTGCTGGGGTGGCCCGGGAACCTGCGTGGTGTGTAGTTGGGTAACGCGGGGCTGGTGGCTGTGGGGTGGCCAGCTGTCTGACCTGCGGCGGGCGCTCTGGGGTGCGGTGGCTCGGGAACCTGCGTGGTGTGTAGTTGGGCAACGCGCGGCTGCTGGGGTGGCCCGGGGACCCGCGTGGCGTGTAGTTGGGTAACGCGCGGCGGGTGGGGTGGCTCGGGAACCTGCGCGAGACGCGGAGCACTACTTCTGCGCGATGGAGAAGCTGACTCGCCCACCCGCCGTACCGGTCGTGGTCACAGCCATCGTCGCGGTTCCGCCGCGGGTGCTCACCAAGCAGTCCACCTGCTGACCGACGACTGGCGGAAGATCACCGGCGCAGCTGATGGACAGCGGCCTGGACCCGGTCTGCTCGGCGATCAACTCTGACACCTTGGGTTCCAGTAGCGACTTCGCAATCGGACGGGCCTCGGGCCGATACTCGTAGTGGATCGCTTCGCCCTCGACCCAGGTCACCGTGACGACCACGTCACACGGCTGCCCGTCGCTGAACACGACGGTGCAGCGCACGGTCTGCCCGGGGATGCCCGGCAGGTTCTCCGGACACGTGGCGTCGTGGACGTTGGCTCCGCCGCGCGCGAGCTGTCCGCTGAGATCGCGCGCGAGGTCGGCGGCGGGGCGCGAGGGCGGCGGGGCAGCGACTGCAGGGGTCGGTGCGGCGGGCACGGGAGGCGGGTAGAGCGTAGGTACGCCCTTGAGCAGCACGCTTGCCAGCAGCGCGACGGCAGCCATGCCGACCACGGTGAACACGCTGCCGATCACCACACCGGCGGTGGCCAGCCCGTTCCCGGACTCGCCGGTGCGGCGGATCTGTTTGCGGGCTATGACGCCGAGCGCGATCGCCGCCGGCGACACCACGAACGCCAGCACGAACGCCACCACCGCCAACGTGTTGAGCTTGGGCGGCGGAGGCGACTCGACTGGCGGGGCGGGCGGCAGGCCGGTTGGTTGCGGGAACGGAGGCAATCCTGATCCCGGGCCGAACCACGTCCCCACGTCGGGAGGTGGCGAGTCGGCGGACGGCCGCTCCGGCCATCCTGGGGTCGATGACGTCGCCACTCCTCGACTATCGGCGCAGGTGACAGGCTCCCGCCAGCGTGCAGCGCGAAATCACTCCGGCGAGCACGATCTGGACGCCGAACGAACTGAACCGTACCGGATTACCAGGAGGTCACTGCAACACCTGGCCCTTCGTCTCCCGCAGGGTGAGGATCACCAGGAACGCGATCGCGGCGCCGGCGGCCACGTACCAGAAGAACGCCTCGGCGACACCCGCGGCGGACAGCGACTGGATGACCAGCGGGGCCGTGCCGCCGAACAGGGCGACGGTGAGGTTGTACCAGGCCCCGATGCCCAGCCCGCGCAGCTCGGTCGGGAACAGCTCGCTCATCACCGCGGGCGCGATGGAGGTCATCATCGTGTAGAGCCCGAGCCCGACGCAGAACACGACGAGCAGGTTCCCCAGCCCGGGCCCGATCAGGTACGACAGCGGGACGATCAGCACCGCTGTGGCGGCCGACCACACCAGGAGCTGTGGCTTGCGCCCAAACCTGTCCGACAGCGCACCCATGGGGTACTGCAGCGCCACGAACAACGCCGTCGCGATCGAGAGAGCGACGAAGACCTCGTTTGCGCTGGCCCCCCGCGAGGTCACCGCGAAGGGCGTGAGCGCCGAGAAGAACGTGTAGTAGCAGAGAGTCGAGAGCAGGGTGAAGCCCATGAGCTGTCCCACGGCCTTCGGGTGCTCGCGCAACGTCGTCAGGAGCGGGTGGCGCAAGGCCTGCGCCGCGGACTTATTCTCCTCGAACTGGTCGGTCTCCGGCATCGCCCGGCGCAGCCACAGCCCGAAGATGCCCAGAGCGCCGCCGATGAGGAACGGGATCCGCCACCCGTACGAGGCCAACTGCTCGGCGTCCAGCGTCGTCGTCAGCAGCGCACCGAGTAGTGACGCCACGAGCACCGCCGAACCCGTCGAGATGTAGAAGAAGGACGAGTACCGGCCGCGGCGCTCGGGCGGGGCGATCTCGGCCAGGTACGCCGAGGCGTTAGACACCTCCCCGCCCAGCGACATGCCCTGCGCGATGCGCGCGATCAGCAACAGCGCCGGCGCGAGCCAGCCCACCATCGCGAACGTCGGCAACAGCCCGATGGCGAGCGACCCCACTGCCATCAACAGGATCGTCAGGAGCATCGCCGTCCGCCGCCCGCGCAGATCGGCGAACCGGCCCAGCAGCCAGCCCCCGAGTGGGCGGAAGAAGAACGCCACCGCGTACGTGGCGAGCGTGCTGAGCAACGCCAGCGCCGCGTTCTCCTTCGGGAAGATCTGCGTGGCGAAGAAGATGCTGAACGTCACGTAGATCGTCCAGTCGTACCATTCGATGGCGTTCCCGATCGACGCTGCGACCAGTGTGCGGACGGGCAATCGGTGCCGCTCGGAAGCGACTGCGGTGGGCGGTGTGGGCGTCGTCGGATCAGACACAGCTTCCCCTGGCTTGCGGCAACAGAAAGTCAGCAGAGGGTAGCCTCTCCCCCGCCCGCCAAGACCCGCTGAGATGAACCGGTCCCGCCCGGCGCTGCCGGTCGCCGATGCCTACCACCTTCCGGACTTCATCACCTTTGTGCAAGAGCAACCGTCACCATCGTTGCCGGCCTAGTTGGGTCCACGCACGCCACCGCAAAGTCCGTTC
Source organism: Pseudonocardia sp. (assembly GCA_035489915.1). Taxonomy (GTDB): domain Bacteria; phylum Actinomycetota; class Actinomycetes; order Mycobacteriales; family Pseudonocardiaceae; genus Pseudonocardia. The sequence goes on along the minus strand of DATHIT010000732.1, from coordinate 2,933 downwards.
CGTTGGCCTCGACGCATCTCAGCGCGGCGGGGGTCGTACCGCCCAGATGTCCTCAATGCTTGGCCCGAACCGGAATCCCTCGGGTAGCCGCCCGCAGTCCAGGTCGGGGCCCAGGATTGTGTAGGTCCCGATCACCAGCCGCTCACGCAGGTTGGCCAGCTCCGACTCACTGACGTTTCGCCGCTGCAGCGGCCCCACCCGCTCGGTCGCGTCAGTAGACAAACCGATCTCGACCGGAGCTAGCCCACCGGTGTCGCCGGCAGAAGCATCGCTGGCGGTCAGGACGATGGTGTCGAAGTGCGTCGCAGCCCCCGGCTCCAGAGCCTCGGAGTACCACCACACGCCGCGCGGTGTACCGATGGCGTCGACCAGCCGGAGGGTGACCTCCGGCACGATATCTACGAATTTCGTGGCGCCCAGCTGGTGGTCGGTGAACCGCTCCAGAGGAGGGCGGAAGCCATCCGAGGTGGTCGTGACCGAATAGCCGACCACCTGATTGGAGTGATCCACCACGGCCTGGACGGCGTACAGCTCGGCTACCCAGATGGCTTCCCGGAGGTCACCGCGCTCCTCGATCGGCCGCAGGATGGCCGGCGGCCCGCCCAGTAGCGCCTCGTATCGGCTCAAGGCCACGCCGGGCGCGAGCTGTCCGACGACCTTGGCCGCCACCTCCGTCGGGTCGTCCACGGTCATCTTGTTCCACACCCAGGGCGCAATGCCGACGAGCACCGCGACGAGGATGCCGCCGATAATCTGGGCGTACAGCCCGCGGTGATGGACCGGCTCACGGCCCGGCCCCGCCCGCGCGGGTAAGCGTCGCTGGCGCACCACCGCATGATCCGGCAGTGACTGCATCGCCGCCAGTGACAAGTTCGATCGTGGTACCGGTGCGGCCGGCGAGAACAGCCAGGTACGGGGCGTGGTCATCGGACAGACGGAGCCTGATGATGGTCATCGCGTTGGCCGGTCTGGAAGATTGGCCATCCGATCTCGGTTCTCCACGCCGTCTCGTCGGGTGTGTCGGTGGGGCCGATGAGGTAGTACTCGCGGATGGGGCCGTCGACACCCAGCGCGTGATCGGTGACGTAGGTTGCCAGCATGCCGTAGGCGCGGTCGAGGTCGACCTGATGAGCGCCGGTGTGGAGGATGGTCGCTAGCTCGACTGCGGACACGGTCAGTGGCTCGACGCGGCCCACGGGTAGCACCGGAGCCTGCACGGTGACGAAAACTGTGGCTTGTCCTCGTTCCTCGGCGAACAGCTCACTCGAGTAGATGCCGCCGGCTGGCCCGGTGCCAGATACGCCCTGGTCGGCTAGCGTGGCGCGCAGTTCACCGAGCGCGCCTTGGTACCAGAGCAGCGCGTCGACGATGTCGATGACCTCACTGATTGCGGCGGCCTGGGTGGCTTCAACCCGGCGGTGCTTGATCGGGGCGACGGCTGCGGGGTGGTCCAGGAGGTCACGCAACGACGCGACGGCGTTCTGGGTACGAGCGAGGTCGGCCTCCAGGCGGGACAGGTGGGCAGAGATCAACGCGTTGCGGGCCCGCGGGTCCGTGGTGGTCAGGACCGCGTGGATCGCCTCCAGTGGCATGGCGAGGTCGCGGAAGCGGCGGATGACCTGGGCGGTGGGGATCTGCTCGGTGGCGTAGCGGCGGTACCCGGTGTCGGGGTTGATCTCGACCGGTTCGAGCAGCCCGATCTGGTGGTAGTGACGCAGCGTCTTAACACTCAGATGCGTCGCCCGGGAAAAGTCGCCTATCGCCAACGTGAAAGGCATGCAACCAGTCTCACAGCTCCCACAGCGGGAGAGTCAACCTCGTGACGGGCCTTGACCCTCCCGTCACGGGAGCGGCGAGTCTGAATGTCGTCGGCCCGCGACCGACTGACACAGGTCCGATCCCACAGAAAGGACACGCCGCTCATGACAAGCGTGACCACCCAATTGCCGCCCGTCGTGGCCGAGCACATCGCTGCAGTCAATGCCTTCGACACTGACGCGATCGTGGCCACCTTCGCCCCCGACGCCTACGTCAACGACAACCGCCGCGAGATCTGGGGCACCGAGGCCATCCGCAAGTTCATGGCCAAGGAATTCGTCGGCGACCAGGTCACCATGGACGTCCGCGAGGTGATCAACCACCACGGCGACATCATCGTGCGGGCCAAGTACGACGGCACATACGACAAGACAAACCTTCCCGACGAGCTGATCATGTCCAGCCACTTCAGCATCCGCGACGGCAAGATCGTCAGCCTGGCCGTCATTTTCAACCAGCCTTCCCCGTACTGAACCCGGAGATATCCGCCCGTGAGCCTGTTCTTTCTGCCGGTCAAGCTGGTGGGCGCGGCAGGATTCGAACCTGCGACCGCTCGGGTGTAAAGCGGGTCGTCCACGTTAACCCTGCCCTCCACTCCGGTAGACCGCGTTTCGCACCATATGTGGCACCACGCCGGGGGTCTGAAGCGACCTCCTCGCGGCGCGGCTTCAGCCTTCCGGCTCGAGGAGTGACCTGATGGAGTAGCCGCCCGGCCTCGAACGGGATGTTTTGCCGCCGAGCACGTCCCGGTAGGGCTCCCACCAGCCCTTCACCCGCGCACCGAACAGCATGCAGAGCAGCCGCAGATCGCGGAGCAGCACCCGGCTCTACGCCGCCCTCTGGGCGGTTCGCGCCCTTGGCCCCGAAGTCTGCGCACCGCTCGCGCTCGCGCAGCCCATCGGCCGCTGTCCAGGGTGAATTTGATCTCGAGCTAGCGGTCAACCTGAGCTCTGGGCAGTCCGGGCGTCAGGGGAGTAAATAGCTTTTCGGCCTCTTCCTCGAGGAGCGCGACGGCGAGTAGCTCCGTCCTGGGCCATAGCGAGCCAGGGCCCTCGCCCATCCTTGCCGTCTATCAACCATTGACAGTCTATCTACGAGACCCAGCAAGAGTCGTT
>DATHIT010000731.1:0-13060 GCA_035489915.1 Pseudonocardia sp. | reverse complement strand
ACCGGCACCCCCGGCTGCGCCCCCGCATCGTCGAGGCCGAGCCCGAGGAGGCGCTCATCCAGCTCAAGCAACGCGAGCTCGACCTCGCCCTGAGCTACCGCTACCAGCACCTCGGGACCGCGATTCCCGCCGGGCTGACCTCGGGGGTGCTGTTCGAGGAGCAGATCGCCCTCGCCGTGCCGGAGGACCTGCGGGAGGTCACCGAACGCGACGGCGTCCGCGCGTTGCGCCGGAAGGCATGGATTGTCACTCCCGAGCCCAGCGGGTGCCGCGATGTACTGCTGCACGTCTGTCACAGTGCCGGGTTCACCCCGAGGGCCGAACACACCTATCGGGACTTCCGCTCGGCATTGTCCCTGGTCGCGGCCGGTCTGGCGGTCACCATCCTGCCGATGATGCTGGGCCGGAACCCACCGGAGGGCGTCGCGGTGCTTCCGCTTCCCGGGCCCGGCCGAGCCATCGAGACGGTCATCCGCACCGGTACCGAGCGGCACCCCGGGATCGTCGCCGCGATCAGCGCCCTGCGGCAGCTGGCTCCCGAGGCCTGATCAGCTCTGGTCGTCACCACTCGGCGAAGGAGCCGTCCGGATGTCGCCACACCGGCGGGCGCCACCGGTGCCCGGCCGCATCGGCCCGCCGCACCGCCGCCTCGTCGATCTGCACACCCAACCCGGGCGCCTCGCTGAGCCGGATATACCCGTCCGGGAAGGCGAACGGGGCGGGATCGAGCACGTAGTCGAGCAGCTCCGCGTCGGCGTTGTAGTGGATGCCGATGCTCTGTTCCTGGATGAGGAAATTCGGCGTGGCGAACGCGACCTGCAGGCTTGCCGCCAGCGCCAACGGCCCTAGCGGGCAGTGCGGGGCGAGCATCGCGTCGTGCGCCTCGGCCAGCGCCGCGATCCGGCGCACCTCGGAGATCCCGCCGGCGTGGGAGAGATCGGGCTGCACCACCGCGACGCCGGCAGCCAGCACGGGCAGGAAGTCGGTGCGGGAGAACAGCCGCTCCCCGCAAGCCACCGGCACCGGGGAGGCGGCCACCACGTCGGCCAGCCGGTGCGCGTACTCGGGCAGCACCGGCTCCTCCACGAACAGTGGGTGCAGCGGCGCCAGCAGCGGAATCAGCCGTCGGGCCGCCGCCGTGGTGAACCGGCCGTGGAAGTCCACCGCGACGTCCCGGTCCGCGCCGAGCACCTCCCGCACCGCCGCCAGCCGCTGCACCACCGCGGCGGTCTCCCCGGCGGTGGGCATCGGCGAGATCCGCCCGCTGGCGTTCATCTTCACGGCGGTCAGCCCGGCCTCCACCCGCGCGGCCACCTCCTCGGCCAGCTGTTTCGGGTCGTCCCCGCCGATCCAGCCATACACCCGGACCCGCTCGCGCACCGCGCCGCCCAGCAGCTGGTGCACCGGGACACCCAGCGAGCGGCCCAGGATGTCCCATAGCGCCTGGTCGATCCCGGCGACCGCGCTGGACAGCACCGGTCCGCCCCGGTAGAAGGCCGCCTTGGTCATCAGCTGCCACAGATCCTCGATGCGCCGGGGATCCCGGCCCACCAGCAGATCGGACAGCTCCCCCACGGCGGCCCGGACGGTCTCCGCCCGCCCCTCCACCACAGGCTCACCCCAGCCCACCAGGCCCTCGTCGGTGGCCACCCGGCAGAACAGCCAGCGCGGCGGCACCAGGAAGGTCTCCACCTCGGTGATCTTCATCAATTCTCCTGCCCGGCCCGTACCGCCGCGTCCGCGTCGTGCACCGACTTGTCCCTCGGCCCTGGTAGCTGCTTATGAGGACCTCTTGTAGATGCTCCAACCGCCGTCCACGACCAGCGAGGCGCCGGTCACGAAGGACGCGTCGTCGCTGACCAGGAACGCGATCGCGGCGGCCACCTCATCCGGTCGACCCAGCCGGCCGAGCACCGTCTCCGCCGCGCTGGACTCCCGCTCCGCCGGCTCGATCCCGTCCCAGGCGGCGGTCAGAATCGGGCCGGGCAGCACCGCGTTCACCCGCACACCGATGTCGCCGTACTCGCTGGCCAGCTGGCGGGCCAGGCCGGTCAGCCCGGCCTTGGTGGCCGCGTACGCCGAGCGGCCCGGCAACCCGACCAGCGCGTGCACCGACGAGGTGAGCACGATCGCGCCCCCTGGACGCCGGCGCAGATCGCCGAGGCAGGCCCGCACGCCCAGCCAGGCCCCGGTCAAATTGACGGTGAGCTGGCGCTGCCACGACTCCAGGCTCAGCTCGTGCGCCGGCAGCACCTCCACCGTGTAGGCATTGCTGACCAGCACGTCCACCGGCCCCAACTCCACCTGGCAACGGTGTACCGCGTCGGCCCAGTCGGCCTCGGAACCCACATCGCAGCGCAGCGCCAGCGCCCGGGAGCCGGTGCTTGCGGAGTTGAGTTCGGCGTTGATCTCGGTGGCGAGCGGGGCGGCGTCGGCTACATCCAGCAGCGCCACGGCGGCGCCCTCGGCGACCAGTCGGCGCGCGGTGGCGGCACCGATCCCCTGGGCCGCCCCGGAGACCAGCGCGACCCGCCCGTCCAGCCTCCCGGTCATCGGCCCGCCTCGGCGGGCCCCGCACAGTCCAGCAACAACGCTGCTCCCTCTCGGCGCCGACACCAATAATTCCACTCAACCGTCGTGAAATCCCGAACGAACTACTGCACGGCCGCACAGATCATTTGACCGCCGCACAGATCATGCACGGTCTGCACCGGCACCACCCGGTCTGCGCGGCGGAGATGCGCCGTCGTTTCAATCTTGCGCACCGAAAGTGGGTGGCGAGAGGACACGGCCGCCCGCGATCTCCCTATGCTTTGGCTGTGTTGGTCTGCAAGGTCCTTGGAGCCACCGAGGTCGAGGCCGACGGCGTGAGGCTCGAGTTGGGTGGGCCGTTTCCACGGCGGCTGCTCACCGCGCTGATCGCGGCCCAGGGTCAGTTGGTGCCCGATGAGCGGCTCGCCGAGGCGGTGTGGGGCGCCGATGCCCCGGTGCCGGCCGCGGCCGTACTCCGGGTACACGTCTCACGGCTGCGACGGGCGCTGGGCAACGGACGCCGTGAGCTGCTCGAGCGGGAGAGCTTGGGCTATCGGCTGCGCCTGTCCCCGGATGCGACCGACGCCGAACAGTTCGCCCGGAGTGTGGGGGAAGGCCGCAAGCTGCTCGCCGACGGCGACGCGGCCTCCGCTCTGCGCGTGCTCACCGAGGCGCTGACCCTCTGGCGGGGCGAACCGTACGCGGACCTGCCGGCGTCCACCGTCGTGGAGGCCGCCCGGGGGCGGTTGGAGGAGCTGCGCGAAGCCGCCGTCGACGAGCGGCTGGCGGCCCTATTGGCCACCGGCGAGGCGGCGCTGGCGGTGAGCGAACTGGGCGCGGCGGTGCAGGCCAGCCCTTACCGGGAACGGCGCTGGGCGTTGTTGATCCTGGGCCTGTACCGCACCGGGCGGCAGGCCGACGCGCTGGCGACGTTGCGGCGGGTACGGGCGCTGCTGGCTGAGGAGCTGGGCATCGACCCCGGCGCCGAGCTACAGGAGCTCGAGCGGCGGGTGCTCGGCCAGGACCCTTACCTGATGCTGCCCGAGCTGGCCGAGCCACAGCGCCAGGACCCCGGCCGCCCGCTCTCGTCGTTCCTCGGCCGCGAGGCGGAGCTGGGTTCGGTGGCGAACGCGTTGGCGCAGCGGCGGCTGGTGACCGTGGTGGGTCCGGCAGGGGTGGGCAAGACCCGGCTGATCGTGGAGTACGCCGCGCAGTGGAGCGGCGGGGACGGGCCGTGGCTGGCCCGGCTGGCCGACGTCGCCCAACCCGAGCTGCTCGCCCAGTCGGTTGCCGACGCGATCGGGCTCGCCGAGGTGACCGGTGACCCGAGAGCCACGCTGATCCGTGCACTCGCGGCCCGACCGGGGCTGCTGATGCTGGACAACTGCGAGCACCTGGTGGACGTCGTGGCCGAACTGGCCATCGAACTGCTCGGCGGCTGTCCCGGGCTGCGCATCCTGGCCACCAGCCGGGAACCCCTTGGCGTGGACGGCGAGGCCATCGTGCCGCTGCACCCGCTGCGGCTGGAGGCCGAGGACGGTTCCGACGGGCCGGCGGTCACATTGCTGCTGGACCGGGTGCGGGCGGTGCGCGCCGGGTGGACCCCGACGGCCGAGGAGTCCGTCCAGGCTCGGCAGATCTGCGCGGCGCTGGACGGATTGCCGCTCGCTCTGGAGTTGGCCGCCGCCCGGGCCCGGGTGCTCGGGCTGGGCGAGATCGCCGAGCGCCTGGATGACCGGTTCAGCGTGCTCGGTGCGGTGCCGCGCGGATCACTGACCGCGCACGCCACCTTGCACGCGGCCATCGAGTGGAGTGTCGAGCAGCTGCCCGACCCCGAGCGGGCGCTGTTGTTTCGGCTGTGGCCGTTCGAGGGCGGCTTCTCCCTGGAGGCCGCCGAGGCGGTGCGCCCGTCCGACGCGTCCATGATCGAGTCGATGTCCACGCTGGTGGCCCGCTCGGTGGTGATCGCCGACACCACCATGGACCCCACCCGCTACCGGCTGCTGGAGACGCTGCGCGCCTACTGCCGCGAGCACGACCCGGATCCGTCCGGCGCCCGGGAGGCACACGCGCGCTGGGCCCGGGAGCTGGTCGCGCGGTACCTCGGCGAGCTGAACGTGCCCCGCGACGCCCACGTCCCTCGGATGCTGCGCCGCGAGCTGCCCAACCTGCGCGCCGGGATCAGGCACGACCTGACCGCCCACCCGGAGGCCGCGCTGCGCACCGTGGGCCCGCTGGACCGCTTCTGGATCAACGGTGGGCACCTGGACGAAGGGCGCCAACTGCTGGACGCGGCGCTGCGGGCCGCGCCGGACGCCTCGTCGCTGCATCGCGGCCGCGCGAGCCTCGCCTTGGCCAGCCTCAGCGCGCTGACCGGAGACTTTGCGGCGGCCGGACACCACTACACCGAGGCGATCGCGCTGGCCACCGCGTCGACCGAGCACGACCACCGGTTGCTGCACGGGCGGGTGCTGTTCCAGTCCGCGTTGGGCGCGATCATCTACCAGGCGGCGGACCCGGCCATGGACGCCGCGGAGCGAGCGGTCGACGTCGGCGAGGAGGTCGGCGACGATTGGCTGATCGCCAGCGGGCAGACCATGCTCGGCGCCGCGCTCGTCCTGCAAGGCCGCCCCGAAGACGGACAGGCGATGCTCACCAAGGCCGCCGAGCTGGCCGAACGGGGCGGAATCATCTGGACGGCGGGGTGTGCGCACCTGTTCCTGGGCTGGGCGATACTCCGCCGGGAGAGCGCGTCCAGGGACCCGGAGGGGCACGCGCTCGAGGCACTGGTGGCGCTGTGTCGGTCGTTGACCTGGTTTCAGCAGCTCGAGGACGTCACCTTCTCGCTGACCGCGCTGAACACCGGTGCGACGGCCATGGCGGTGGCCGGACAATCCGCCGAGGCGGCCCGGCTGCGCGCGGCGGTGCACCACCACAGCGGCCGGCTGGGCATGCCGGAGGACTATCTGCGCCGGCTCGGCGCGATGATGAGCGAGCTGCCGCCGGTCCAGGCGCTCAGCCCCGCCGACCAGGCCCGCGCCGAGGCCGACGGTGCCCAGCTGAGCTGGTCGGCGATGCTGGACCTACTCCCCGCGAGCACCCGTACCCTGTCGGGCTCCGCCGAATACTGATGCCGGACCGCCGGTCCTCGGCGGCTCGCGTGGCCGACCGTGCGTGCTGACCCGTCCGCTCCGAGCTCGTACCGGCCGCCACCCCGTTGATCAAGTCAAATCGCGCCTTCTCTGGCGAACAATATCTGATATGATTTCGGCGCTTGTGATCCACACCACACTGGGGGCAGCGGTGCCCGATCTGAAGTCGCAGACCATCTATCGGGCGCTGCGCGAGCGGATCCTGAGCAACGAGCTGGTCTCCGGCACCCGGTTGGTGCTGCGCGCATTGGCCATCCAGTACGACACCAGCGACATCCCGGTGCGCGAGGCGCTGCGGATGCTGGAGCGGGACGGCCTGGTCGAGATGCTCCCCTACCGCGGGGCGCGGGTAACCACGTTGACCGCGCGGGAGATCGAGGAGACCTACTTCATCCGGGGTCACCTGGAGAGCATCGCCACGGGGCTGGCCGCCGAGCGCATCAGCGACACCGAGCTGGCCGAGCTGGATCGCCTCATGGCGCGGATGCGCGACGCGGTGCGGGCACAGGATGGGCCTGGCTTCTCCGACCTGAACCGGGAGTTCCACCGCACGATCGTGAGCGCCTGCGGCAACGAGATGCTCCGCGAACTGACCATGGACATCTGGCAGCGCCACTCCGGGTTCCAACGGGTCTTCCGGCTGGTACCCGAACGGCTCGCCGCCTCCCAGTCCGAGCACGAAGGCATCATGGCCGCGCTGCGCGCCCGGGATGCCCCACGGGCCGCCCAGCTCGCGCTCTGGCACAAGCTCTCGGTGGGCGACACGGTGAGCACCCTGCTGCGGGCCGAACAACCCGCCGAGGGCAGCGGGGCCACCGGGGCCACCGGGGCCATGGCATGAACAGCACGAGCAGCGCGGTCAGCTTCGAGCAGGTCTATAAGGCGTTCGTGCCCAGGGGGCGGGACAGCGAGCCGGTGCTGGCGCTGCGCGAGGTCACCTTCGACGCGCGGCCGGGCGAATTCATCAGCCTGGTCGGGCCGTCCGGGTGCGGCAAGTCCACCTGTCTCAACCTGCTCGCCGGGCTGACCGCGCCGTCCGAAGGCGTCGTGTCGCACCACGGCGCACCGGTGCGCGGGGTGAACACCTCGGTCGGCTACATCACCCAGGACGACAACCTGCTGCCCTGGCGCTCGCTGCGCGGCAATGTGGAGCTCAGCCTGGAGCTGCGCGGGGTGCCCAGGCAGGAGCGGCGGGCGCGCGCCCAGGAGTTCATCGAGCTGGTCGGGCTGGCCGGGTTCGAGGACCACTACCCAGGCGAGCTCTCCGGCGGGATGCGAAAGCGCGCCGGGATCATCCGCACCCTGGTCTACGACAGCGACGTGGTGCTGATGGACGAACCGTTCGGGCCGCTGGATGCGCAGACCCGGGTGATTCTCCAGGCGGAGCTGCTCAAACTCTGGCAACGCTCGCGCCCCACGGTCCTGTTCGTCACCCACGACCTGGTCGAGGCCATCGCGCTGAGCGACCGGATCCTGGTGTTCACCAGCAACCCGGGCACGATCAAGCGCGAGTACGCCGTCGACATCCCGCGCCCGCGCGACCCGTTCCGGATCCACGAGACACCGGGCTTCGCGCAGCTCTACGAAGCGCTGTGGGAGGACATCCGGGCGGAGATCAGAACAGACATCGGCACTCAAGCAGGCACCCAACCAGGCAGCCAAGAAGGAGGCCGGACGAAGATCGGCGAGGCAGCGTCATGACGCTGGACCTCGAGGCCGGGGCTCGGGAGGGCGGGCGAGCCCGGGCGGTGCGTGACCGGGTCGCCCATGACGAGCGTGGCCGCCGGCACCGCGAGCGCACAGCGCTGTGGCTCGGCACCGTCGGCCTCGGGGTAGCCATCCTGGTGTTCTGGCAGTTCGGCCTGGAACACCTGGTGAACCCCCGCTACGTCAGCGACCCGGTCACCATCGCGGCGCGGATCGTCGAGCTCGCCGCCGAGGGCACCATCTTCACCCACGTCTCGGTCACCCTGGGCGAGGCCGGGATGGGCTTCGTCATCGGCGCGACCGTTGGCTTCCTGAGCGCGTTCGCGCTGTCCCAGACCCGGAGCGGGTACGAGGTGTTCGAGCCGTTCCTGATCGGCTTCTACTCCATACCCAAGATCGCGCTCGCTCCGCTGTTCATTCTGTGGTTCGGCCTCGGCACCCTGCCGAAGGTCATCATGGCCGCCCTGTTGGTGTACTTCATCGTGTTCGTGAACACCGCGACCGGCATCCGGGAGGTGCAGCCGGGCCTGCTGCAGGTGTGCCGGGTGTTCGGCGCGAGCCGGCGGGACCTGCTGCTCAAGGTCACCCTGCCGGCGGCGGCACCGGCGCTGGTGGCCAGCGTCCGGATCACCTTCACCCGGGCCATCGAGGGCGCCCTGCTGTCCGAGTTCGTGGCCTCCACCCAGGGCCTGGGCTACCTGGTGTCCCGGGCGTCGCGGGCGTTCGACATCGCCACCGTGTTCGCCGGCATCGTGATCATCGCCGCCGTGGTGATGACCGCGAACACCCTGCTGCGCCTGCTGCAGAACCGGCTCACACCCTGGCACCGCGGACAGGTGCACGGATGACACCCACCACCGGGGCGACCGTCCTCGCCAATACTCGCCGCGAGCACCTGGCCGCCCGCCGGGCGCACCGCCGCTTCCTGCTGCTGGCCAGGCTGACCATCGTGGTGATCGCGCTGGTCGGCTGGGAGTCGGTGTCCGGCACGCTGGTGCGGCCGTTCTACCTCAGCTCCCCCACCGCGGTGGCCGCGACCCTCGCCGAGTGGGTTGCGTCCGGTCAGCTCTGGTACCACGCCCAGTTCACCGTGACCGCGGCGTTCTTCGGCTACCTGCTCGGCGCGGCGGCCGGCGTGCTGGTCGCCTGGCCGCTGGCCATGGTCCGGCTCGCCTACCGGATCACCGAGCCGTACTTCCTGATCGCGTACTCGGTGCCGGCGGTGGCGATGGGGCCGGTGTTCATCCTCTGGTTCGGCATCGGCATGGCCCCGAAGATCCTCATTGCCGCGTACTTCGTGTTCTTCATCGTGTTCATCAACACGGTCGCCGGCTTTTCCCAGGTTCCGGCCGGCCTGCTCGATGTCACCCGGGTGATGGGCGCGTCCCGCCGCGACCAGCTGCGTACCGTCATGCTCCCCTCCGCCGCGCCGTTCATCCTGGCCGCGCTGCGGATCACCTTGCCGGCCGCCATGATCGGTGCGGTGACCGGCGAGTTCATCTCGTCGAATCGGGGGCTGGGGTATCTCACCCGCGCGGCCGCCGGCAGTTTCTCCACCTCCGGCGTGGTCGCCGGGGTGCTCTCGCTGAGCGCGATCGTGCTGCTGATGAACCTCATGCTCCGCCCGCTGCGGCACGCGCTGCGCTGGCAAGGCGAGGTCGATGTGCCGGAGGCAGCGGCGGGCCGGTGACACCGACGCCTGACCAGGCAGGTACGACTGACGAGGAGAGGTCATGGGAGGACTGGTGTTGACGGCGCGGAAGTCCGCGATCCTGGGCTCGGCCATCGCGTTGGTGCTGACGCTCGCGGCGTGCGGCGGTGACTCCGCCGGCCAAGGCGGCCGCACCGCGCTCACCGTGACCTCGCTGCCCAGCGCCTTCCTCGCCCCGCTCTACATCGCCGAGAAGGACGGCACCTTCCAGCGGGAGGGGCTGGACGTCACCATCGTCGAGCTGCAGAGCGGCGCGGACGGGGTGCCAGCGGTGGTGTCCGGCAGCGCGCAGGTCGCCGACATGGGCTTCGACGATCTGGCCACCCTGGCGGCTGAAGGGGAAAAAAGCCTGGTCATGGTGCACAACCTGGTGCGGCGGGTGACGTTCACGCTGGTGATGAACCCGAACATGGCCCGCGAGCGGGGGGTGAGCAGGGCGTCGCCGATCGAGCAGCGCTACGCGGCGCTGAAGGGGCTGAGGCTGGGCGTCACCTCCCGGGGGGCGGCGTCGGACCGGTACCTGCGCTACTACCTGCGGGCGGCCGGCCTGGATCCCGAGCGGGACGCGCAGATCATCGCCATCGGCGACGGCGCCTCGCTGCTCGCGGCGCTGGAGACCGGGCAGATCGACGCCTACCAGCTCTCCCCGCCCACCCCGTACGTGGCGCAGGCCAAGGGGTTCGGCACTATCCTGATCGACGGGGCGGCCGGTGACGTCCCGTTGTTCTCCGACTTCGCCTACACCGGATTCGCCATCAACCGGGCCTGGGGCGAACAGCACCCGGAGGCCGCCCGCGCGTTCAGCCGGGCGATCAACACGGCTATGGCGAAGGTGCGGGCAAACCCCAACGACGCGGCCGCACAGATCGCCGACCGGATGTCCGCCAAGGACATCGGGATCCTGCAACAGACGCTCAACGCCCTGGTGCCGGCGCTGTCGGAGGACGGCTGCTTCCGCCAGGAGGCAGTGCGCAGCACCCTCACCACCATGCACGACGTCCAGATCATCCCGGCCCAGGGCGACCCGGCCGAGGGCGCGCTCTGGACCAACGCCTACAACAACTGCTGACCGGGAGGACCCCCCGTTGAAGATCGTTCGTTATCAGACCGCCGGCAGTGGCGCCTGGGGCATCCTCGAGGACGGCGTGGTGCTGGCCGCCGAGGGCACCCCCTTCGTGGACCTGGCGGCCACCGGGAACGCGGTGGGTGCGCTGGACGAGGTGCGGCTGCTCGCCCCGGTGACCCCCGCCACCGTGCTGTGCGTGGGCCGGAACTACCGCTCGCACGCCGAGGAGTTCGGCAACCCGGTGCCGGAAGAACCGCTGCTGTTCCTCAAGCCGCCGGCGGCGGTGATCGGCCCGGATGAGGCGGTGGTGTACCCGAGCCTGTCCAAGCGGCTGGACCCCGAGGCGGAACTGGTGCTGGTCATCGGGCGCACCGCGCGGCACGTCCCGGCGGCCGACGCGTGGGACGTCATCGGCGGCTACACCTGCGGCAACGACGTCACCGCCCGGGACATTCAGAAGTCGGACGGCCAGTGGACCCGGGGCAAGGGCTTCGACACCTTCTGCCCGGTCGGGCCGTGGGTGGAGACCGACTACGACCCGGAGGACGTCGGCGTCACCTGCACCGTGGACGGTGAGCTCCGGCAGAACGGGCGGACCAAGGACCTGATCTTCCCGATCCCCTACCTGATCGAGTACATCACCCGGTTCACCACGCTGCGCCCGGGCGACATCGTGCTGTCCGGCACCCCCGAGGGCGTCGCGCCGGTGCAGCCGGGCAACACCATCACCGTGGAGGTCGAGGGCCTCGGGTCGCTGTCCAACCCGGTGGTCGCGGAGAACGGCTCGGCCGCCCGAGTCACCATGGGCTCATGATCAAACCATGATCAAACGCTGCCCTCACCGGCGACCGCCGCCGGGATCGGCGCCCCGCGCCGCTCCGGTGCGGGGACGAAGGCCGGCTGCTCGAATGCCCTGACCGGTGGCACGGGCTCGGTCATCGGCTCGACCCGCACCACGGTGTGCTGCCCGGCGCAGCCCTGGGCCAGCCGCGAGGTCCCCCGATCCGTGGTGAGCACGTTCGGGTTGCCGTGGGCGCAGGTCACCAGGTCCGAGGAGGGATCGAACCAGGCCCCGGTGGACAGCTGCGCCACGCCGGGCCGGACGTCCTCGGACAGCACCGCCCCGGCCAGGCAGCTGCCCCGCTCGTTCCACACCCGCACCACGTCACCAGCGGCGATGCCCCGCTGCCCGGCGTCGTCGGGGTGCATCCGGATGGGTTCCCGCCCGGCGACCTTGGAGCCCTGGCTGTAGGCGCCCATGTCCAGCTGGCTGTGCAGGCGGGACACCGGCTGGTTGGCGATCAGGTGCAGCCCGGGCTGGTCGGCACCCGGCGCACCGGGCGCACCCGACGCACCGGGCGAGTCGCTGGGCGACTCGGTGGGGCGCAGCCAGGCTGGGTGTCCCGGGCAGTCCGGGTAGCGGAAGTCGGCCACCGTCTGGGAGAACAGCTCGATGCGGCCGCTGGGCGTGTCCAGCCGGTACCGGTCCGGATCGGCGCGGAACTCGGCGAGCAGCACCTGGTCACCGCGGCGGTCGGGCAGCTCGAAGGCAGCGGCCGCCCAGAACTCGGCAAAGCTCGGCACCCGGTATCCCCGCCCGGTCAGCTGCCCGCGCCACTGGTCGTAGAGGTGGGCCAGCCACTCCGCGGTGGTGCGCCCCTCGGTGAACTCCTCCCCCACGCCAAGCCGCCCGGCCACTCCGGCGAAGATCTGGTAGTCGTCGCGGGCCTCGGCGACCGGCGGGCGGACCTGCTTCATCGCGAGCAGGTGGCTGTCCCCGCGCCCCACGCCCAGGTCGTCCCGCTCCACGGTGCTGGTCACCGGCAGCACGATGTCGGCGTGCCGCGCGGTGCCCGTCCAGTACGGCTCGTGCACCACGACGGTGTCCGGCCTGGCGAAGGCGCGTCGCAGCCGGCGCAGATCCTGGTGGTGGTGGAACGGATTGCCGCCGGCCCAGTAGACCAACCGGATCTCCGGATACGGCCGGCGCTGGCCGTTGTAGTCGAACGCGGCGCCGGGTTCGAGCAGCATGTCGGACACCCGGGCGACCGGGATGAACGAATCCACCGGGTTGCGGCCCCGGGACAGCGAGGGGAGCTCGTAGGGCAGGCTCCCGCCGCCGACGTCGCCCATCGACCCGTAGCCGTGGCCGAACCCGCCACCGGGCAGCCCGATCTGGCCGAGCAGCGCCGCCAAGGCGATACCCGCCCAGACCGGCTGCTCGCCGTACTCGCTGCGCTGCAGTGACCAGCTCACGTGCACCAAGGTGCGGCTCGCCGCCATGCGATGGGCCAGCGCGCGCAGCTCCGTCGCGGCCAGGCCACACAGCGACGCCGCCCAGTTGGGGTCCTTGGGTTGCCCGTCGAGGTCGCCGCGCAGGTAGGCCAGGAAACGCTCGGCGCCGACCGTGTACCTGTCCAGGAACGCCCGGTCCGCCAGGCTGTCGGCGACCAGCACCCAGCACAGCGCGAGCATGGCGGCGACATCGCCTCTGGGCGTGATCGGGTACCACCGGCCGTGCAGTCGCGCCGGCAGGTCGTCGCGCAGCGGGCTCAGGCTGGCCACCCGCATGCCCCGGCTGGCCGCCTCGTCGAGGTGGGCCCCCACGGTGTGCTGAGTGCGGCCGCCCGGCGTCATCCAGGTATTGCTGGTGCGCAGGCCGCCGAAGGCGACCAGCAGCTCGGTGTGCCGGGCAATCACCGACCAGGAGGTGCCGCCGGCGATCACCTGCCGCGCCCCGGCGGCACCCAGGATGTGCGGCAGCACCACGACCGACGCCCCGTGGCTGTAGGTGTTCACCGACCGGGTGAAGCCGCCGAGGCAGTTCAGGAACCGGTGCAGCTGGCTCTGCGCGTGGTGGAAGCGCCCGGCGCTGGCCCAGCCGTAGGAGCC
>DATHIT010000730.1:0-4555 GCA_035489915.1 Pseudonocardia sp. | reverse complement strand
TTGGTGTGCATCAACATGGTGGCCTCGGCGTTCCAGTACGGCTGGGCGCCCACGTTGATGCCGGTGACCACGACGTTGATCTCGCCGCCGTCCTGGGTGAACTCGATGATCCCGCGCAGTACCCGGGAGATCCAGTCCATGTTCTCCGTGCCGGAGTCCATCGCGATCTTCGCGCCGGCGGACACCGCGAACCACTCGATCGGCGCGTCCAGCTGCCGGGCCAGCTCGATCGCCGCCATCACCCGGGCACACTCCGGCTCGGCCAGCGCGCCCAGTGCCTTGGTCGGGTCGCCCAGCAGCACCACCCGGGTCATGCCCTCCGGGTAGCGGAGAGTGTGCGTGGTGACCACACCCAGCACCAGGTTCGCGGTATTGCCGCCCGGCGCGCGGTCCACCACCACCGGCTTGCCCGACTCGTCCAGGTCGTACTCGATGAACCGGCCCGGCGCGCCACCCGCGTCGGGCGACCGGGTGAGCAGCGGAAGCAGCTCGTAGGGGTACACCGCGCCCCGGCGCCGCGCCCTGATCACCTTCTGCGCGTAGGCGTCCAGCTCACGCAGCGGCGAGATGGGCGGGTCGGTGATCCGCATGGTCAGCCCGGCGCCCGGCGGACGGGACATCCGCAGCATCAACTCCCGCGGCTCCCCGGAACCGTCGGTGCGCCCGTCCAACCCGGTGGCCCGGAACTGCACCATGACCTGCTCGAGGCCCAGTCCCTCCGAGCGCGGCGCCATCGACCGGACCACCGTGTCCAGCTCGGTCAGCGGCACGTCCACCACCGGCCAGACGTAGAGCAGGATGCGGTTCCAGGCCAGCTTGGCCAGCGCCGGATCGGACAGCCGGGCGGCCCGCATGCTGTTGAAGCAGGCGTCCAGCATCTGCTCGAACTGCGGTACGCCGCGAGTCCGGCCGGCCTCGTCGCGCACCGTGGTCAGATCCCGCACGTCGGCCATCGCGATGAGCCGCTGGTCCTCGGGCATCTCCTTGCCCTGCGCGCGGAACAGATGCACGTCGGGCGCGGCGGGCAACCGGGTGAGCCGGAAGCCGCTCAGCCGCCACATCCCCAGCCGTTCCGCCACCATCGGATGCAGGTCGCGCAGCGTGGTGTCCTCCACCGGCGCCCCGTCCGGGCCGCGGAGGAAGGTGAACCAGGTGGGCCCGCTGTAGTCGCCGTCCGGTCGGCGCACCGCGACGGCGACCCGCTCCACCGCCTCCGGGATGGTGCCCAGCCGGCCCCGGATCCGCCCGGCGCGGGCGTCCGGGTCCACCCCGGAGGAGTCGTCGGAGGTGACATAGAGGTCGATCAGCGCGGTGCGCCCCGGCGGCAGGGCGGCCACCATCTGGTGCAGGTCGGTGGACACCGTGGCCGGCGCCGCCGGGTCCTCATTGGCCGCGGTGCTGTCCGCGACGGTGGCCAGCACCGTGTAGGCCCGGTCCCCGTGCTGGTAGCCGGTGGTCAGCAGAGGGCGCCCGCCATGCTCCAGCACGGCGAAGTGCTCCAGCGGGCGGATCCAGTAGTACCGCCTGGTCATCACCTCGAGCATGGCCGGGTGGTGCCGGCTGGCGAAGGCGCTCAGGATCGGCTCCCCGGAGGCCACCAGCGCGTCGATCTGCACCGCCCGGGTCTCCGGCTCGTCGGACAGCTGGTCGAGCTCGTCGCGCACCTGGCTCTGCGCCTGAACGCGGGCGGCGGCGATCACCGGGGCGTCGAAGCAGCGGTACCGGACCTGCCGGGCCAGGTCACCGACCAGCGGGTGACGCAGCTGGGTGGCGGTGACCAGGTGGTCCAACCCCTGCCGGTAGGTCGCCCGGGCGTCCTCGGGCAGTGACGCCACCGCGTCGGGGTGCCGCAGCCGCCACTGCAGCAGCTCGGCCACCACCGGGGCATGCGCGATGGCCCGCCGGTGCGCCAGGAACATCCGGTACAGCGCCGGGCCGAGCTCGGCGGTGGCGTCGGTCGGCTCTGGGTCGGTGATGCCGTAGTGCGCCAGCGCTTGGCGCAGCCGGACGCGGAACGACTCGGGCAGTCCCTCCGACTCGGCGTCCCGGGTGCGCAGGTAGGCGTACAGGTACTCCTGCGGGTTGCGGGCCGCCTCCGAGTCCACATCGGCGCCGGGGTCGGCCAGCGCAGTCGCGCCGTCGGACACCCGGCGGTTGCGGGACAGCGCGGACAGGTCGGCGAAGATCCGCAGCACGGCGGTCTCCCCGGCCAGCACCCTCGGGTCGTCGTGCGGCAGCTCGCCCCGGGCGGCGGCCAGGCTGACCAGCAGCGGACGGGCCTCGCCCTCATCGACGTCAAAGCCCAGCACCAGCGCGCGCAGCGCGGCCAGGGTGTCGGCCGCGGCCGCCGCCGGCTCCGGCTTCGGCGGCGTGCTCGGCAGCAGCGCGGCCAGATCCACCCGTTCGGCGGCGTCCGCGGTGTCGTCCGCGCCGGCTTCCGGATCCGGCTCCAGCCGAACCAGCTTGGTGCCGCCCTCCACCTGGGTGTTCGCCGGGACGAGCACCTCGGCGACCCGGCCGGACACCGGGGCACGTAGCGCGGTCTCCAGCTTCATCGACTCGACCACGGCGATCACGTCGCCCTCGGCGACCTGGTCACCGGCGGACACCGGTACGGCGACCACCATGGCCGGTGCCGGGGCGCGGACCAGCCCGGCCTCGCCACCGGAGATCCGGTGCACCGCGCCGTCCACCTCGACCAGGTAGTCCGAGCCCTGTGCCACGGACAGCACCGCGAAGCTCTGCCCTCCCAGGGTGAGCCGCCGCTCGAACCGCCCGGACCGCTCCACGTCCACGTCCACCGCGGCGCCCTCGGGCGAGCCGTCCAGCACCACCCGGTAGCGGGCCGCGCGGGTACGGGCCACCCGCAGCCGATAGGCCTGGCCGCCGGCGCGCACGTCAACCTGGTACCAGGTCTCGTGGCCGACCTCGGGGCGCCCGCGCTCGGCGGAGCTGAACAACCGGTCCCGCTGCCGCTCCACGTGCGCGTCGTGCGCCTCCACCGCCGTGGCCAGCAGCGCCACGTCCAACCGGCGCGGCGGGGTGTAGCCGCCGGCCATCATGGTGTCCAGCCAGGTCGTGTCGAACTCGCCGGCCCGCACCTCCGGCCGGTCCAGCAGGTCCAGCAGGAACGCCTTGTTCGTGGTGCCGCCGTCGATCACCGCGGCGGTCTGCCGCAGCGCGCGGTGCAGCCGGGCGCGGGCCTCGCCGCGGTGGCGGCCCCAGGCGATCACCTTGGCGATCATCGAGTCGTACTGCGGCGGGATCACATCGCCGACCGCCACCCCGGTGTCCACCCGGATACCCGGTCCGCTGGGCAGCGCCAGGTGCTCGATCAGCCCGGGCGCCGGCGCGAACCCGCGCTCCGGGTCCTCAGCGGTCAACCGGGCCTCGATGGCGTGCCCGCTGGACGCAGGCGCCTCCGGCGCGACCTCGGTCAGCCGGCCGCCGGCGGCCACGTGCAGCTGCAGCTTGACGATGTCCACGCCGGTGGTGGCCTCGGTGACCGGGTGCTCCACCTGCAGCCGGGTGTTCACCTCGAGGAACGACAGCAGCCGCTCCTTGGGCTCGTAGAGGAACTCCACGGTGCCCGCGTTCACGTACCCGGCGGCCCGGGCGAGCTGGGCGGCGCTGGAACGCAGCAGCTGCTCCTGCTCGGCGTCCAGCGCGGTGGACGCGGACTCCTCGAGCACCTTCTGGTTGCGCCGCTGCACGCTGCAGTCGCGAATGCCCAGCGTCCAGACGTCGCCGTGACTGTCGGCCACCACCTGGACCTCGACGTGCCGGCCGCCCCGGATCGCCCGCTCCAGGAACACCGTCGCGTCGCCGGCCGTCTTGGCCGCCTCCGAGCTGGCCCGCTCGAACGCCTCGGGCAGCTCCTCGGCGCGGTTCACCAGCCGGATGCCCCGGCCGCCGCCGCCCGCGGTGGCCTTCACCATCAGCGGGTAACCGATCCGTTCCGCGTGCTCGCGGGCCTCGCTCAGGTCGGCCACCGGGCCACCGCTCCACGCGGCCAGCGGGACGCCGACCTGCTCGGCCAGCCGCTTCGACTCGATCTTGTCCCCGAGCCGGCGCATCACCTCGGCGGACGGCCCGACGAACACGATGCCCAGCCGCTCACACAGCTCGGCGAACTCGGCCTTCTCCGAGACGAACCCCCAGCCCGGCCACACCGCATCGGCCCGGCAGGCCCGCAGCGCGCGCTCCAGCTCGGCGTAGTCCAGGTACGGGTTCGCGCCGAACGACTCGGCGGCCTCTTCGCCGGGGCCGATCAGCACCGCCTCGTCGGCCTCCCGGACGAACATCGCCCTGCGGTCCACCGCCGTGTACACCGCGATGGTGCGCAGTGGCCAGCGCGCGGGCTCGGCGGCCCCGAACGAGACCACCCCCTCGGTGGCCTCGGCGTTCCACTCGCGGACCGCATTGATCAATCGCATCGCCGGCTCGCCCCGATTTACAATGGCGAGACGCTGGAAAGCAGGTCGGGTCGGCACGCGGTGCACGCTACCCGGACTGCCCGGCGACGGCACTCCCTCCGACGTCGGTTGCGCATTCC
>DATHIT010000729.1:0-16585 GCA_035489915.1 Pseudonocardia sp. | reverse complement strand
GAGATCGCCGCGACGGCCAGGATGAACATCGACATGAACCTGATCGACTGCATTTGTTGCTGCAGGATGCTGGTGAAGTCGGTGACGTTGTAGTCGCGGTCGGTGTCGACCCTGACGTGGTGTTGTTCATTGAGGATTGCGTAGATCTGCGCCTCGGCCGATTTGAGCGTGGCCGTGCTGGTCGACTTGGCGATGATGACGTCGAGCTTGCCGGCGTTGTCGCCGACGACGAACGCGCGGGCCGCGGTCAACGGCACCATCACCACGTTGTCGTTCTGGCCATCGGAGTTGACCACGCCCTGGATCTTGAAGGTGCTGTGCCCGACCCGCAGCGGCTGCCCGATCACCGAGTTGGGGTCGGTGTCGGGGCCCCACAGCTGGTTGAGCACCTGTGGCCCGATGACCGCGACGCGGGTGGTGGAGGTCATCTGCTCGGCGGTGAACCATTTCCCGGCCACCATGTGGCGGTTGGCCAGCTCCAGGTAGTTCTCCACGATGCCGAACAGTTGGCCACCGGCCTTCTGGCTATTCGCGGTCAGCGTGACGCTCTTGCTGGCCACGGCCGGGGACAGGGTGTCGATGTCGGGGGCGGCTTCGCGGTCTTGCAACGCCCGCAGATCGTTGTCGGTCAGGTGCTGCGGCGCTTTGCCGGTGGCCACCGGGCCGGTGATCGGGGTGATGGTGATCTGGGTGGCGAAGCGGCTCCACTGGTCATTGAAACCCTTGGTCATGCCGTCGCCCATCGCGACCAACACGATCACCGAGGCAACCCCGGCGATGATGCCCACCGTGGTCAACACCGACCGCAGCCGATTGTTCGACAAGCTCTGCAGCGCGGCGAACAGGGCCTCCCGCATCTGCCCCAGCCAGGCCACCCGGATGACCTCGTGCGGGTCGATCGGCAGGGCCAACTTAGCCACGCGTCGGCCGCGCTTTCGGCCGGGCACATCCTCGACCAAGCCCGGGATCGGCGTGCCAGCCAACACCGCGGCCGCTTGCCGGCGCAGCGTCTCCTCTTCGGCCTTGTGCAGCCGCTTCGTGGCGCGACGACCGGCCAGCCTGTCCAGCTGGGCAGCCTTCATCGCCGCCATGCGCTGGCCGGGCCGGGTGAACGCGCCGCGACAGGTAGTCCGGACGAAGGCCGAGACCGCCAATAGGGCCACGGTGAGTGACCCAGCCGACCGGGCCGCGATGGGTGGGATGGCCGGCACGGGTGCGGTGGAGCGGGCCTCAACAGGTGCCGGCGCAGGCGCGGCGGGCGCCTCGGCACGTGCAGGTGCCGGCGCCTGCGCGGTGGGCGCTTCGGCACGTGCAGGTGCAGGTGCCGTGGGGGCCTCGGCAGGTGTCGGTGCCGTGGGAACGACGTGCGAGTGAGGCTGCAGCCAATCCGGCAGCGGCGGCTGAGTGTCGTACGCGTGCGCTTGACGGGCCCGGAGTGGGATCTGCCGCCGTGCCCGGCGGGACGCGGGCCGCAGCCATTCCGGTAGCAACCGCAGGGGCCGGTGCGCATAACGGGGGCGGATACCGCGCGCGGCGTAGGGCACAGAAGCCGAGCGGCGGAACCAGCGAGGCTGCGGCTCGGGCACCAGGCGCCGGTATGGCGGGCCGGGTTCCGCACGGCGGCTTCGGGCGGAGACCGCGGACCTGATGTGCTGGTTCGGCGAGACCGGCTCCGCGCCCTGGCCCGGCCACACGGGGGCCGTCGGACGGTGCGTGCCCCCGTGCTCCCTGCGTTGTCTGCGAGCCATCTTCCGATGCGCCACGCAGCAATATCGACGAGTCTCGCTGGCGGTGACCTCGATCGGGTTCTCGCACCCGTCCAGGGCACACACTCGCTGCGTGTCGATCACGGTCGCTAACGCCACGGCAAGACTCCCGGGTCGGTCGGCGCCACCGCCAGCCAGGGCACATCGACTCGGAGGAGCGGTGACGAATTCGATGTTGAGCCGATCGAGTCGAGTTCGGGTCGTTTCCTCCGGCCAATTCACTGAACTCGCTGGTCAGGCTGGGTGAACGACTTTTCCGGTCCGGACGACCGCGGTGTCGATTGGGGCCGGAACGGCCACGACGTCTTCCGGACCGGAAAACCGGATCTTCGATTTCCGGCCCCGCCCGTCGGCCTAGCTGTTAATCTCCCGTCGCGCTCGCCGGTGATCGGTGGGCGCCTGACCGGACGTACCTGAGCGCTTGCCGCTTGGGGCTGGCCACTGCGTGAGTTGCACCGCGGTTGCCGATCGGGTCAGGCCTGGGCGCCGAAGAGCCCCGGGCAGTGCTGCAGCAGGGCGTTGCTCTTGCGCGCCCTGATCTCCCACCTCGCTCGGCGAGGTAATGCCTGCCCGTCTTCTTGATCTTTCTTCGAGGTCTCGTCCTGACCTGTCCCACGTGGGGGTGTGTGGTGTCGGTGCCGTCTAACAGTCGGCCGCGTGATCGCGCGGTGCCGCGCGTCCTGGTTCGGTCGGGCGCTCCTGGCGTGGGCGCGATGGTGGTGGCCTGCGCGATGTTGGCGGGGCCAGGCTTGACCCCGCCGGTCGCCGCGGTGGCGGACTCGGCGGTGTCGCCCTCGGTGCGACTGACTGCCCAAGTCTCCGCGCAGCCAACCTCGCCCCGGCCGGCTTCGCGGCCGCTCCAGTGGAATCTGGCGCCCGCGGCTTCCGGCCCCGGCGCAGGACCCGGTGGCGGAGGATCGGATGGCGGAAGCTCCCCCGCGCCATCCCCGAAGAAGGCCCAGTCGTCAAGTTCCTCGTCGTCAGGTTCCTCATCGTCGGACAGCGGCAGCGCGCCAGCCTCCAAACCCGCGAACAAGGATTCCTCGAGCTCGTCATCGTCCAACAGCGGCAACTCCGCGGGCTCGGCGCCGGCGCGCCACGACGCGCCGAACTCGTCACCGTCAGGCAGCGACAGCTCCCCGGCTCCGGCGCGCCACGACGCACCGAACTCCTCGCCCTCCAGCAGCGGTCCGTCAACGGCCCCGCAGCCACCGGGAGCGAAGAATCCCGTCCAGGCAGGTCCGCAGGGACAGCAAGATCAGCAGCCGTCGGCGGTGGTGAAGCAGCCCTCCCCGCCAGGTCAGCAGGGCCCGCAGCCTCCTGCACCTGTGAAGCCGGATCAGGCGGGTCCGTCGGGCCAGCAGGGTCCGCAGCCGCCGGTGGTGAGAAAGCTTGATCAACCAGGGCAATCGGCGCCTAACACCGCGCCCCCCGCGACTGCGACCAAGCCGGGTGATCCGGACGTCACAGGACCTGTGCCCGTCGTACCCAAGGAGCCCGGCGCGCCCGGCCAACAGGGGGCGCAGAATCAGTCGGACCCGAACGCATGGAGCTGGTGGCCGCCTAGCAACAAGGACAAACTTTTCGGTGGTGTCGGCGCGGGTTTGGCCGGGATCGATTCACTGCGCAAATCCACCATGGACACCACAAAAGCGCCAACAATTCAGCAGAAGCTCGATGATTTCAACTCGACCGCGACGCGCATGCGGGACCTCGCCGACAGAACAGCGGACTCTGTCCAGAGAGCGGGGTATATCAAGGATGCGAAGGCGGCCGAAAGAGGAGCGACGTACCAAAAGATAGGGTTGAAGGTCCTGACTGGACCTGAGAAGGTCGCGGGCAAGATCGCGGACTCTGAGTGGACGGGGCAACAGCTCGGTAAGGTGGGTCAGAAGGCCACCAACTTGGGCGTGAACACCGCGCTGAAGGCTGCCGAGGTAGGCGGCAAGATCGAAGATTTGAGCCCGCAGGCCGCGAAAGTAGGTCAGAAGGTCACAAATGGGGGCATCAACACCGCGTTGAAGGCCGGGCAGTTGGGCGAAGGTCTCGAAAGTTTGGGCCCGAATGCCGGAAAGTTGGGGCAGAAGGTCGCGGCCGCCGGCATCAGCGTTGGAGGCAAGGCTGTAGACCTGGGCGGAAACCTGGGCCCGAACGTCGGAAAGTTTGGACAGAAGGTCACGGCCGCCGGTGTGGGCGCCGGTGGCAGGGCCGTAGCTGTGGGTCAAGAGCTGGAACAGACGGCCAGGATTCTGGCCCCACGGCTCGCGCAGGCCGGCAAAGTCGCCGGGGACATTGGCGAACAGTTTGCGAAGAAGGCCCCCGTGCTGGGGGTGGTCGCGACCGGTGCTCAAGCCGTTTCTGATCTCATGGACGGTAAGCCGAGGGGTCGAGTGGCGGCTGAGACCACAGGGTCGCTCATCGGAGGTGCCGTGGGTACCTGGTTCGGCGGAATCGTCGGAACCGCCATTCCGATCCCGGTTATCGGAACGGCAGTCGGGTCGGCGGTTGGTAACTTGGTCGGTTCCTACGTCGGAGGGAAATTGGGCGATCTGGTCGCCGATCAGGTGGACGGACGCCACACCGGTCGCTGACGAGCGCATCCGCGAGGACTATGGCCTGTGCTAGCGCGAGAAAGGATCCACGATGGTGCACCGACGATACCTTGCGGCGGAGGAGTTGCCGCCCCGCCCGGACCCGTCCACCGGCCTGCCGCGTCCGCCGCGTGCGCCGGGCTTCATCGGCGTCGACATTTCGGCGGAAGACAGTGTGATTCGTGAGCGGGATCAAGCGCTGGCGCCGGGCCCGCCGCCCGGGCAGAGCCCCGTGCTGGTCTGGTATCGGGAGAGCCGTCGCGGATCGATCATCGGCATATTGACGTTCGCACTGGCTCTTGCTGGGATCCTCACCCTGACTAGGGGAACTAGGTGGATGACGCACTGGGCCGTGTGGGTGTTCATTGGTGTCTGCCTGGTGGTGGTCTATTTGATCTCCCGGGCTGACTGTTTTAGTGCGGGAGCTGACTGGGTGGCCCGGGGGAAGAAATGGGTGAGGGTCTATGAGCTGGTGAAGGTGACCTGTCATTCCTACCCCTATTATGGTGCGGGCGTGTGTATGCGGGATTCGGGAGGGCGCAAGCTGCGGTACAGGTTCATTGATTTGAGTAGTGACCGCATGCTGTGGGATTTGACCTATAACGGAATTCTGCATTCGGTGATCGCCGGTGGCGCGGAGACAAACTGGATGCTGCGCAAGACGTTGGCCCTGCCCTGCTCTCAGGCGGAGTCGGACACCGAACACAAGCTGTCGGCTCCCGACGAGTGACGACGGTCTATGCCGGTTCGGACGAATGCAACGATCCCGTAAGTCCTAGGTGTTGATACTGGAGCCAGGTGTGATTCCACTTCGCCGGCCGCGCCTGTGGGCCCGCCTCGCCGCCACCACGATGCTCCTCATCGCGGCCTGGGTGCTGCTGGTCCCCATCACCGCTGTCTATATGACGAGCGATGCCAACCCCGCCCCACGCAACGTGTCGAGCATGTACTCGTGGTGGACCACTGAGCAGGACCTGGTCTATTCCGATGTCACAGGAGTCGATCTGGCCCATCTCGATCACACCTACCTCGAACAGGACCATCTGGCCAACGGGATCCGGCTCGGTTGCGGCAACGTCTTCACTACCGGCTCGCACGAACAGCTTCAGGAACCGGACGGCCCTCAGGTGTGCTCGGGTCTGGAGACACCACGGCGGATCATCGGGCTGTCGTTGCTCGGACTCGGTGTGTTCGGCCTGCTGGCAGCCGTGAAGCTCCCGGCCGGGGCCGACCGGCAGAGAAACCGGTACCGGCAGCCCTACAGCCAGCGCCGCCTACTGAAGCGAGGTCGATAATGCCGCTACGCCCTGTTCCGGTGGCTGCCGCGATGGTGCTTTTGTTTCTCGCCCTCGGCGGCTGTACCAGCTCCAGCGGCGCGCCCGCGCCCGATAAGGTCAGAGCTGCGGTCGAGAGTCTCGGCGGCAACCCCGACCAGCTCTACCAGGAGTTGGTTGTTTTCAAGACCGTGGACGTGAAGAGCTACGACTCGCAGTTAATCTATTTGGTTCCGTCGAAAGACGGCAAAGACTTCCAAATCGTCGACGCGCACGGTGAGATCTACCGGGACTACGGCGACTTCATCCGTAACAACAGGTTGACCGGGTAGTCAGCCAAGGGTGAACGAGGCCAACGACGCTTGGGCGAGGTCGTGGTAACTGTCGAAACTTGCCGCCGGGCTGGTGAAGGTGATCGTGTACTCTTTGCCGGCGTCCACGAGAAGCAACTGGATGTTCTCCAGCGAACCGGTCCCCTGCTGGTCGTAGATCGCGCCCAACAGATGCGCCGGCTGGCCATCAGCCAGTGTGACCGGCTGGTCGGTGACAACCGTGTAATTGGGGAGGAGGCCTGGTGATTGCTGCTTGGCCTGCGAGATAAGACTGTCGAGCGTGTCCGGGGTCGGGGTAACAACCACATTCAGATTATTGGCAAATGGTTTCTGGGCCGCCGCATCCACTGTTGTGGCCGCGAATACTACCGACAGTCCTTGCTGACCAGTGGTGGGGTGCAGAACCCAGCCGTCCGGCGGGCTGATGCTGTAGCCATCCGGTGAGTGATAAGCCGCCGCCAGTGGAACCGAGGGAGCTACGGCCGAGGGCGCCGCAGATGGTGCGGGAGGGCTCGGCGCGCTGGTGTTCTGCGAGGAGCAGCCGGCAAGGTCGATCAACCCGACCGCGATCACCACAGCAAACAAGCATGCCCGTGACCTTGTGGCACTGGCGGCGCAGCGTGTCCTCATGCGCAACATCATCATCGTCATAGTCCCCGACAACAAGCACCGCGGCCCACACGGACGGGGTTTCTGGCGCACCGTCATGTGACGCCGCCACCCGCCGCCCCGAGGACTCCTGTTTTCCGCGAGTCGGGGATCTCAGCACACCGGCGGATCGCAGTGGCACACCGCTTCGAGGCGGTTGCCTCCCGGGTCGAGCACGAAGGCGGAGTAGTACGAAGCGTGGTACTCGGAGCGTGCCGCTACTCCGTCATCATCTCGACCGCTGGAAGCGAGTGCGGCGGCGTAGAAGTGTTCGACGACCGTGCGGGAGCCGGCCCGAAACGCCCAGCGCCGATCGTCGGGCACCACTGATGGCGGCGCCATGATCGACAGGTAGGTGTGGCTGCGGTCCTGTGCCGAGTTCCGGACGCCGTACCCGGCGGCGGTGTCTGTTCGGTACACGCGGGCGTGGCCGAGGGCGCCCGAGCACGGCGTCGTAGAGAGGTTCGCGGCGTCGAGGTGGTCGACGGTGATCGACGCGTGGTCCAGCACAGCGCGAATCTAGCGATCTCGCCGGCGTCGATGTGTGCTGAGAGCGCCGACTCAGTGTGCTGAGAGCGCCGACTCGCGGAAAGAGGGGTCAGGCGAGGAGGCGGCCGGCGTTGGGGACGGTGGGCGGTAGTCCGAGGGACTGCAGGATTCGGTACGTCGTGGCGGTGGCGGCGGAGAGCACCGGGAGGCCTAGTTCGTCTTCTACCGGCTGGATGGATGGTAGGGACGGCATTTGGACGCAGGCGGAGAGGACGAGGGCCTCGGCTCCGGCCAGGGAGAGCTTCCTGTAGTGGGTGCGCAGGTCGGCGGGGTC
Source organism: Pseudonocardia sp. (assembly GCA_035489915.1). Classification (GTDB taxonomy): domain Bacteria; phylum Actinomycetota; class Actinomycetes; order Mycobacteriales; family Pseudonocardiaceae; genus Pseudonocardia. The sequence continues at coordinate 9,151 of DATHIT010000729.1, read as the reverse complement.
TAGGTGGGCCACCGCGAGGTTGTCGGGTACCTCCAGGGAGAGTGCGTCCACCACCTCCACGCCGGCGTCCTCGAGGTAGTCCACCACCGCCTGGGTCAGCGGCTTCATGTACGGGGTGATGATGGAAACCTTGCGCGCGCCGAGCGCCTCGATGCCGGAGAGCAGCGCGCCGGCGCTGGACACCACGGGCGCGTCCGACCCGCAAGCACGCAGCGCGGAAGTGATCGACGACTCGGCGGTGCAGTGGTAGCCGGGGCCCTGCGCCATGATCGCTACCAGGCAGGCGGTGGCCACCACGTCCGGGCGGGCGTCGGCCAGTTCGGTCGCCGCCCGCTCGGCCTGCGCGTTCATCGCGCGCAGCTGCTCCGGGGTGACGTGCCGCATGCGCGCCCGGGCGGAGTGGAAGACGAACCGGTTGGCCGGGTCGACCTCCTCGCGGGCCCGCAGCATCCGGGGCAGCTCGGTCTCCATGGTCAGGTTGGAGCTCGGCACGATCATGCCGATGTGGTGGTCACGCACCGGGGCAGTCACCGGCGAGCCGCTGGGCGCATCTCGGGCACGGTGAGCTCGCCGGAGTCCACGATCAGCTCGTCGTCCAGGTAGAGCGAGTTGCCACGCATCGGGATGTCGAAGTGGCACGGGGTGTCGTTCGGGCCGCCGAGCTCGTTGTTCGGGCCGATGGAGAACATCACGTTGCCGTAGAAGCTGCGCAGCTCCATGCCCATGCCGCCGCCGAACTGGGTCAGCCCGTGCCAGTGCGCCCGCTCGTCCAGCCCCCAGCCGACGTGCGACATGCCGTAGCCGCGCGGGTCGTCGAAGCTCTTGATGTACGAGGACAGCAGCTCGGCGTCCAGCCCGCCCCGGATGTCGGTGATGAACCCCTGCTCGATGGTGATCTCGACCGGCGTCTGCACGTAGGTGTTGAACGGCAGCAGCACGTCGCCCGGGGACAGCACGATCTTGCCGTCCACGCCGTCGTCGGCGCCGCCGGTGAACACGAACGCGGCCGGCCAGTGGTCCCAGCGGCCGGGCTGGTCGGTGTAGCCGTACTCGCTCATGGTCGGGTAGACGCCGAGGCGGTAGGTCACGTCGGTGCCGTGTGGGCTGGTGATCCGCATGGACTGCGACTTGGCCAGCAGCTCCGCGCCGATCTCGACCCGCTCCCGCAGCTCGCGGGTGGGCATCAGGCGGGCCAGCAGTGGGGCGGGCTCGACGGCGGTCAGCACCCGGGTGCCGGCGGCCTGGATCTCGAACTGCTCCTTGCTGAACAGCAGGAACGTCAGGTCGACCAGCATCTCGGTGCTCTTCAGCGCATCCACCGCGAGTTGGTTGCCGGCCAGCCCGGACTGGCCGACCGCCCACGCCCCGGACGCGCTCGACGGCGACGGCAGCCGCAGGTGGAAGGTCTTGGCGCCGAGCTTCTGCGCCGCCCACATGAAGGCGTCGGCGTAGTCGGCGCGCTCCTCGCCCTGGGTGAGCACGGAGATGGTCTCGCCCTCGTGCACCCCGCTCAGGGTCAGTTGTTGCAGACAGATGTCGTTGAGCAGGTTGTGGTTCACGGCAGCCTCCCGGCGTCCGGCTGAATTAGTCCGAACACTGACGATTCCTTGTCGAGGCCGCCAGGTCAAGAGCTGGCGAGGAGTCGTGAGTGGCGAGTGGTCCTATAGGACCACTCGCCACTCACGACCGGACGGGGCTGGGGTCGGTCTGTTCGGTGCCGAGGCGGCCGCCGAACTCGATGCCGCGCGCTTCCTTGCCGATCAGCGACAGGATGATCACGGCGAGGAACACCGGGACGATCGTGGCGGCCAGTGCGAACGGGTAGCCGTGCGACCTGGCCAGGGCCTGCTGGATCGGCAGGTTGAACGCGGCCAGGCAGTTGCCCAGCTGGTAGGTGACCCCCGGGTAGAAGCCGCGGATGGTGTCCGGGGACATCTCGGTGAGGTGGGCGGGGATGACGCCCCAGGCGCCCTGCACCATTACCTGCATCAGGAATGAGCCCAGGCAGAGCATGGCCGCCGTGTGCGAGTAGGCGAACAGCGGAATGATCGGCAGGCCGAGTATCGAGCAGAACACAATGGTGTAGCGGCGGCCGTACTTCTGCGACAGCGCGCCGAAGGCGATGCCGCCGATGGTCGCGCCGATCGTGTAGGCGATCGCGATCCAGGAGGCCGCCGCGCCGGAGAGCCCGGCGCCGCCTTGGTCGGTGGCCTTGAGGAATGTCGGGTAGATGTCCTGGGTGCCGTGGCTCATCCAGTTGAAGGCGGTCATCAGCAGGATCAGGTAGACGAACCTGCGCAGGATGGTCGGGTTGAACAGCACGTCCCGGAACGACGACTGCGTCATCCGCATGCGTTCCTGGGTTTCCTCCCAGACCTCTGACTCGCGCACCCGGGTGCGGATCCACAGGCTGATCAGGGCGGGGATGATGCTCAGCGCGAAGAGCCAGCGCCAGGACAGCCCCGCCGTGCTGATCACGATCAGCGACGCCAGCGAGGCGAGCAGGTAGCCCAGCGAGTAGCCCTGCTGGAGGATGCCGGAGAACAGCCCGCGCCGCTTGGCCGGGATCTTCTCCATGGCCAGCGCCGCGCCGAGGCCCCACTCGCCGCCCATGCCGATGCCGTAGAGCAGGCGCAGGACGATCAGCACGGTGAAGTTCGGCGCGAACGCGCAGAGAAACCCGACCACCGAGTAGAAGCTGACGTCGACCAGCAGCGGGATGCGCCGACCCTTGCGGTCCGCCCAGAGCCCGAAGATGACCGCGCCCACCGGCCGCATGAGCAGCGTCGCGGTGGTCAGGAACGCCACCTCGGTCAGCGAGATGTGGAATTCCTTCGCGATGTCGGCGTAGACGAACACCACGATGAAGTAGTCGAACGCGTCCATCATCCAGCCGAGTAGCGCGGCGATGAACGAGTTGCGCTGGTCGGAGGTGAGAGGGGTGTGCGCCTCACCGGTGGTTCCGGACTGTCCCGGTGCCATCGCAAACGCCCCTCTGTTCCGCGACCTACGACTTTGCGCAGGTTACGAGCCTCGCGGCGGCCGTGCACCGATCTTCCTCAGCGCGGTCTCAGCTGCGTCCTCGGCGACGGCCACCGTCGCGGGCCTCGCCAAGGGGCAGCGCTACTCCGATGGCGAGTGCGGGTGAGGGTGCCCGGCGCCTTCCTGGCGGATCCGTTCGACCCCCTTGCGGCAGGCGAACCAGCCGGCCACCAGGAGCAGCGCGATGACCGGCAGGCTGTAGATGATGAATCGGCCGGTCTTGCCGTTGAACCAGGTCATGGCCAGAACGAAGATCAGAAACGCCACCGTGACGTAGTTCGAGTACGGCGCCCACGGCATCCGGAACTCAGGGCGTGGCAGTAGCCCGGCCTGGGTCGCCCGGTAGAACGCCAGGTGCGAGATCATGATCATGCACCACATGCCGATGATTCCGACGGCGGAGAACTCGACGGTGATCTCGAACGCGTCGTGCGGCAGCTTCAGGTTGAGGAACACACCGATCAGGTAGATGAAGCCGGTCAGCAGCACGCCGGCGTAGGGCACGCCGTGCCGGCTCATCTTGCCCAGTACCCGCGGCGCGGAGCCGTTGAAGGCCAGCGAGCGCAGCACCCGGCCGGTGGTGTAGAGCCCGGAGTTGACGCTGGAGAGCGCGGCTGTGATCAACACGATGTTCATGATGTCGGCGGTGGCCGGGATGCCCAGCTTCGAGAGCACCGTGACGAACGGACTGCCCGCCGAGGAGTACATCGACGTGGGCAGCAGCATGACCAGCAGCAACACCGAGCCGACGTAGAAGATGGCGATCCGCCAGCCGACCGAGTTGACCGCCTTCGGGATTACCTTGCGCGGGTTGTCCGTCTCGCCGGCCGCGACGCCGACCATCTCCACGCCGGCGTAGGCGAACACCACGCCCTGCAGGATCATCAGCACCGCGAACAATCCGGCCGGGAAGAACCCGCCGTGCTCGAAGATCAGCTGCGGCCCGGTGGCCACGCCTGGCGCGACCTCGGTGCGCCTGATCAGCACCACGATGGCGATCACCATGAAGGCGATCAGCGTGACCACCTTGATAATGGCGAACCAGAACTCCAGCTCACCGAATATCTTTACCGAGACAAGGTTGACCGCGAGCACAACGCCGAGCGCGATGAGCGCGGGAATCCATTGTGCGACATTCGGGTAGAAGAATTTGACATATACCGCTGCCGCGGTGACGTCGGCCATGCCACTGCACGCCCAGTTAAGGAAGTACATCCAGCCGGCAAAGAACGCGGCCTTCTCCCCGATGAACTCGCGCGAGTAGGAGACGAACGAGCCCGAGGTTGGCCGGTGCATGACCATCTCGCCCATGGCTCGCACGACCAGAAACGCGAACACCCCGGCCACCGCGTAGACCAGCATCAACGCCGGTCCGGCTGAGTTCAGCCGACCGCCCGCGCCGAGGAACAGACCACTTCCGATCGCGCCACCGATGGCGATCATCTGGACCTGGCGGTTGCCCAGGGACTTCTTGTATCCCTGGTCCTCGAAGACTGAGATATCGGTGCGTGATTCGAACCGGTCGGCGTCTTCGACTTCAACTCCTCGGGTCACGGTGGCTCCCTTTGCGTGCCTAGCTGCCCGGGGTCCGCTAACCGCGCCCGAGCGTGTGAGTGATTTAAGCGAGCTAAGGATCCACTGGAGATCAACTTAGGTTGAAAGTGTAAGTAAGCTTTGGCGCTCCGTCCACTTGCCTTGATGCAGATTTAAGGAAGTAAAGCGTTTGTTACCAGCTCGGAACCTGGACTGAATCGCGTGTACGCCCGCCCCCGGATGCGATCAAAACCCCTGGTCATCCAGTCAGTGACGTTGTAGTTGTAGGGGCCGTGGTGCGACCGACGAGAGGTGACGCTCATGAGTGCGGAGACTGGATCGCCATCAGGGAACTCTCAGTCACCGTTCGATCTCACCGGCCGGCTGGCGGTGGTGACCGGTGCGTCCCGGGGCATCGGGGCCGCCATCTGCATCGCGTTGGCCAGGCAGGGCGCCGACGTCGCCGGCCTGTACAACTCTGACGAGGCGGGTGCCGCCGGTACCGAGGTCGCGGTTCGAGCGCTGGGGCGGCGGTGTCTCATGCGCTTCGGCGACACGGCGAGCTCGGCGGACGTCGAGGCCCTGGCGGATGAGGTCACCGCGGAGTGGGGTGGTCTGGACATCTGGGTCAACAATGCGGCGGCCATGCTGGTGCGGCCGTTCGTGGACACCGATGACCAGGCGTGGCACGCCCTGTTGGCCCCCAACCTGCACGGTTACTTCCACGGGTGCCGGGCCGCGGCACGGCGGATGAAGGGTCGGCCGGAGGCGCGGATCATCAACATTTCCTCGGTTACCGATATTCAGGCTGTCCCCGGTCTGTCCGCCTATATCGCCGCCAAAGGCGCGGTTGTGGCGCTGACCAGGACGATTGCCCTCGAGTTGGCCGACGATGGGATCACCGTCAACGCCGTAGCGCCTGGCGCGATCGACACCCCGATGAACGCGACAGCCTGGGACGATTCGGTCCGGAAGACCTACCTGGAACGAATTGGCCTGCACCGCATCGGGTTGCCGGAGGATATTGCCGACGTCGTCGCGTTCCTGGCCTCCCGGGCGTCCCGCTACATCACCGGACAGGAGATCGTGGTCGACGGCGGGCTGACCATCAACGGCCATGTCGGACACGTGGCCAGCTGAGTGCCCTCAGCGCCTCTCGTGCCGGCGGATACGGGCGGGCATACTCGGGCGCCGACGGGTCGTCTCGACCCTGCCGAGCCGAGGGAGGCCGCCCGATGGACCGCGATGAAGTCGACGACGACGTATCCGAGCAGCTGGATGAGCTGGACACGCTCGAGGGGAACAAGTTCACCGACCCGCTCGACGAGGGAGTGTCGCCGCCGGAGCAGCCGTGGGCGGTGAACGACTGGGGCACGACGGCCCGCGAAGAGGCCGAGGGAGAAGGTCTGGCCGGGCGGCTGGCCCGGGAACTGCCGGAGGCCTGGGCCCGGGACGACGAGGGTGATGGCCTCGGCGACTCGACGGACAGCGACGGGGAGCTACTCGACGACGAGGTCGGGGATACCCGGTCGGGGCGCCTGGCGGACAACGAGGGGGACTCGGCCGGCGATCACGAGCTGTACGCGGTGGACGTCGGGATCGACGGTGCGGGCGCCTCGGCGGAAGAGGCCGCGGTCCATCTGGTCAGGGACGACGCGGACGATCCTCGCTGAGCGAGCCCTGCGTTAAGGTCGGACCGGTCAGTCGGCGTTACCCCAGCGGAGAGACTGAAACGTTGGCACGTCCGGGTCGTCGTCCCCTGAGTCAACCGTGGTGATGCGGTTCCCGGGCGTGCAGTCAGGTGTCTTGTAAAGGCTCACGTCAGCGTTCGTCAGGTTGTTGACCGGACCGGTTCCAGCGACCTTGAGGCAATCTCCGGAAGGCGGGTTCGCGCTTGTCTTCACGTTGCCATCGGCAGCCACGTAGGTGAATGTGCCGTCGGCCGCGAACGCCATCGGAACGGTCGGAGAGAGCACGACGACAACGGTAGCCGCGACGGCGGCCCCGACAAGGGATCGAATCCCCATGCCAGTCAGCACGTTGTTCTCCCTCTCATTGCCAGAAGGCGGCTGGGCGGCGCCGACACCCGATGTGCCGGGCTAACTATACCGAGCGCCGGCCCAGGCGTATCGGTGCGGTGCGCCGTGGCGCGGAAATAACGATCGACGTCCAGGCCCCGGGGCTCTGTGCTGAGGCGAGGTGGGCCGGTATTCACGTACACGAGGCGGGGATTGGTATAGCCAAAGCATTTCGCGCAATTGCGCCATTCGCTGGAGCCCGGAGTACGCAGGTGGAATCCAACCCTGGTGGACCGGGCGCCGCCGCTCGGGCCGAACCGGCTGGCGGGATGGGCGCGCCGGGCGCTTGGGTTCTCAGCGCGTGCCCCCTGGCTTCGGCCGATCCTGTCGCGGGGATGCGTGGCGGCGGGACGACTCGGCTCGGGCGGCCGGTGTCCTGACGGGCCTCCGGGTGATTGACGAAGGCCGGCAATACCAGGCCAGGGACGGCGAAGGATAACGGCCTGAGGAACACCGGTATCGGACCCAGTGGCTGTGCGGTCGCGGGGAAAACCCGCTGCCGGATCTGGCCCACGACGTCAACGCACACGTCTGCTTTGCGAGAAGATCACCGAACGGAGCCAGGGGGAGCCAGCGTCTGTCGAAACCCGCAAGATCTCTTGGGTGGACACCGGAAAGTCGGGCAGCCTCGATGGGTGCGGCGGGGACAGTGGGGCCGACCGCGCGGCTCTCCACCTGCCACGGCATCATGATCCGCTGGTATAACGCTGGTATAACGCGACGATAGGTGACGCCGAGCTGGCGGACAATTTCTCCGTGCCGGGAATAGCCGGAGCCCGGCGTAATGAAATAGTTCCCAGTCGGTCTGATCACTGGCCTGGAATTCCACCTCAGCGGCGAAAGGGGTGGCACCGCCCTATTCGTTTCCCGGAATCGACGTATTCGGCACGGCGGCCATGGCTTTTCGACACTGTGTGGCGTGTCATTGGCGCAATCGCCGGATCGGCCACCGAGCCGGGACGGCGGGCACGTTGTCAGGGTCTGACGCCGACGACTCCTCCGATCCGCGGGTGGGCCACTGGTGTCTACGGGATGATCGAGGCCGCCGGGGGACCAGGGGTTGTTGCTGGGTGTACTACCTGGTGAGACGCGCCGTGCGGACGGCTGGGCAAGGTGGTAGGCACTGCCGGTTTGCCAGGTCGGCCGGCTGGGCGGATCGGCGTGTGCATCTCCAGCCGGCTCAACTGCAGCGGTGTAGCCCCAGGTAAAGGCACCTTTACCTGGAAAACGTGGTGCCCCCGGTGGGAGTCGAACCCACACTGTGGCCCTTTTAAGGGGCTTGCCTCTGCCGATTGGGCTACGGGGGCGCACGCATAGCGTACGTGCTCGCCGGAACGTATGGGGAAAAACGCAATAAACGCGTCGGACTATCGCATACCGTGTACGCCCGACTCCGGGTAGTCGCGGATACCAATCGGCAGACCGGTGGACCAGCCCGGGAAATCGATGTCAGATCAGCTGGGCCCGCCGGGCCACGGCCAACGCCTCGATTCGGCTGCGCACCCCAAGTTTGGTAAGTAATGCCTTGGTATAGCTGCGCACCGTGCTCTCCGCGAGGTAGAGCTCCGAGGCGATCTCCCGGGTGGACTGGCCCAGCGCGAGCGCGCACAGCACGTCGTACTCCCGGGGAGACAGTGGGTCCACCGGCGCGCGGTCGGCGTCCCCTCGGCGGGCCGCGCCACGCACGGCGCGTAACCGGGGATCGAGGTAGCTGACGCCTTCGGTGAGCACCGTGCGCAGCGCCAGCACCAGGTCCCGTCCGTCTTTGAACACCGCGCCGTCCGCGCCGGCCCGCAGCGCCGCCTGCACCGGTTCGAACTCCTCGGCGGCGGTGTGAATGAGCACCTTGGTGCCCGGCGCGACGGCCTTCACCGACGCTGACGTCTCCGGAGTGAAGCGGCCGCCCATTCGGAGATCCAGGATGACCGCGTCAGGTTGTAGCTGGGCGGCCATCCGCACGGCTCCGGCCGGTTCGCTGGCCTCGCCCACCACCCGCAGGTCTGGATGTGCGGCGAGGACATTCCGGATGCCGTCGACCACCACCGGGTGGTCGTCGACCACCAGGATCCGCCATGCGTTCATCACGCGTCGGTCGTCCGGGGCAGCTGGACGCGCAGCTGGGTGCCGCCGTGCTCCACCTGGCGCAGCTCCACCGCGCCGCCGAGCTGCTCGACCTGCTCGGCCATGGAGGTGAATCCCCAGTGGTGGCCATCCGCCGGCACCGCGCGGGGCTCGAACCCGGCGGGGAGGCCGCGGCCGTCATCCTGCACGACCAGGCGCAGCCGGTCCGGGCGGTAATCCAACGTGACGATCACCAGGCCGGCTCCGGCGTGCCGCTCAATGTTGAACAGCGCCTGTCGCAGGCAGCTCAACGCCACCCGCTCGACGGCCGGGAACAGGTGCTCGGGCCGCCCGCGCAGCAGCAGGTGGGTGGTAATGCCGGTGCGGTCGGTGAAGTCGTCGAGGTTGCGCTGGGTAGTCGCGGGAACCGCGTCCTC
>DATHIT010000728.1:0-8056 GCA_035489915.1 Pseudonocardia sp. | reverse complement strand
GTGGCGGGTCGGCGATTAGGTGTGGATGTCGGCTCGGTGCGGGTGGGGGTCGCGGTGAGTGACCCCCGTGGGTTCCTGGCCACCCCGCTGGCTACTCTCCGACGTGACGAGCGGGACGGCTCGGACCTCCGCCAGCTGGCCGAGCTCGTCACCGAGTACGAGGTGGTTGAGGTGGTGGTCGGGCTGCCCCGCACGCTGGCGGGCCGGGAAGGTCCGGCCGCCGAGGCCGCTCGGCACTACGCCGACCTGCTGGCCGCGCGGATCCCGGTGCCGGTGCTGCTGGCCGACGAGCGGCTGTCCACCGTGGTCGCCACCCGGGCGCTGCGCGAGCGCGGGGTGCGCGGCCGCAAGCAGCGCGCCGTGGTGGACCAGGCCGCCGCTGTGGAGATCCTGCAGGGCTGGCTGGATGGCCGCCGCCCGGCCGGCGGCGGGACCGACGGATGACCGGAGTGGACTCCCGACGGAGTGGGTCCGGCTGGGATCGCCCCGAACGTGGCACGCCGGCAACACCGCCAACGCCGGATCACGCCACCGAGCCGCTGGCGGCCGTCCGCCCCCAGCCGCCGCACCCTGGGACGAGCCGCGCCGAGCCGCCGCACCCTGGGACGAGCCGTGCCGAGCCGCCCAACCCTGGGACGAGCCGCGCCGGACCGCCGAACTCCGGCATCAACCGCCCGGGCCGAAGCAGCGACCCGACCCGACCCCGCGGCGCGACGGGGCCCGGCCGAGGGGAGCCGAATTCCCGACCTGGCACCGGGCCGGGGGGCCCACGTGGGCCAGGGGGGACGCGGGCCCGGCGCGGGCGTTCGTGGCGCGGTCCGCTGCTCGGCCTGCTGGCGTTCGGGGCGATCGCGTTGGTGGGGGCCTACCTGCTGTACCGGTCGCTGTTCGGCGTGCCTGACTACGACGGGCCCGGCCAGGGTGATGTGATCGTGCAGGTCAACGCCGGCGACACGACCAGCGCGATCGCCGCCGAGCTGGCCCGCGAGGACGTGGTGCGCAGTGCCAGGGCGTTCACCGAGGCGGCCGCCCAGGACGAGCAACGCGCCCGCTCCGTGCAGCCCGGCTACTACCAGCTGCGCCTGCGGATGTCCGGCGCGGACGCGGTCGAGCTGATGCTGGATCCGCGGTCACGGGTGGGTCAGCTGGAGATCAAGGGCGGCGTGCAGCTGGATGACACCCGGGGCCCGGACGGCTCGGTCACGCCCGGCGCACTGTCGTTGATCTCCCGGGCCACCTGCGCAACCCTGAACGGCGCCAGCACCTGCATCACCCCCGACCAGCTGCGCACCGCGATGGCGACCACGTCGCCGGCCCAGCTCGGGGTGCCCGGTTGGGCGCTGTTCGACGTGACCAAGGCCGACCCTCGCCGGCGGCTGGAGGGGCTGTTCGCGCCGGGCCGTTACGACGTGCGTCCCGGCGGCACCGCGCGCGACGTGCTGCGCACCCTGGTGGCCAGCTCGGCGGCCCAGTACGAGACGTCCGGGCTGACCGCGGCGGCCGAGCAGAGCAAGTTCAGCCCGTACCAGCTGCTGGTGATCAGCTCGCTGGTGGAGAAGGAAGGCATCACGCCGGACTTCGGGAAGATCGCCCAGGTGCTGTACAACCGGCTCGGCGACCGGGTTCGCCTCGAGCTGGACTCCACCGTGAACTACCCGCTGGATCTGCAGTCGGCGCGCACCAGCGACGGGGACCGGACCCGGGCCGGCCCGTACAACAGCTACCTCAACTACGGGCTGCCGCCGACCCCGATCGGCGCCCCGGGCCAGCGGGCCATCCAGGCGACACTGCACCCCGAGCCTGGACCGTGGATGTTCTTCGTCCGGTGCCAGAAGGATGGCACGTCCTGCTTCGCCACCACCTTGCCGGCGCATCAGCAGAACGTGCGCGCCGCGCTGGCGGCCGGGGCGTTCTGAGGTGGTGGGCGAGACCGGTGCCCGGCGGGCCGCGGTGCTGGGCTCCCCGGTGAGCCACTCCCGCTCGCCGGCGCTGCACCGGGCGGCGTACGCCGCGCTTGGGCTGACCGGGTGGCGCTACGACCCGATCGAGTGCGACGAGGCGGCCCTGCCGGGACTGGTGGACCGGCTCGGCCCGGAGTGGGTGGGGCTGTCGGTCACCATGCCCGGCAAGCGGGCCGCGTTGGCCAGGGCGGAGCTGCGCACCGAGCGGGCGGTCGCGGTCGGCTCGGCGAACACCCTGGTCCGGCTGCCGGACGGCCGGTGGCGGGCGGACTGCACCGACATCGACGGGGTCACCGGGGCGCTCACCGAACGCGGCTGGGTGGGCGCACGGTCCGGCGCGGCGCTGGTGATCGGCGCCGGGGCCACCGCGGACGCCGCCGTCGCCGGGCTGGCCGAGCTGGGCGTCGGGCAGCTGACCCTGATGGTGCGCAACCCGGCGCGGGCGGCCGGCACGGTGGCGGTTGCCAAGCGATTCGGGCTGGCCGCCGAGGTGGTCGGCTGGGACCCCCGGCTGCCCGGGGTGGACGCGATGGACCTGGTGGTCAGCACGGTGCCGGCCGGCGTGGCCGACGAGTGCGCGCCGGCCGCCGCCCGAGCCGAGTTCGTCCTCGACGTGGTCTACCACCCGTGGCCGACCCCGATGGCCACGGCGGTCGCGGCCGCCGGCGGCCGGCTGGCCACCGGGCTGGACATGCTGCTGCACCAGGCGTTCGGCCAGGTGGAGCAGTTCACCGGGCACCCGGCGCCGAGGGCCGCGATGGCCGCCGCGCTACCCGACCGCGTCCCGGCCTAACAGCGCTCCCCCGTCGCCCCCGCACTTCGCACACCCAGGGCTCACTTCGCACAGTGCGTGCCGTATGCGAAGTGCACCTTGGGTATGCGAAGTCGACGGGCGGCGGCTGAGGTGGGCGCCCGGGCACCCCGCTACGGGTTGACCTTGGTGATGATCCGCTCGGCGTAGCGCTCCAGGTGGGCGATCTTGTCGGCCAGCGGCTCGGTGTCCGGCCCGAGGATGTAGGGCAGCCGGAAGCCGACGATCACATCGGTGACGCCGCGGTCCTCCAGCCGCTTCACCCCGTCCGCCGTGTAGGCGTCCAGGGAGATCACGTGGATCTCGAACGGCTGGTCCGCCGTGCCCTCCGCGCGGCGGATCCCGGCCAGCTTGTCCAGCAGCGCGTCCAGTTCCTCGCCAGGCCCGCCGGCGTGCATCCAGCCGTCCCCGCGCCGCGCCGCGCGCCGCAGCGCCGGGTCGGAGTGGCCGCCGACCAGCAGCGGAATGGGCTCGGTCGGCGTCGGCGCCATCTTGATCGCCGGAAAGTCGTAGAACTCGCCGTGGAACTCGAAGTACCCGCCCCCGGTCAGCTCGCGCACCACGTCGATGCACTCGTCCATCCGCCGGCCCCGCCGCTCGAACGGGACGCCCATGATCTCGAAGTCTTCCGGCCACGGGCTGACCCCGACGCCAAGCGCGAGCCGGTTGCCGGTCAGCGCGGCGATCGATGCGGCCTGCTTGGCGACCAGCACCGGGGGCCGCACCGGCAGCTTGAGTACAAACGGGGTGAACCGCAGCGTCGTGGTGACCGCGCCCATCGCGGCGATCAGCACGAAGGTCTCGATGAAGTCCTTGTCCTCGAGGAACTCCCGGCTGCCGTCCGGCGTGTACGGGTACGTGGTGGCCGATTTCTGGGGGTAGGCGAGGCTGTCCGCGACCGTGACGCTGGCATACCCGGCGGCCTCGGCCGCCCGCGCCAGCGGCAGGTAGTAGCTCGCGTCCGTCATCGCCTCGGCGTAGGTGAATCTCATGTGCCCACTCCCTCGGTTCCGTCCCAGAGAATAGAACACGTTCTCGTTTTCTGGCCACCCAGGGCGCTGAGTGCCTCTCGGCAATCGTGTTCCTGGTTGTTACACGAGGTCACCTAGTCGTCATTGCGACTTCTTAGTGTCGCGTCGTTCACCAGATCGTGACGCGTTCACGAGCCGGCTGGAGGCGTTGATGGCAGAAAGTACTGACGCAGCCATCGTCAAATCGCGCGGCGGCGGCGCGCGATTTCGGCGGTGGGCCGCCAAGGAGTCGATCGAGGACTACTCCCTGCGGTTCGCTCCCACCACATTCCGCCGCTGGGCGCCGATGATGGTCGCCTCCACCGCGCTGGGCGGCATCGCCTACCTGGCGGACTACGCGATCGGCGCGTCGGTGGTGCTGGCCAACGGCACACCGAGCGCACTGATCGGCATCCTGCTCGCGGCGGCGGTCATCTTCGTCACCGGAATCCCGATCGCCTACTACTCGGCGAAGTACGCCTTGGACATGGACCTGCTGACCCGGGGCGCCGGGTTCGGCTACTTCGGTTCGACGCTGACCTCGTTGATCTACGCGAGCTTCACGTTCATCTTCTTCGCGCTCGAAGGCTCGATCATGGCCCAGGCCTTCGAGGTGGGGCTGCACATCCCGCTGCCGATCGGCTACCTGATCACTTCGCTGATGGTGATCCCGATCGTCATCTACGGGATGAAGGCGCTGACCAAGCTGCAGGCGTGGACCCAGCCGATCTGGCTGCTGATCTTCGTGGCGCCGCTGATCGCGCTGGCCGTGCAGCAGCCCGAGGCGTACTCGAAGTTCCTGGCCTACGCCGGCCCGTCCGAGGGGAGCGGGGTGCACCTGCTCGGCGTCGGCCTGGCCGCCGGCGTCGCACTCTCGCTGATCGCGCAGATCGGCGAGCAGGTCGACTACCTGCGCTTCATGCCGCCGCTCACTCCGGCCAACCGCTGGAGCTGGTGGGCCGCCGTGCTTTCGGCCGGCCCGGGCTGGGTCATCCTCGGCGCGGTCAAGCAACTGTCCGGCGGGCTGCTGGCGGTGTGGATCTTGGACCAGGTCGGGCAGGCCGCCGCGGTCGAACCGATCGAGCAGTTCACCCATGGCCTCGGGCTGGTGCTGCCCACCTGGGCGGTGCTGCCGGTCGCGGTGTTCTTCGTGGTGCTGTCCCAGATCAAGATCAACGTCACGAACGCCTACTCCGGGTCGCTGTCCTGGTCGAACTTCTTCTCCCGGGTGCTGCACGCGCACCCCGGCAGGGTGGTCTGGATCTTCCTGAACGTCGGGGTGGCGCTGGCGCTGATGGAGCTCGGCGTGTTCGGGTTCCTGAACGCGGTGCTCGGTTTCTACTCGAACGTGGCGATTGCCTGGATCGGCGCCGTGGTGGCCGACCTGGTGATTAACAAGCCGATGGGTTGGAGCCCTTCCTACATCGAGTTCAAGCGTGCCCACCTGCGTTCGGTCAACCCGGTCGGCTTCGGCTCGATGGTGATCGCCTCGATCTTCTCCATCCTGGCCTTCTTCGGGGTGTTCGGGGCAGTCATGGCCGCCTACTCGCCGTTCCTGGCGCTGGTCATCGCGTTCGTGCTGTCCCCGGTGCTGTGTGTGGCCACCAAGGGCAAGTACTACCTGGCGCGGGAGGACAAGCTCGAGCCGCCGATGCTGGACGAGAACGGCGCGCTCTCGGTGGCGGTCGGGCACTGCGGGGCGTGTGACACCGACTACGAGCGCCCCGACCTGGCGGCCTGCCCGGTCACCGAGGGCGGCGTGGTCTGCTCGCTGTGCTGCAGCCTGAACAGCACCTGCGGGGACCAGTGCAAGAAGCCGGCGGCGGGCCCGGTGGACCTGGCCACGCCGACGGCCGAACGCGCCCCGGTAGGGGGATCTTGAGAAACCTCCGACCGGGTGGTTGGGATCTCTTCCGGCCCTGGCCGAAGGGGGCGGGGGAGGGTGGCCGGGGCTGGGGGTCGGCCACCCTTCCTCGTGGCTTTCCTTGACCAACTCTCAGCAAAGCCCCGACCATTAGTGGACCAACGTCGAGGAGAGGTGTTCGTACGCCACTTCGCGCCCTGAATGGGGATGGTCCGCAATGTCCGCGAGACTCAAGAACGGGTTAGCCACCGCCTTTGCATCGACCGCACTGTCCGGCGCTCTGCTCTTTGGCCTGACCGGTACTGCGGCCGCGGCAACCGCGAACCAACCAGCCGCCTCGACCGCGGCGCCGGCGACCACCACGGTGGTCAAGAGCGATCGTGACCGGAACCGCGACCGTGACCGCTACCGCTGCATCCTCGAGCGGAACCATGGGTCGAGGGACCGGGATGACTATGACGATGACGACTGGGACCGCAACGACGGGTACCGGCAGGCGCGGTACGACGACGACGACTCCCGCGGCGGCTGGTTCATCCTTATCTGCCGCCGGTAGCGGCGGCTGAGCGGAGCGGAGCGGCCGCCCGATATGGGCGTGGCTCTCGGTCAGGGGGCGAGCAGGCGGGTGGTGATGTCGGCCGCCGGGCTGGTGTCGCGCAGCGCGTCGACCAGCGCGGCGGTGGCGGCGTCCAGTTCGGGGTCGGACAGACCGCCGAGCGCGTCCAGGATGAACACCGCCCGGGTGGTCTCCGTGGTCAGCCGGGTGCGCACACACTGTCGCCAGTTCCACCGGCGGCAGGTGGCGCCGAGGTCGTCCCGCCACACCACCTCGCCCGGCTGGGTGTGCTCGGTGGCGGGTGCGCCGCTGGCCACGGTGTCGAACGGCTCGTCGCCGGCGGCGCGGACCAGGCGCAGCGGCCCCTGGTAGGCGTCGACGTCCTCGCCTCCGATCGGCAGCAGGTGGGCGACCGAGACGGCGTTGTAGCTGTCGGTGAGCCGGTCGATCCTGGGCAGGCCGTCGGACACCCGGCGCAGCAACGCCTCGACGCTGGGGCGGAACCGCTGTGGCTTCGCGCCGAACGCGCGGAACGCCTCCCGCCACGCGATGACATGCGGGTGCTGTTCCCACCCGGTCGCGGACTCGCCCTGGTGGCGCGCCTCGGCGTCAGCCAGCAGCTTCTCGCTGCCGGCGTCGCTCGGGCCGGGGGTGAGGTTCTCCGCGAGGATCAGGCTGGCGCGGTAGTCGGGTCGCAGCGCGTAGACGGCCGGGTCGACAAAGGCCGTGGACAACCAACTTCCCATGGTGCCGCGGAAAGTAGCACGCGGTCCGCCGCGAACCGGTAGGTGGCGGCGCGCCGTAACACCGCGGACACCTGGCGGTGACACGAGATGCCTAGCGTTCCCGCGTCGGTGAAGGGAGTTCACGGTGCTGTTGTCCCCGCACGAACAGGAGCGGTTGCTGATCCATCTGGCGGCGCGGCTTGCGCGGGAACGGCAGGAGCGTGGGCTGCGGCTGAACTACCCGGAGGCGGTCGCGGTGATCAGCTCGTATGTGCTGGAGGGAGCCAGGGACGGGCGCTCGGTGGCCGACCTGATGGCCGCCGGGCAGCGCGTGCTGAGCAGCGCCGAGGTCATGGACGGGGTGCCCGAGATGGTCACCTCGGTGCAGGTGGAAGCCACCTTCCCGGACGGCACCAAGCTGGTCACCGTGCATCGGCCGATCCAATGATCCCGGGCGAGTACCTGCTGGCCGCTGACCCGGTGCTGGTGGACCGGGAGACCGTCGAGCTGACCGTGGTGAACACCGGCGACCGGCCGGTCCAGGTCGGCTCGCACTACCACTTCGCCGCGGTCAACCCGGCGCTCTCGTTCGACCGGGAAGCCGCCGAAGGGAAGCGGCTGGCCGTGCCGGCCGGCACCGCGGTCCGGTTCGAGCCGGGTATGCAGCGGGTGGTCGCGCTGACCCCGCTGGGCGGCACCGCCACCGTGCCCGGGCTTCGGCTTCCGGAGCTGCCGTCATGAGTTGGGAGATCGACCGGGCGCGGTACGCCGAGCTGTACGGGCCCACGGTCGGTGACCGGGTGCGGCTGGCCGACACGGACCTGCTGATCGAGGTCACCGAGGACCGCTGCCCGGGTCCGCGCGGCGGCGACGAGGTGGTGTTCGGCGGCGGCAAGGTGATCCGCGAGTCGATGGGCCAGTCCCGCACCTCGCGCGCCGAGGGGGCACCGGACCTGGTGATCACCGGGGCGCTGGTGCTGGACTACTGGGGCGTGATCAAGGCCGACGTCGGGGTGCGCGACGGGCGGATCGTCGGGCTGGGCAAGGCCGGCAACCCGGACATCATGGACGGCGTCGACCCCGCGCTGGTGATCGGCCCGAGCACCGAGATCATCGCCGGCAACGGGCT
>DATHIT010000727.1:0-2270 GCA_035489915.1 Pseudonocardia sp. | reverse complement strand
CAGGCCTGCACGCCCTGCCCCACGCCGAGGTTGTACGAGGCGACGCGTTGCTGGGCATCGCCGTGAGAGCCGCGGTTCGTCCATGGGTAGGTGTCGGCCAGCGCCGTCAGGGTCGCGGCGAGCTCCTGGTTGTCCCCGGGCTGCAGCCTGATCAGCCCGTCGCGCTGGGCGCCGGCCAAGGTGGCCCCGGCCAGACAGTCGGCCTGCAGCTCGGTGGCCAGCGACACCTGATACCGATTGATCCGCGACTGGATCGCGTGCCCCCACTCATGAGCGACGATCAGGTAGACCCAGGAGTCACCGACCCGCTGGTAGCCGGCGTCCATCAGGTTCTTGTCCCACGCCAGGAAGTCCTGCGACGGGCAGTAGAACGCGTTGAACGCCAGCGCGGGCTGGCCGGCGCAGGTGGGACCGTTGCTGCCTCGGTAACCGCCGGCGACCCGGGGGCTCTGGTACGGCCGACCGAACAGCTGGCTGAAATGGCGCCGCCAAAACCCGTCCACAGCCGCCACCGCCGCCCGCTCAGCGGCGGTCGTGCCCGCGGCGGCGGGCGCGTCCACACTCAGCCGCGCGCGGTCGGCCGCCGACGACGGCGTGGCTGTGCCCGGCTGTCCAAACACGATCAGGCAGAGCACCACCGCGACGGCGACCGACCACGGTCGCGGGCCACCCGGGACGCAGGTCGACTGCCGCGTCCTCACCCTATGAATCGCCCGGTACGGCTGCACGGTCTATATGGTGCCCGCGCAACCGCGAGATACGCGGATTAACGCTAGAAATACCACCTGCGTCCACCCACCGGGCGTCCAACGGAGCCGAGGAGCAACAGGATTAGGCCAATAACGAGAAGGATGCCGCCCACCGTGTACAGGATAGAAATTCCGGTGAGCCAGCCGATAATGAGCAAGATGACCCCGAGAACAATCACTTTGCCTCCAAGCATCCAAGCCTCGACGCGTCGACCGCGCCCTGTGGCGTGCCCAGGCCACCAGATTCAGCGGCCCTGGGAGGAGGTTTCCCCAGAACTTCCCCGCCGAAACCCGCCCTGACCTCCCACTTGTGTAACGGGCCGGGTCCAGCTCGGCGGAAAGCCCTCCTGCTGGGTGTGGGGTGACCCGCCGGTCACCCCAACCACTTCGGACGCCATATAGCTGGATTCCTGGGAAGCCAGAAACACGCTTAAAGCTCAGCATCCATGTGTGTGGGGTGCCCGAACGGGGATGTCTTTATTCCGCGCTGAGCACTTCATCGAGTACTACCCTCGCCACGTCCGCGGTGCGAGTGGCCGAGGTCAACGCGGCCTGCAGATTCGGGCCAGTGGCGATATCAACCTCACCGATTGCGCTAACGCCCGGCCATTTCTGATCACGTAGCGAAGCCTGGGCGAGCCCTCGAGATCCAGCGCGCACGGCCGTCACCCCGGACAGCGTGATCAGCCGGGCGTTGGCGGTGTGTGGCTTTCACACGCTGGTCGCCATCCGCCCCCCGGTCAACCTCGAAAACACCGCCCTCTTGCCGGCCGGCACGCCCGCCCCGCCGGCCGACGGCGAGACCAGCCCGCCGCCGACCGGCGTTGTCCGGCGCTAGTGTCCTAGCTACCCGCGAGGCGTAAGCCCCAACACGGGCGCCAGTTGGGCCAGGGCCGGCACCGGATCATCGGCGTCCGGGGCCACATGGACCATGACATGGTCCGCGCCGGCGTGCAGGTGCTCACCCAGCCGGGCCGCCACGCTCTCCGGGTCGCCCTGCGCGACCAGCGCGTTGATCAGCGCGTCGCTGCCACCGTCGCTGAAGTCCGCCTCCGAGTAGCCGATGCGGCGCAGGTTGGCCAGGTAGTTGCTCAGGCCCAGATACAACTTGACGGCGCCCCGGGCAGCCGCTCTGGTCTGCTCACGGTCGGTGCCCACCGCCACCTTGTGCTCGGTGGCCATCAGCGGCTCGGCGCCCAATATCTGTCGGGCAGACTTGGTGTACTCGGGAGTGACCAGGTACGGGTGCGCGCCGGCCGCGCGGTCGGCGGCCAGCCGCAGCACCCGGGGGCCGAGTGCCGCGAGTACCCGGCGATTGCTGGGCACCCCGCGCTCGTCCAGCACGTCCAGGTAGTTTCCCAGCGCCTGGTACGGGGTGGCGTACTCCTCGGTCGCCTCGCGGTGGCCGGCGCCGATGCCCAGCAGGAATCGGCCGGGGTGGGCGGCCTCGAGTCGGTGATAGGAGTCGGCGACGGCGCGGGCGTCGGAGCTCCAGATGTTCACAATGCCGGTGGCCAGCGA
>DATHIT010000726.1:0-3640 GCA_035489915.1 Pseudonocardia sp. | reverse complement strand
CGACCGCCTCGGCGCACCCCAACGAGTCGGTCTGCACGGCATAGAGCGCGCTCACCGCCGCCCTCCGCTGCCGCCATCCCACTTCGCACGCCTGGCCTACACCTCGCACAGGGTGTGCAGTATGCGAGGTGGAGGCTGGGTGTGCGAAGTGGCGTGGGCCCGTGCACTTGAGGGGCCATTTAGCTCGCTGGATGGGCCGGTTCCTTTCGGCTCCGGGTGGCCAGCCAGAAACCGAGCAAGGTGACCGCCGACAACGCGTAACCGAGCGCGACCTGGCCGCCGACGTTCCAGCCGACCTGGGGGGCGTGGATCAGCCCGACGAAGCCCAGCGCCGCGCCGAGCAGGCAGTAGATCGCGGCCGGCAGGAACTTCTTGTCCACGATGAACGCGACGATCGCACCCAGCACCATGCCGGCCAGGATCGCGCCGCCGCCGAACAGCGCTGTGCCGTGGTAGACCAACCCGGCGCTGGTCAACGCATCCTCGCCGAGCTTGGCGGCCGAGGTGCCGGCGGCGGCCAGCGCGTTGTCCATCAGGCCAGTGGCCCAGGCGGCGATGTTGGGCAGGATGGCGATCACCACCGCGACCGCGTGCGCCTTCGGCACCACCTGGAACGCCTGCGCACCGATCAGTAGCCCGATGTAGAGCAGGATCGGCACGATCGCCGGCAGCGGCAGCAGCGCCCCGAGCAGCGAGAACATGCCCAGGAAGCAGAACAGCGCGATCACCACGCCGGACGCCAGCGAGTAGCTGGTGCGGCCGCCGGCGGCCTTCCAGCCGGGGTGCCCGATGTACACCGCCGGCGGGAACGGGCAGCCCAGCGCGGCACCCACCACCGCGCCGGTGCCGTCGGCGAGCAGCACGCTGCGCAGGTTGTAGCTGTCCCCGGCGGCGGCCGCGCTCTCCACGTTGGTCATGCCCTCGGTGAAGTTGTAGATGCCCAGCGGGATCGCGGTGGCCAGCAGCGGCGCCACATCGGCCAGCCCCGCACCGAGCCGGTCGAAGTTCAGGGTGGGCAGCGAGATCGCCACGTTCTGCGCGGCGGCCACCACGTCCGGCACGGACATGTAGCCGCCGATCCAGCCGATTGCCGTGCCGAGCAGCAGCGCGGCCAGCCCGACCGGGATGTTGCCCGGCAACTTCAGATCGGTGAAGAACCCGATCAGGATGATCACCATGACCGGCAGCGCGATCCACAGCGCCTCCCACATCTGGGCCGCCGGGCGCATCGAGATGAACGCGATGGAGATGCCGGCCAGGGTGCCCAGCATCGCCGCCTGCGGGGTGTAGCGGCGGATGAACGGGCCGATGAAGGCGCCGATCAGCACGATGATCCCGATGATGAAGCACCAGGCCAGCCCGGCCGCCCAGGCAGTCAGCGGGTCTCTGGTGGCCAGGTACACCGGCAGCATGATCACGAAGGTGACGATGAACATGTGCGGCACGCTGGGGCCATAGGGCATCGCGCACACGTCGACGCGGTTCTCCCGGCGCGCCAGCCGGCGAGCCAGGTAGGTGTAGTACACGTTGCCGATCAGCAGCTGCACGCCCAGCGCGGGCAGCAGTACGCCGAACACCTCGGTGCCGGGGATCTTCACGACACCGAGGCAGAGCCCGGTCAGCACCAGCACGTTGACCAGGGTGTTGAAGCCGAGTCCGAAGAACGCGTTGGTGTCCCCGGCGACCCACCAGGACAGCTTCGGCGGGGCGGGGGTCTCGGTGGTCGGGGTGCTTCCGGTGGTCTGAGTCATGACGGGATCTCCTCAAGGGCGAGGCAGGCCAGCAGCGCGTGGGAGGGCGCAACCCAGCCGAAGATCCCGCCCTGGGCGGCGATCATGGCGAGGCCGACGCGCTGGAACTCCGGGAAGTACGAGCCGACGCAGTCGGCGAGCACCAGGCACTCGTAGCCTCGGTCGTTGGCCTCGCGCACCGTGGTGTGCACGCACACCTCGGTGGTGACTCCGGTGACGATCAGGCTGGTGATGCCGAGGGCCGCGAGCGCGGCGCCCAGGTCGGTGCCGAAGAACGCACCCTTGCCCGGCTTGTCGATCACCAGCTCGCCGGGCAGTGGGCTGAGCTCGTCGATGATGTCGTGGCCGTACTCGCCCCGGATCAGGATGCGGCCGTTCGGGCCGGCATCCCCGATGCGCAGTGCGGGCTCACCCCGGTCCCGCTTGGCCGGCGGGCAGTCGGACAGGTCGGGCAGGTGGCCTTCCCGGGTATGGATCACCGGCAGGCCGGCGGCCCGGGCGGCGGCCAGCACCGTTTGCAGCGGCGGGATCACCTCGCGTAGCAGGGAGACGTCGTTGCCCAGCGTCTCGCCGAACCCGCCCGGCTCGCAGAAGTCACGCTGCATATCGATGATCAGCAGCGCGGTGCTGGCCGGATCGAAGCTGAACGGCCCCGGGGTCGCGGCGACGGAGTTCACGACTCGTTCCAGGTGGTCGCCTGGATCACCGAGTTCGAGTCGGCCACCGCGCCGAACACCCCGCCCTGCATGGTCACCATGTGCAGCGCGGCGGCGTGGTTGTCCGGGTCGGTGGCGCCGGTGCAGTCGGACAGGATCAGGCACTCATAGCCCCGGTCGTTCGCCTCCCGCATCGTGGTGTGCACACACACGTCGGTGGTGATCCCGGTGAGCAGGATGTGCGTGATGCCCCGGGTGCGCAGCACCAGGTCCAGCTGGGTGGCGTAGAAGGCGCCCTTGCCCGGCTTGTCGATCAGTACCTCACCGGGCAGCGGGGCCACCTCCGGGACGATCTCCCATCCCGGTTCACCCCGGACCAGGATCCGCCCGGTCGGCCCCGGCGAGCCGATCTCGGCGCCGATCTGGGCCGAGCGCCAGCGCTTGTTGGCCGGCAGGTCGCTCAGGTCGGGCGCGTGGCCTTCCCTGGTGTGGATCACCAGCATCCCGGTTCGCCGGGCCAGCTCGAGCAGCTGGGCGGTGCCGGGCAGCCCGGCCCTGGTAAGCCCGATGTCATACCCCATCCGGTCCACGTAGCCACCCGGGCCGCAGAAGTCGACCTGCCAGTCGATGCAGACCAACGCGGTGTGCGCGGTGTCCACCGAGCCGTCGAAAGGCCACGCGTACGGCGTCGCGGCGACCGGCCCGATCCTGGCGGTACGCACCGGCGCGGAAGTGCTGGTCATAGGGTTCCTCCTGGAGACTCCCCCGGACGGCGAGCCGGCGCGTACGCACCTGCATTTTGTCGATTGTCGACCGTTTGGTGTCGGTCGAGGGTCGACGCCGTTACGGCCCGGTTAGCACCTTTCCGGAGGTCAGCGCGGCTACGACGTTCAGCGCAACGCCGCTCCCGTAACAGGCGCACCGTGGCAGCAGGGCCGGCGCCGGGAGGCGGGGAGCCGGGGCCGAGCGCTGTGGTTACCCAACTGCACACCAGGCATGTTCGATCAAGGATTCACCTGCCTGGTGTGCAGTTGGTACACGACCCGCGGGCGGGCGGGCCCCGCAGGCAGGCAGACAACGGCCACCGGGGGTGCGGCGGTCAGCCGGGGGTGCGGTCGTGGGGGTGCCGGGCGTCCGGCGGGAGGTAGGTGCGGGCGCCGTGACCGGCCAACACGCTGAGCACCGCGGCGAGGTCCCCGCCGGCTACCGCCTCGTACAGCCGCCGGTGCCGGC
>DATHIT010000725.1:0-19909 GCA_035489915.1 Pseudonocardia sp. | reverse complement strand
CAGCGCCAGGCCACCCGGCACGTGCCCAGCGACCGGACGGTGCTGGTGGAGCGGTTCCGGGACGAGCTGGGCGACTGGCGGATGGTGGTGCACTCCCCGTTCGGCGCGCAGGTCAACGGCCCCTGGGCGCTGGCCATCGCGGCCCGGATGCGCGAGCGGCGCGGCGTCGAGGTCAGCGCCGCAAGCGCCGACGACGGGATCGTGCTGCGGCTGCCCGACGCGCTGGACGACTCGGGCGCCGAGGTACTCCCGTCCGCCGACGACGTGCTGCTCGACCCGGACGAGGTGGAGCGGATCGTGGTCGACGAGCTGGGCAATTCGGCGCTGTTCGCCGCCCGGTTCCGGGAGTGCGCGGCCCGCTCGCTGCTGCTGCCGCGTCGGGATCCGCGCCGGCGTACGCCGCTGTGGCAACAGCGTCAGCGTTCCGCCCAGCTGCTCACCGTGGCCAGCA
Source organism: Pseudonocardia sp. (assembly GCA_035489915.1). GTDB lineage: Bacteria > Actinomycetota > Actinomycetes > Mycobacteriales > Pseudonocardiaceae > Pseudonocardia. The sequence goes on along the minus strand of DATHIT010000725.1, from coordinate 19,458 downwards.
AGTATGAGCAGTTCCCAGTGTCGCTGGAGGCCATGCGGGAGTGCGTGCAGGACGTGTACGACCTGCCCGGGCTGCGCGAGCTGATGCGCGACGTGGCCGCCCGCAAGGTGCACGTGGTCGAGGTGACCACGCCGTCCCCTTCGCCGTTCGCCCGCGGCCTGCTGTTCGGCTACGTCGGCATGTTCCTCTACGAGCTGGACGCCCCGCTGGCCGAGCGGCGCGCGGCGGCGTTGTCGCTGGACGCGACGCTGCTGGCCGAGCTGCTCGGCTCGGAGGCGCTGCGCGAGCTGCTGGACCCCGAGGTGCTCACCGAGGTGGAGGCGGAGCTGCAGCGCCTCGCCCCCGGCCGGCACGCCCGCGACGCGGAGGGCGCCGCCGACCTGCTGCGTTTCCTGGGCGACCTGAGCACCGAGGAATCGGCGGCGCGGGGCGTGCGGGAGGAGTGGCTGGCCGAGCTGGAGGCGACCCGCCGGGTGATCCGGGTGCGCATCGCCGGCGAGCAGCGCTGGCTATCCATCGAGGACGCCGGCCGGGTGCGCGACGCATTGGGCGCGCCGCTGCCGGTCGGGGTTCCCGAGGTGTTCACCGAGCCGGTGGCCGACCCCTTGGGCGAGCTGCTGGTCCGCTACGCCCGCACGCACGGGCCATTCGACGCCGGCGAGCCGGCCGCGCGGTTCGGGCTGGGCGTGGCGGTGGTCCGCGGCGTGCTCGACCGGCTGGTCGGCACCGGGCGGCTGGTGCGCGGCGAGCTGCGGCCGGTCCGCGAGCAGCACGGGGCGGGTTCCGGCGGCCTGGAGTACTGCGACGCCGATGTGCTGCGGCGGCTGCGGCGGGCGTCCCTGGCCCGGCTGCGCGCCGAGGTGGAACCGGTGGAGCCGGCCGCGCTGGGCCGCTTCCTGCCGTCCTGGCACGGTATCGGCGCGCGGATCCGGCGGGCCCCCGGCGCGGAGGACGTGCTGTCCGTGGTCGAGCAGCTGGCCGGTGCGCCGATCCCGGCCAGCGCGCTGGAGTCGCTGGTGCTGCCCGCCAGGCTGCCCGGCTACAACCCGGCGCTGCTGGACGAGCTGACCGCCGCCGGCGAGGTCACCTGGACCGGGTGCGGCACGTTGGCCGGCGGCGACGGCTGGTTGGCGCTCGCCCCGGCCGACGTCGCCGACCTGCTGCTCCCCGATGTCGACCCGGAGCCGCCGACCAGCCCATCGCACCAGGCCGTGCTCGCCACCCTCTCCGGCGGCGGGGCGCTGTTCTTCCGTCAGCTGGCCGACGCGGTGGCCACCCGGCTGGTCGAGGCGGGCGAGCCGGCCGTGGACGACGCCACGCTGGTCACCGCCGTGTGGGACCTGGTGTGGGCCGGGCTGCTGTCCAACGACACCCTCGGCCCGGTGCGCGCGCTCACCGCCGGCAAGGGGGCCGCGCACAAGCCCCGCCGCACCGCCCCGCGCGGCCGCTACGCCCGGTTGCGGGCCGGCCGCCCGGCGCTGCCCACCCGCACCGGCCCGCCCACGGTCGCCGGCCGCTGGTCGCTCGCCGTTCCCCGGGAGGCCGACGCCACCCGGGCGGCGCACGCCCGCGCCGAGGCATTCCTGGAGCGGCACGGCGTGCTGACCAGGGGCGCGCTGGGCACCGAGCGGGTGGAGGGCGGGTTCGCCGGCATCTACCGGGTGCTGCGGGCCATGGAGGAGTCCGGGCGGTGCCGGCGCGGGTACGTGGTGGAGGGGTTGGGCGCCGCCCAGTTCGCCGTGCCCGGCGCGATCGATCAGCTCCGCGCGCTGGCCCGGGACGCCGACAGCCCAGGCGCGTCGAATGCCCTGGTGCTCGCTGCCGCGGATCCGGCGCAGCCCTGGGGCGCCGCGCTGTCCTGGCCGGCCACGGCGGGCGAGTCCAAGCACCGGCCGGGGCGCAAAGCGGGCGCGCTGGTGGTGCTGGTGAGCGGTTCCCCGGCGCTGTACGTGGAGCGGGGCGGCCGCTCGCTGCTGAGCTTCACCGACCAGGAGGACGTGCTGCGCGCGGCGGCCCACGCCCTGGCCGGCGCGGTGCGCGAGGGTTGGCTGGGTTCGCTGGCGGTGGAGCGGGCGGACGGCGTCGGTTCGCTGGGCAGTCACCTGGCGGTGGTACTCACCGAGGCCGGCTTCCGCGCCACCCCCAAGGGGCTCCGGCTGCGCGCCTGAGCGGGCCCGAGGCGACCCTCCGGGAGGAGAGGAGCAGTAATACCGGTGCTACTCTTACTCGGTGAGGATCACCAGCAAGGGGCAGATCACGATTCCCCAGCAGGTTCGGCGCGAGCTCGGTCTGGAGCCGGGCGACGAGGTAGACGTCGTGGTGGACGCCGGCGTGGCGCGAATCGTGCCGGTATCCGGTCCGGCCGGGCGCGGGCGTCGGATCGTCGAAGCGATCCTGGAAAAGGGCGACGTCGAGCTGAGCACCGACGAGATCATGGCGCTCACCCGAGGTGACTGACGGCGGCGGCACCCTGGTCGACTCCAACGTCCTACTCGATCTGTTGACGAACGACGCGCGATGGGCCGCGTGGTCCGGCGAGCAGCTGGGCGCAGCGCTCGACAGCGGTCCCGTATTGATCAATCAGATCGTCTACAGCGAGGTCTCATTCCGCTTCTCCCGGATCGAAGCGCTGGATGCCGTCCTCACCCCAGACCGGTTCGTCCGAGCGAACCTTCCGTGGGCGGCCGCGTTCCTGGCTGCCCGTGCCTTCCGCACTTATCGCGCTCGTGGTGGCACCCGCACCTCCACGCTGCCCGACTTCTTCATAGGGGCCCACGCCGCCGTACTGGGGCTGCGGCTGCTCACTCGGGACGCGCAGCGCTATCGCAGCTACTTCCCCACCGTCCGGCTCACCGCCCCCTGAACCCACCCGGACGGCGTCGGTTCACTGGGCAGCCACCAGGCGGAGGTACTCACCGAGGCCGGCTTCCGCGCCACCCCCAAGGGGGCTACGGCTGCGCGCCCGAGCTGGCGGACCGGACGCGCAACCCGGCGCGGCTGCTCCCGCTCGAGCAGAGCAACGCCGCGCATCGGGCTCGCGGCAAGAAAGCCCTCGGGTCGCCGACATCCCCGATGAGACAGTGCGTCGCATGTCAGGTGAGGGGGACGAGCGGGACGGGCCGGCCGCCGGGTCGTCCGAGGACGCGCCGGGGTGGGCAGCCCACGGGGCACCGGCCGCTGGGCGGACCGACCGCTCGAGCGGAGCGGACCACCCACTCAGCGGTGGGCTGGGCAGCGAGTTCACCGGGCCGAGCGGCTCGGTGGACCGGCCGGCCGGCGACGCCGATGACTCGGCGGCGGACTCCACCGGCGACTCGGACGACGATTCGCCGGACCGGAGGAAACGCAAGAAACGGAAGAAGGAACGCGACAGCTGGTGCGACGCCTGGTCGTGCGACGCCCTGCCGTGCGACAGCTGGCCTGGCGGCGGTCGCTCGGGCGGCGGTCGCTCGGGCGGAGACGGTTGCGGGTTCGATGACTGCACCTTCGGCTGCGACCTCCCGGGCTGCCACCTGTTCCGGCTGTCCACCGTGCTGCTGGTGGCCGCGGCGCTGGTTCCGGGCCGTGGCGCGGATTGGCTGGTGGGCGCGTTGATCACCGGTTACCGCCGCTTCCTGACCCGGTTCACCCCGGCGTGCCCGAGCACCCCGAGCTGCAGCGAGTACGCCCTGCACGCGGTCACCACGCTCGGCCCTCGGCGGGGGCTGACCGCCGCTGCCGCCCGGATCCGCGCCTGCGGCCCGCTGCCCCGCTGAGCCGGCCGGCTGCCCAGTGAGCCGGCCGACCGGCTCAGTGAGCGGCGGCGCGATGTTCGGCCAAGAATCCCCCGACCCGCTCCAGTCCCCGTCGGATGTTCTCCTCCGAGTTGGCATAGGAGACCCGCAGATACCCCTCCCCCAGCTCACCGAAGTCCGGGCCGCCGATCAGCGCCACCCCGGTCCGCTCGAGCAGTGCCGACGCGAGCGGCTTGGCCGACCAGCCGGTGCCGGTGATGTTGGGGAAGGTGTAGAACGCCCCGGTCGGCAGTACGCAGGACACCCCGGGCACAGCGTTGAGCACGTCCACCGTCACCCGGCGGCGCCGGTCGAACTCCTCGACCATCCGGGTCACCGAGTCCTGCGGGCCCTCGAGCGCGGCGATGCCGGCGTACTGGGTCGGCGCGTTCACGCAGCTCCAGCCGTTCACCGCGAGCTTGCGCACCCGGTCGATCAGCGCGGTCGGCCAGATCGACCAGCCCAGCCGCCAGCCGGTCATCGCGTAGGTCTTCGACCAACCGTTGAGCAGAATCACCCGGTTGCGGATCTCCGGGAAGCTGAGCAGCGAGACGTGCTCGGCGTCGTCGTACAAGATCCGGTCGTAGATCTCGTCGGACAGCACCGCCGCGTACGGGTGCTCGAGCAGACCGGCGACCAGCCGGTTGATCTCGCCCCGGGGAGTCACCCCGGCCGTCGGGTTGGCCGGCGAGTTCAGAATGACCAGCCTGGTCTCCGGCGTGATCAGCGAGAGCAGCTCCTCCGCCGAGAACGCGAAGTGGTTCTCCTCGCGGATCGGCACCGGGATGGCGCGTGCCCCGGTGTAGTCGATCATGGACTTGTAGATCGGGAACCCGGGGTCCGGATAGAGGATGTCCACCCCTGGCTCACCGAACATCATGATCGCGGCAAACATGGTCACCTTGCCGCCGGGCATGATCATCACCCGGTCCGCCGGAATGGTGACCCCGGTGCGCCCGGCGACGTGCGCCGACACCGCCTCCCGCAGCTCCACGATACCGGTGGAATCGGTGTACCCGTGTTTGCCGTCGCGCAGCGCCCGCACCGCCGCCTCCACGATGTGCTCCGGGGTGCGGAAATCCGGCTGCCCGATGCCCAGGTTGATCACATCGTGGCCCTGCGCGCTGAGCTCACTCGCCCGCGCCAACACCGCGAAGGCGTTCTCCTCGCCCAACCGATCGAACGCCGCTACCGGCCGCACCATCTGCACTCCCCTCAGCCCGCTGGCACGATCGTGCACCATGCCCGAGGGCGACACCGTGTATCTCACCGCGCGCCGACTGGACGCGGCGCTGGCCGGTCATCGGCTGCGCCGAGGCGAGCTGCGGCATCCGCGCTGGATAACCCATGATCTAGCCGGCCGTACCGTGCTCGCCGTGCGTAGTGTCGGCAAACACCTTTTCACTCGTTTCGACGCAGGGCTGAGTCTGCACAGTCACCTCAGGATGGACGGCAGCTGGCACCTCTACCGGCCCGGCGACCGATGGCGGGCCGCCGCGCACCAGGCTCGAGCGGTGCTGGCGACCGAGGAGCGGGTGGCGGTCGGCTTCCGGCTACACGACCTGGAGTTGCTGGCCACCGACGACGAGCAGCAACTGGTCGGGCACCTTGGGCCAGACTTGTTGGACCCGGCCTGGTCGGACACACAGCAGTCCGAGGCGCTGCGCCGGCTGACCGCCGACCCGGCGGCCGAGGTCGGTCTTGCCCTGCTCGACCAGCGGGTGATGGCCGGCGTGGGCAACCTGTACAAGACCGAAGTGTGCTTCCTCCTCGGCGTGTCACCCTGGACGCCGGTGAGCGCCCTACCCGATCCCACCCGCGCGGTCACCACGGCCCGCACCTTGCTGCGCCGCAATGCCGAGCGGCCCCAGCAGTCCACCACCGGCGAGCTCGGCCGGGACCGCCAGCACTGGGTGTACCTGCGCGCCCGTCAGCCGTGCCGCCGCTGCGGGACACGCATCCAAACCGGCGAACAGGGCGACGGCATCTACGCCCGCATCGCCTACTACTGCCCACGCTGCCAACCCGGCCCCCTACCGCCCCCCTAACCGCCACTGCCGCACCCGCACAACCCACGCGGGCAAACCGGTGTAGCACCGCCCGCACAGAGCGGCTGCAGCCCGCACAGAGCCCGCAACCCCTGCGCGGACTGCACGGGGTCTGCGCCGCCGAGCGACACGCGGCCCGCGCCTGTGACGTACACGGGCCGGCCCCGCCGAGCGGCACCGGTCCCCACCCCGCCGAGCGGCACCGGTCCCACTTGTCGTGGGAAAAGGACGCGACAAGTGGCACCTGTCGTTGGAAAAAGACGCGACAAGTCGGGCCGCCGCCGGCTCGCCCGCCGCCGGGGGTTGTGCGGCGCGGCGTCAGCCCTGGTTGGGCTGCTGCTGGGCCTGGGTGGCGGCTTGATCCTGGGCCGCGGTGTTGCCGGAGGTGACCTGCCTGGGCGCGCTGGCGTCGAGCTGCTGCTGGGCGCCGGCGTTGAGTTGCTGTGCGCCGCCGCCCATCGAGGCACGGAGTTGCTCCAGGCGAGCGGAGCCGGCCATGTCCACGGTGGCCTGCTGCACCTCGAGCATCCGCCCCTGCACCGAGTTCTGCGCCAGCTCGGCGGCGCCCAGCGCGTTGGCGTACCGCTTCTCGATCTTGTCGCGCACCTCGTCCAGGGAGGGCGTGTTGCCGGGAGCGGCGATCTCGGTCATCGACTGCAGCGACTTCGCCGCCTGCTCCTGCATCTTGGCCTGCTCCAGCTGGCTGAGCAGCTTGGTCCGCTCGGCGATCTTCTGCTGGAGCACCATCGAGTTCCGCTCGACGGCCTTCTTGGCCTGCTCGGCGGCACCCAGCGACTGGTCGTGCAGCACCTTCAGGTCCTCCACGGACTGCTCCGCGGTGACCAGCTGGGTGGCGGTGACCTGGGCTGCCTGCTCGAACTGCTGAGCCTTCTGCGGATCGCCCTGCCCGCGGGCCTGGTCGGCCAGCACCAGCGCCTGGCGAGCCGAAGACTGCAGCCGCTCGATCTCCCCGAGCTGCCGGTTGAGCTTCATCTCCAGCTGCCGCTGGTTACCGATCACCGCGGCGGCCTGCTGGGAGAGCCCCTGGTGCTGCCGCTGGGCCTCCTCGATGGCCTGCTGGATCTGAACCTTGGGGTCGGCGTACTCGTCCACTTTCGACGAGAACAGCGCCCCGAGGTACCTCCAGGCTTTCGCGAATCCGTTGGCCATCTCCTCCGCCTGCCTGTCCTCGTGCCGAAGTCTGCGACGCGGACCATCCGCGTCCCCGAAATCCATGGTGGCAGGAGCGGCGCGCCGCTTCCACCACAGTTGACGATATCGGGGATCCCCCTGAGTGGTGCCCTCCGGGCACCCCTGATTCGCGGCGGCGCGGCGGGAGCCGACAGCGGACGGCACAAAGCCGACGCGCCTTGCGCGAAGATCGCCAGGTCCCGGTACGACTTGGGGTTAGGCGGCGACACTCACCAGTGGGGAGGCCGGCGTGCCGGCGCTGACCGACTGCGGCGCGACGGTGGCCCGGCGCAGGTCCGTGTGCCGGGTGCCGATCGGCACCATCGGGACCAGCGGCTGCATCGGCAGCGGGCGCATCGACTCGGCCACCTCGGCCAGCAGGTCCGGCAGCGGGAACTCCAGTGCATCGCAGATCGCGGCCAGCAGCTCGCTGGATGCTTCCTTGCGACCGCGCTCGACCTCGGACAGGTATCCCAGGCTCACCCGCGCCTGGTGCGACACCTCGCGCAAGGTGCGTCGGCGAGTCGTGCGGGCACGGCGCAGGCTCCCGCCGATGGCCTCTCGCAGCAGCAGGGTCATCGGCCGAACCTCCCTTGCCCGCATCGGCGAGCTCCGCTTCTGTTGATTCACGTTCTGTTGATTCACGTTCTGGTGCCCTCACGGTACCGATTCCTGGGCCGGATGGCCGGTCACGACCCTCCCGACCTGTCCGCCCACGGCGAACGTGTGAACATGGGCGGTCACCATCACCCGTCCGGGGCGCTCATCCGGCCCGGGTGATCGCTCGCGCCGCGGCCAGCCCGCTGGCCCTCAACCGCAGCGCGCGGAGCACGTAGTCGGCCCCGGTGATCACGGTCAGCGCCACCGCCAGGGCCATCAGCCACCACCGTGTCCAGTCGACCACAGAGTCCGGCCCGAGCGCGGTGAGCGGCAGCACGTACAGCCCGATGGCCAGGCTCTGCACCAGGGTCTTGAGCTTGCCTCCCCGGGAGGCGGCGATCACGCCGTGGCGCAGTACCCAGAACCGAAGCGCGGTGACGCCCAGCTCGCGGACCGCGATCACGATCGTCACCCACCAGGATAGCTCACCGAGTGCACTGAGGCCGATCAGCGCGGCCCCCATCAGCGCCTTGTCCGCGATCGGGTCGGCCACCGTGCCGAACCTGGTTACCAGGCCCCGGCGCCGGGCGATCTGTCCGTCGAACCGGTCGGTCAGCGCGGCGACGGCGAAGACCGCGGTCGCGGCCAACCGCCAGCCGGTGTGCTGCCCGTCGTGGGTCAGCAGGAATCCGATGAACACCGGCACCAGGGCCAGCCGTAACAGGGTGAGCAGGTTCGCCGCATTGAGCAACGGCGGCGCTCCCGGCAGCGGAGTCACCTCGATCCGCAGCGCCTCCGCCTCGGACTCGTCAGCGGCCGCCGGACGCTGATCCGGGCACAGCGCAGCGGCCTCCAACGGCTGGTCAGGACCCAGCGCGGCGACGATCTCCGCCTCAGGGACCTCGGGGGATGCCGACGGAACCGATGCGGATGGCGACGGGACCGATAAGGACTCCGCCGGAGATGAGGCCCGCGCACGGGTCGGCGGCGAGTCCGATTCCGGGCTCATGGCTCGCCTCCGCGCCCGCGCCGCTCCTCGCTCGCTAGCGCTCGCTGCGATGCTCGCTCGCTGTCGGCTTCGCGGCTCATGGCTGCCCCGCGCGAGCCACCACCAGGTCCACGCCCTCGGCATCCAGCACGACCGCGTCGACCAGCTCTCCCGGGGTCCAGCCGCCGCCGGTGAGCACACACTCTCCGTCCACGTCCGGGGCCTGGTGCGCGGCCCGACCGACGCCGACCGGCTCGCCGGCACCGACGGCGTCGAAGCCCACCGCGGCAGCGTCACCCAGCTCCTCGACCAGCACGCTGACCGTCGTGCCGATGCGGTCCTCGGCGCGCTGGTTGGTGAGCTCCTCGGCCAGCCGGGACACCCGTGACACCCGCTCGATGATCTCGCCGGCCGGCACCTTGTCCGGATAATCGGCGGCCTCGGTGCCGTCCTCGTCGGAGTAGCCGAACACCCCGACGGCGTCCAGCCGGGCCTCGGTGAGGAACCGCTCCAGTTCCGCCAGGTCGGCCTCGGTCTCGCCGGGGAACCCCACGATCACGTTGCTGCGGATGCCCGCCTCGGGGGCCAGCGCGCGGATCCGGGCGCACAGCTCCAGGAACGCATCGACCGAGCCGAACCGGCGCATCCGGCGCAGCACCGGCTCGCTGGCGTGCTGGAAGGACAGGTCGAAGTAGGGCGCCACGCCGTCCGTGCCGGCGATCACCTCGACCAGCCCCGGCCGGGTCTCCGCCGGCTGCAGGTAGCTCACCCGGACCCTGTCGATGCCCGGCACCGAGGCCAGCTGGGGCAGCAACCGCTCCAGGGAGCGCAGGTCACCCAGATCTTTGCCGTAGGACGTGGAGTTCTCGCTGACCAGCACGAGTTCCCGGACGCCCTGCTCGGCCAACCAGGCGGCCTCCCCCAGGATCTCCGCCGGCGGCCGGGAGACGAACGCGCCGCGGAACGAGGGGATGGCGCAGAACGCACAGCGCCGGTCGCAGCCGGAGGCCAGCTTCAACGGCGCGACCGGCCGGTCGTCCAGCCGGCGGCGGGTGATGTCCGGCACCCAGCCGTGGCCGGGCACCGCGATCTCCCCGGCCACCGCCGGGCGTTGCACCGGGCTGATCGGCAGCAGGGTGCGCCGATCCACCGGCTTGTGCGACTCGACCTGGCGGCCGGCGACCACGTCGGCCAGCCGGTCGCCCAGGTTGGCGTAGTGGTCGAAACCCAGCACCGCATCGGCCTCGGGCAGCCCGGCGGCCAGTTCAACGCCGTACCGCTCGGCCATGCAGCCGACCGCGACCACCTTGGCCCCGCTGGCCGCCGCCGTGTCCGAGGCGGCCAGCACCGTGTCGATGGAGTCCTTCTTGGCCTGCTCGACAAACCCGCAGGTGTTCACCACGATGACGTCCGGCGCCTGGTCCCCCTCGGCGTCCGCGTCGACGAGTGACCAGCCCTGCGCGGAGAGCCGCCCGGCCAGCTCTTCGGAGTCCAAGTCATTGCGCGCGCACCCCAGGGTTACCAGGGCCGCGCGGGGTGTGGCTGATCCGCTCGGCGCGGTAGGTCCCGATGGCACAGCACCAGGGTATCCGGCGCGATTTGATCTTCCCGCCTCCGCTGGTGCCAGCGGGTGACGCGGCCGACACGATCGGCCCTGTGGCCGCGCCCTAAGCTGACCAGACGTGACAGCTATGGTCGCGCGCCGCGCCCGCACCGGTGATGTAGTGGGGATCAAGGCGCTGGTGGACAAGTACGCCGGGCGCGTGTTGCTGGCCAAGGACCTGATCACCCTTTACGAGGACGTCCAGGAGTTCTGGGTGGTCGAGCTGGACGGTCAGGTGGTCGGCTGCGGCGCGCTGCACGTGCTCTGGCGGGACCTGGCCGAGATCCGCACCATCGCGGTGGACCCGGCGCTGACCGGCCGGGGCATCGGCCACCTGCTGGTCGAGGCGCTGCTGCGGACCGCCCGGGAGATCGACGTCAGCCGGGTGTTCGTGCTCACTTTCGAGAAGACCTTCTTCGGCCGCCACGGGTTCGTGGAAATCGACGGCACCCCGGTCTCGCACGAGATCTACGAGCAGATGCGCCGGTCCTACGACGCCGGTGTCGCGGAGTTCCTGGACCTGGCCTACGTGCGGCCGAACACGCTGGGCAACGTGCGCATGCTGCTGGAGCTGTAGCCCGCTCAGTTCGGGTCGTTGTCGTCCTCGCCGTCATCGGTCGGCCCACCGCCCCGGATGGACCACAGCAGCCCGTCCAGCTCATCCGGCTTGACCAGCACGTCCCGCGCCTTGGAGCCCTCCGACGGGCCGACCACGCCGCGCGACTCGAGCAGGTCCATCAGCCGCCCGGCCTTGGCGAAGCCGACCCGCAGCTTGCGCTGCAGCATCGACGTCGAGCCGAACTGAGAGGTGACCACCAGCTCGGCGGCCTGCAGCAACACGTCCATGTCGTCGCCGATGTCCGGGTCGACCTCGCGTTGCTCGCCGGCCTTCTGCGCGGTCACGCCGTCGTTGTAGTCCGGCTGCGCCTGGTCCTTGGCGAAGTTGACGACGGCGGAGATCTCCTCGTCGCTGACGAACGCGCCCTGCATCCGGACCGGCTTGCCGGCGCCCATCGGCAGGTAGAGCCCGTCGCCCATGCCGATCAGCTTCTCCGCGCCCGGCTGGTCCAGGATGACCCGGCTGTCGATGAGCGACGAGGTGGCGAACGCCAGCCGGGACGGCACGTTGGTCTTGATCAGGCCGGTGACCACGTCCACCGAGGGGCGCTGGGTGGCCAGCACCAGGTGGATGCCGGCGGCCCTGGCCTTCTGGGTGATCCGCACCACCGCGTCCTCCACGTCGCGCGGCGCGGTCATCATCAGGTCGGCGAGCTCGTCCACGATGGCCAGGATGTACGGGTAGGGGCGGTACTCCCGCTCCGAACCGGGCGGTGCGGTGATTTCCCCGGACTTGACCTTCCGGTTGAAGTCGTCGACGTGGCGGACCTTGTTGACCTGCATGTCCTGGTAGCGCTGCTCCATCTCCTCGACCAGCCAGGCCAGCGCGGCGGCCGCCTTCTTCGGCTGGGTGATGATGGGCGTGATCAGGTGCGGGATGCCCTCGTACGGGGTCAGCTCGACCATCTTGGGGTCGATCAGGATCATCCGGACCTCGTCCGGGGTGGCTCGGGACAGCAGCGAGACCAGCATCGAGTTGACGAAGCTGGACTTACCGGAGCCGGTGGAGCCGGCCACCAGCAGGTGCGGCATCTTGGCCAGGTTCGCGCACAGGAAGTGGCCCTCGATGTCCTTGCCCAGCCCGATCACCATCGGGTGCTGTTCCTTGCGGGCGTTGCCGGAGCGCAGCACGTCGCCGAGCCGGACCATCTCCCGGTCGGTGTTGGGCACCTCGATGCCGACCGCCGACTTGCCCGGGATCGGGGCCAGGATCCGGACATTGTCGGTGGCCACCGCGTAGGCGAGGTTGCGGGTCAGCTGGGTGATCTTCTCGACCTTCACCGCCGGGCCCAGCTCGATCTCGTACCGGGTCACCGTCGGGCCCCGGGTGAAGCCGGTGACCTGCGCGTCCACATTGAACTGCTCCAGCACACCGGTGATCGACTCGATCATCGCGTCGTTCGCCGCGCTGCGGGTCTTCGGCGGGGCCCCGGTGGGCAGCAGGTCCGGCGGCGGGAGCTTGTAATCGCCGTCGATCACCCTGGTGACCATCTGCTTGGCCGAGCTCTCCGAGGGCGCCGGCTTCTCCGGGGCGGCCGCCTTGACCGCCGCTGGAGGACGGCGCGGGGTGGCCGGGCGCGCGGCGGGCGGCACGACCTCGCCTTCCACCACGATCGGGGGGTCCGACGTGTCGAAGGCGTCGGCCACCGCGTCGGCCAGGCTGGCGGCCTGCCGGCGCCGGGACGGACGGCGCAGCCGCACGCCCTCCAGCGCGGCCTCGTCGGTGGGATCGGGGGCGGCGGCGGCCTCCTCGGCCTGCTCCGCGCTCTCCTTCGGCGGGCCCTGGAACAGCGACCGGAGCCGAGCCGGCACCTCACGCACCGGGGTCCCGGTGAGCACCAGCGACCCGTACAGCGCGACCAGGCCGAGCACCGGGGCGGCCACCCGGCCGGTCAGCCCGACGATCAACGGAGCGCCGGCGACATAACCGAGCGCCCCGCCGGCCACGCGCCAGCCGGACAGGTCGATCGGCGCGCCACGCAGCACGTGCGCCAGCCCGAGCACACCGAGCGCGAACAGCAGCCCGCCGAGCACCACCCGGGGCCGGATCTCCGGGCGGGACGGGGTGCACATCAGGTAAACCCCGATGCCCAGCAACAGCACCGGCAGCGGAGCCGAGGCCCCACCGATCACCGTGGTCACCCCGAGGGTGACCGCCGCGCCGACCGGCCCGCCGGCGCCCCACCAGATCCCGGCGGCGCTGACCACGGCGAGCACCAGCAGGACAATGCCCAGCCCGTCCCGCCGGTGTGCCGCGTCCAGCTCGCGGGTGCGCCCGACCGCGCGCCGCAGCAGGCCGAAGCCCATGCCGATCACCGTGATGATGTCCTTGCGCGGCGGGCGCCGAGGCGGGGTGCGCCGCGCGGCCGAACCGCCCCGGGATACCGGTCGGCCCCGGGTTGTCGTCGTGCGTCTGCCCGTGGTCGACCGTCCCGCCATAGTCAACTACGGTAGCCGGCCGGACCGACGAAGTGGCGCAAGCGGGCCCGCGCGGGGCGGCACAGGTAGCGTGATCTGCATGCGATTGACCAAGTTCGGACACGCCTGCGTGGCGCTCGAGGAGGCCGGGACCACGGTCGTGCTCGACCCGGGCACGCTGACCGATCCGGCCGCCGCGCGCGGGGCGGACGCCGTGCTGATCACCCATGAGCACTTCGACCATTTCGCGCCGGAGACCTTGACGGCGGCCGCGACAGCGAACCCGGACCTGCGGGTGTGGGCACCGGCGGCGGTGGTCGCGCGCCTGGCCGGGATCGAGGAACTGGCCGGGCGGGTGCAACCGGCCGAGCGAGGCAACGTGCTGCGGATCGGCTCGCTGGACGTGCACGTGTACGGCGAGTGGCACGCGCCCACCCACCTGGACCCGGTGGCCAACGTGGGATACCTGGTCGGCGGCCGGGTGTTCCACCCCGGCGACGCGTTCACCGTGCCGGAGGAGCCGGTGGACACGCTGCTGCTGCCGGTGAATGCCCCGTGGCTGAAGTCGCTCGAGGTGCTCGCCTACGCCGAGCAGGTGGGCGCCCGCCAGGGGTTCTCCATCCACGACGGGCTGGTCAACGAGATCGGCCTGATGGTGGTGGACAACGTACTGGGCGCGGCCACGAAGCGGACCGGCAACGACTACCGCAGGCTGCCGGTCGGGGAAAGCACCGAGCTCTGAGCCTCGCCGGCGCGACCGCTCAGCTGACGGCCGCCTCCAGTATCGGGCTGAACGCCGCCTCGGCGGCGCCGACCAGGTGCGCGTCCCTGCTCAACGTGGACCGGGCCACCTCGGTGTACTCGATGGCCCGGCTCACGATGCTGCGCTCCCGTACCCGGGTGGCCACCACTTCCAGCACCGGCTCGGGCAGCGCGGCGAACAGGTCACCGAGCACCACCAGCCGAGGGGCGAGCAGGTTGACCACGTTGACCAGGCCGAGGCCCAGCCACGAGGTGTAGTCGGCCAGCCGGTCCAGCGCGTTCGCCGGGTCGGCGGCCAGCTCCCGCAGTTCGGCGTAGAGCTCGCCCCGGCCGATGTTCAGCGGCAGGTTCAGCGCCCGGCACAGCGCGTTGGCACCGACCTCGGTCTCCCAGCAGCCCCGGCAGCCGCAGTGGCACTCCCGCCCGTCCGGGCGCACCACCATGTGTCCGAGCTCCCCCAGGTAACCGCTGGCGCCCCGGATGGCCCGGCCGCCCAGGATCACGCCGCCGCCCACCCCGACGTCCCCGGCCACGAACATCATGTCGGCGACCCCGCGAGCCACCCCCCGGGTCTGTTCGGCCAGCGCGCCCAACTCGGCATCGTTGGCCACGCTGACCGGCATCCGCAGCCCGGCGGCGAGCTGTTCGCCCAGTGGCACGTCCACCCAGCCCAGGTGCGGCGCGTCCCGCACCAGTCCGTCGGAGTGCCGGACCACGCCGGGCACCGAGACCCCGGCGGCGACCACCGGCAACGACAGCTCGCTGGCCAGCACCACGGCCGACTCCAACACGCCGGTGACCACGTCACGGGGCACGGCGGCCCCGGGGCGCAGCCGCCAGCTGAGCCGGCCCAGGATCTCCCCACCCAACCCGAACAGCGCCATCGCCACCCGGTCCACCCGGATGTCCACGGCCAGCACCAACGCCGCCTGCGGGCTGGGCACCACCAGCAGCGACGGTCGGCCGGCCCCACTGCGCCGGGACGGCAGCCGCTCGCTGACCAGCCCGGAGTCGGCCAGCCCGTCCACCACGGCCTTGATCGTGCTGCGGTTGAGCCCCAGCTCGGTGGCCAGGACCGCACGGGTGCACGGACCGTCGAGGTGCAGTCGCCGTAGCACCGCACCCCGGTTGTGTCGCCGCGCGTCGTCCGGGCGGGCGCCTTCGGTGATCGTGCTACTCACACTGCACGACGCATCGGGCCCGCCCGCCGCGCGCTACCCCGGCGGCCATGGTTCGTTCGCTCACCTGGCAGCGGCTCTCCGACGGGACAGCGCATCCACGGCGGCGGCCAGCAGCAGCACGACCCCGGTGACCACCAACACCACCGACGCCGGCTGTCTGAGCAGCCCGAGGCCGTTCTGCACCAGCGCGATCACCGTGCCGCCGATCACCGCGTTGCTCATCCGGCCCTTGCCGCCGAACAGCGAGGTACCGCCGATCACCGCCGCGCCCACCGCGTACAGCAGCACCGTGCCGTTGCCGGCGTTCGGGTCCACCGAGCCGACCTTGGAGGAGTACACGATGGCGCCGATCGCGGCCAGCGACGCGGACACCACGAACACACTGGCCCGGATCCTGGGCACGTTGATGCCGGCGCGACGGGCCGCTTCGATGTTGCCGCCGACCGCGTAGATGTGCCGGCCATAGGCGGTGCGGTCCAGCACGTAGGTGCCGACCGCGAGTAGCGCCAGGATGATCGGCACCACGTAGGGCACCCCGCTGATCACGATCAGCGAGCTCTGCGACCGGTTCAAGGTGAGCAGGAACGTGCCGATCGCGGCCAGCACCACGACCACCGCGACCTTGGTCAGCACCAGCGGGGTGGGCTGGGTGACCAGCCCGGTGCGCAGCCGGCCGAAGTGCCGACCCAGCACCACCGCCGCGTAGCCACCGGCGGCGACCAGGAACAGCACCCAGCTGGCCAGCACCGGCAGGTTGCCGTTGGCCACCGCGAACAGCGTGTCGTTCTGCAGCGCCAGGGTGCCGCCGCTGCCGATCAGCTGCAGGATCACCCCCTGCCAGGCCAGGAACAGGGCCAGCGTCACCACGAACGAGGGGATGCCGATCCGGGACACGGCGAACCCGGTGAGCAGGCCGATCGAGGTGCCCACGCAGATCGCCAGCAGCATCTCCAGCCACGGGTTCGGGCCGAATCCGATGAGCACGATGAGCAACGCGATCACCGGCGGGATGACGGCGGCCCAGATCTTCAGCTGGACGGCCAGCGCGGCGGCCGCGAGCAGCAGCACGCAGAACGCCAGGAAGACGCCGATGCCCATGCCGCCCAGCAGGTTGCCCCCGCTGACCAGGTGCAGCGCCAGCACGGCGGCGGTGACGCCGGACGCGGTGCCGGCGGAGAGATCGATCTCGCCGAGCAGCAGGACGAAGACCAGGCCCATCGCGATGATCGTCACGCCGGCGCCCTGGGCCAGCAGGTTCGCGATGTTGCCCAGGGTGAGGAAGCTGTCCGAGGCCACCGAGAACAGCACCAGCAGCACAATCAGGCCGAACAGCGCGGGCAACGAGCCGAGCTCGCCGCCGCGGACCCGGGCCACGTAGTCGCGCAGTGCCTCGGTGGTGGATCGGGCGGTGGTGTCGATGCCGAAGTCGGATACCGCTTCGGCGCGGGGCGGCGGCAGGCCCGGGGTGGGGGGCGCGCCGGCCGGAGATGTTTCAGTCATGTCCGCCTCCCGCTAGATGGTGACCGTGTCGGGGCGGGCCAGGCCGAGATCGCCGGACCGGCCCGCGGTGATCAGCTCGACCACCTGGCTGTGGGTGACGTCCTTGGTGGGCAGGTCGGCCACCAGTCGACCGAGGTAGAGCGTGGCGATGCGGTCCGATACCTCGAACACGTCGGTCATGTTGTGGCTGATCAGCACCACGCCGAGGCCCTGCTCGGCGAGCCGGCGGACCAGGTCCAGGACCTGCCGGGTCTGCGCGACGCCGAGCGCGGCGGTGGGCTCGTCCAGCAGCACCACCTTGCTGTTCCACAGCACCGCCTTGGCGATCGCCACGGTCTGGCGCTGCCCGCCGGACAGCGAGGACACCAGGGTGCGCACCGACTTCACGGTGCGCACCGACAGCGTCGCCAGGGTTTCTCTGGCGGCCTGCTCCATGCTCGCCTCGTCCAGCGCCCAGGGCTTGCCGCGTTCCCTGCCCAGGAACATGTTCTGCACGATGTCCAAGTTGTCGGCCAGCGCGAGGTCCTGGTAGACGACCTCGATGCCCAGCGCGGCGGCGTCCCTCGGGCCGTGCACCTTCACCAGCTCACCGGCGAAGCGCATCTCCCCCGAGTCCGCCGTGTAGATACCCGCGATGCACTTGACCAGCGTGGATTTACCGGCACCGTTGTCGCCAACGAGAGCGGTGACCTCACCGGGGCGAACCGCCAGGTCCACGTCGTGCAGCACGTGCACCGGGCCGAAGCTCTTGTTCACCGCCGTGAGCTCCAGGATCGGCTTGGTCACCGCTTCCTCCCTATCACCTGTCACATCAGTCCCAGACTAGAGCGTGGATGACCGGGGGCCCGGACTGGTCACAGGCGCCCCGGCCAAGTACCCGCTACTGCTGCTTGATGCCGAGCTGGTCGCAGGCCGCCTGGGTGTCCGCCACGCAGATCTCCGACGCCTTCACGCCGCCCTGGTCCACCACCTGCTTGATGTTCTCCTTGGTGATCAGGATGGGGGTGAGCAGCACCGACTTGACCGCTCGGTTGGACTTGGTGTCCTGGGTCGTCGCGGTGGCCAGCGCGTCCGCGCCGGCCCGGTCGCCCTTGGCCAGCGCGCCGGCCAGCTTCGCCGCGCCGTTGGCCTCGTCGGCGATCGGCTTGAACACCGTCATGTACTGGTCGCCGCGCAGGATGGCCTGCAGCCCGTCCGGGGTGGCGTCCTGCCCGGTGACGATCGCCTTGCCGTTCAGCCCGGTCTTCTTCAGTACGGTGATCACCGCGCCGGCCAGGCCGTCGTTGGCCGCGAGCACCGCGTCCACCTTGCCGCCGTTGCCGGTGAGGAACTGCTCGAAGGTGATGCCGCCCTGCTGGTTGTCCCAGTTGGGGATGCGCTGGCTGGCCACCAGCTTGTATGCGCCGGAGTCGTACTTGGGCTTCACCACGCTCTGCTGGCCGTTGTAGAACAGCGTGGCGTTGTTGTCGGTGGCCGAGCCCTCGATCTCGATCACCTGGGCGCCCGGCTTGTCGGCGAGGCCCTGCACCAGGCCCTGGCCCTGCAGGGCACCGACGCGGGTGTTGTCGAAGGAGACGTAGTAGTCGGCCGAGCCACCCAGGTTGAGCCGGTCGTAGTCGATGGTCGGGATGCCGGCGGCCTGGGCTTTCTTCTCCACCGCGGCGCCGACGTCGGTGTTCGGCGCGTCCAGGATCAGTACCTTGACCCCGTTGTTGATCATGCCGTCGGCCAGGGTGGAGAACTTCTGCACGTCACCCTGGGCGTTCTGGATGTCCGGGTCCAGGCCCTCGGCGCGCAGCGCCTTGTCCAGCAGCGGGCGGTCGAAGCTCTCGTACCGGGCCGAAGAGGCGGTGTCCGGCAGGATCACGCCCACCTTCGCGGCCGCGGCGGCGGGTGGGGGGCTGCTGCCGCCTCCGCCACCGCCGCCCCCACTGGAGCTGTTCGCGCCACATGCGGTGAGCGCGAGCATCAGCCCCGCGCCGGCCGCGAGCAGGGCTACGCCGGTACTGCGCATGTGAATCCTCCGCTGTGCCTCGACGACGGCGCTCCCTCGAGCCTCCCGTCGAATATGTTGTGGCGCACAACGTACTTCTCGCCGCGACTTATCAACAAGGCGGCTTCATCGATTCAGGGTCACGGTTGCGCAACGGTGCTGACATCCAACTGACACGAAACCAGTTGCGGGCACGGACGGCGCCACGTCCCCGTACCCGCCACAACGCGTCGCATCAGCCTCATCCGTCACATTTCCGCCCGGTCGCAGCCCGCACCGGTGCGTTTCCTGATTTCCCGGCCGCCGCGCACACCCACGGCGGACAGCTTGATCAAGCGACAGCCTGCATGCTGTCGCCCTCAGCAACAAGGGGGTGATCCGTGATTCGGTGGGCCAAGAGACGAAAACCGTCGCTCTCCGCACCAGAACGTGGATCATCGGGAGGGATATCGCGGTTCTGGCCTTGCCCGGCGGGCTGGGCGGGGATGCTCGAGCGGTGCGCATCGACGCCCTGCTTCGCCGGCAAGACGGCGTGATCAGCCTGTACCAGGCCACCGCCGCCGGGCTGACGCCGCGCGCCGTGCACCACCGGGTGGCCAGCGGGCGTTGGCGTCGGCTACATCCCCGGGTGTTCCACTGCACCGGTGCGGAGCTCAGCGACACCGGCCGGGTGTGGGCCGCCGCGCTGTGGGCGATGCCCCGGGCGGCGGTCACCGGGCTCACCGCGGCGTGGTGGCACGGCCTGGTGGCGGACTGCCCGGACGAGGTGGAGGTCACCGTGGC
>DATHIT010000724.1:0-2608 GCA_035489915.1 Pseudonocardia sp. | reverse complement strand
GAGGATCCAACGGGCCGGGTACCCCGGCGGCATCGATCCGCTCAAGGCCGACCTGCTGCTCGGACTGACTGACGGCTCCCTGCATCACCTCCACGACCACGAGATCGTCGACCTGTTCCTCGGACGAGCCCGCACCGAAGCGCTAGGAGACGCTGCGCCGCTCGACGACACCGGAGCGCTCTCGGACGCCGGCACACGCACTGGCACAGACACGGCGGGCAAGCCCGAGCCGCGTACCGCCGACCGGGCCGACCGGGCAGGCCGGGCCGACCGAGGCGACCGGGCAGGCCGGGCCGATCACGGCGAGGGGGCCGAGGGGGCCGGCCAGGCGGTGAGCCTGGGTCGCGGGCGCGCGGCGCGAACCGGGGTCGAGATCCGGGTAGGTCTGGCCACCCTGCTCGGGCTGGATGAACGATGCGGCGACATACCAGGGCTTGGCCCGGTGCTGCCCGGCGTAGCCCGTGGCCTGGTCGCTGATCAGCGACACGGGGCGCAGTGGCGTTTCGCCGTCACCGACGCCGAGGGCCACTTGATCTTCGCTGGTGTTACCCGCCGCCGTGCGAAGCGGTCGGGGCCTGGGCGGGATCCCTGCCAGGGCGGGGTAGTCGAGCTCCATGTCTCGGCCGAACTTCTGGGTGAGCTGGCTGCTGAGGTTGCTACGGCCGGTGCCTGGGCTCCGGTGGTGGCTGATCTCGCCGCCCAGTACGCCGGCCGGCACCGAGCCCTGGCACGCCTCGATGCGTGCGCGGGTAGCCGGTTCGCCAGCGCCGCGCTGGCCCGTCACATCCAGGTCCGCGACCGGACCTGCTCGTTTCCCGGCTGCCGCCGCTCGTCCTACAAGGCCGACAAGGACCACACGAAGGCGCACGCAAACGGCGGCCTGACCACGCGGTGCAACATGGGGCCAGTGTGCAAGCGGCACCACCGCTACAAGAGCCTCGGCTGGTGGCACCTCAGCCAACCCTCACCCGGCCAGTTCCGCTGGGCCAGCCCGCTCGGGCACCTCTATCGCACCCGAGGTGACCCGATCAATCCGCCCACCACGCCGCCCTGCCCTCGGCCGCTGAGCCCAAGCTCGACCCCAGAGCAGCCGCTTAACCAGCCTGGGCCGATTGTCAGCCGCCGTCCGCCAGCCTCAGCGGCGGTGTCACAGCCAGATAGCGACGAGCCGCCACCGTTCTGAGCGCACGCTCGGAGCGGCGGGCGGGGCTGGGCTGGGCGCCGTCCGGCGCCCAGCCGGTGGCGGTGGATGGACACGAACCCCGCCGGCCAGCCACTATGAGGTCTTGGCGGATGACCCGGACGTAGAGCGCTATCTGGGAGAACGCATCGGATTCCAGGACCTGCCGACCGACGCGTGCGGTTGCGGTCCCAGGCGCCACGACCGGCTTTGGGGCTGAGGCGGTGCGCATCGCGGTCACCGGGGCGGCCGGTCTGCTCGGCCAGTGGGTGCTCGACCGGGCGCGCCGGGCCGGGCACGAGGTGGTCGCGGTGGACCTGCCGGCGGTGGTGAGGACGGTGCAGGGCCAGGACAGCGGCGGCGGCCCTCGCTGGCGCGGCGCCGACCTCACCGTGTTGGACGACGTCCGAGCCGCGCTGGCCGGGGTGTCCGCGGTGGTCCACCTGGGCGCGCTGACAAGCCCGAACGCCGCCCCCGAGCCGGAGGTGCACCGGACGAACGTGGAGGCGACGTACAACGTGCTACTGGCCGCCGAGGAGCACGGCGTTGCCTCGGTGTGCACCGCGTCGAGCATCAACGCGATCGGCGGTCTGTACAGCCCGAGGCCGCGCTACGACTACTTCCCGCTGGACGAGGAACACCCGTCGTACTGCGAGGACGCCTATGGCCTGTCCAAGTGGATCGGCGAGCAGCAGTCCTCGGCGTTCGCCCGCCGACGTCCCGGGGTGCCGTTCTCCGCGCTGCGGTTCCACGCCCTGCGCGAGGACGCCAGGGCGGCGGCCCAGGCGCCGGAGAGCGACCCGGAGGCGCGTTGGCGGGACCTGTGGGGCTGGACCTCGTTCGACTCCGCCGCGGCCGCCTGCCTGCTGGCCCTGCGCCGGGAGGCCCCCGGGCACGCGGTCTACCACGTGGTCGCCTCCACCACGATGTGCGCGGTGCCCTCCGAGGAGCTGGCCCGCCGCTTCTACCCCGAGGTGCCATCGCGGGCCCCGTTGCCGGGCGTAACCGGGTTCTACCGGGGCGACAAGGCACTGGCCGAGCTCGGCTGGGACGCGCACGACGAGCACCCATCGATCGGTGCCGCCGAGCGCTGAGGCCCCCAGCGCTGAGCCACGCAGCGCGGGCAGGTGCTCAGCGCAGGATGCGGTCGAAGGCGGTCGCCCACCGCCGGTCCACCGAATCGGGTGTATTGCCGAGCCACCCGGCGACCTCTTGTCGGGCGAGTCCCTGGGCCAGGGCGATGAGGATGTGCCCGAGATCCGTCGGATCGCCGTCCAGCTCGCCGTCGGCCACGCACCGGCGGACCCGTTCGGTGATGTTCTCCCGGACGGTCGCGCCGGCCGCCAGTTCCGCCGGGCCGGGGTCGAAGTCGGCGAACGGGCGGGAGAACATGACTTCGACCAGCACCGGGTTCTCCCGGACGAAACC
>DATHIT010000723.1:0-10075 GCA_035489915.1 Pseudonocardia sp. | reverse complement strand
CGGACACAACGACCTGGGAATCAAGAAACTGTCCTGGGATCAGATCCGGGAAGAGGCCATCGAGGCACTGTTCGACTACCGAGAGAGGGACCATCATGGGAGCTGACGAGATCCGCAACAAGATCGACGATGCGCTGTACTCGCACCTGTGCAACGGGCTGCCCCGGGGCATCGAGTACGGCGGCCTCGACGACGGCACAGACCTAATCGTCACCGACGACGGCGGTGAGACCGAGTACCTGGTCGAGGTCGAGGTGATGCTGACTCAGACCAAGCCGGCGCCCGAGAGGCGGCAGCCGAAGCGGATCGGCAAGGTGACCACCACGACAGAGGTGTCCGGCGACGTTCTGTAGGGTGCAAGCCCCTGACCTGCGACGACGCTGACACAGGTAAATAGGAATCCGCCGGGGCGGATCCTCATTTACATGGTGTAGACTCAGGGCCATGACCAGCACGAACTCCCGCACCGCAAGACCGGCCCGGCGCAAGCTCTCCACCTCCTACTCCTACGTCCCGGACTGGGCGGAGGAGCACAACGCCGCCATGCCGGCCGACGCTCCGATCATCGACCTGTACGCCCGCCTGTCGAAGAACCGCTACGGCAAGCTGGAGAAGATCGAGGACCAGATCGACGCCGGCCGGTATGAGGTTCTTGTTCCCCGCCGCTGGCGGATCGGCATGGTGCACGTGGACAACTCGCTGTCCGCGTGGAACAAGAACGTCCGGCGTCCCGCGTGGGAGCACCTGCTCGACCGGCTCGGATCACGCGCGGCGGCCGGCGCCGGGGTGTACCACCAGGACCGGCTGATGCGTCAGCCGCGCGACCTGGAGAAGCTGATCGACCTCGCCGAATTCCACGGCTCACTGTTCGCTTCCGTCCACGGCGCGAAGGACCTCAACGACTCCGACGACCGCCACTATCTGCGCGGCCAGGTCAACGCCGCATGCAAGTCCAGCGACGACACCTCCCGGCGGACCAAGAACCGGAACACGCGCCTACGCGAGCGTGGCCGGCTGACCGGTGGGCCGCGTGCGTTCGGGTTCCCCGGCGTTGACCGCACGGCCACGCCGGACGACGATGGCCACCGGCCACGCGTGGCCGCGGCCACCGTGGCTGCTGAGCGCGCGGCCATCCTCGATGCCTCGAAGCGCGTGGCCGCGAAGGTGGAGCTGGCCAAGATCGCGGCCGACTGGAACGTGGCCGGCCTGCGAACGGCCACGGGCATCGAGTGGGAGGCCATCACCGTCCGGCAGGTCCTATCGCGTGGCCGCAACGCTGGCCGCCTCGAACACGAGGGCAAAGTCATCGGCCGCGTCGTGGGCGAGGAGCCGATCGTGGACGACGAGCTGTTCGCTCGCGTCCAGGCGGTGTTCGCCGCCCGCAGACGCGGCCGGGCAGCCTCGGGCCGCTACCTCGCCTCCAGGCTCATCTTCTGCGCGGAGTGCGGGAACGGACTCACGGGCCGGCCCCACGGCAAGCAGGGCCGCTACGAGCGCCAGCGCGCGTACATCTGCGAGAAGTCCCCGCGCGGCGGCTGCAACAAAATCTTCATCCACGTGGATGGCGTGGACGAGGTGCTGCGCCGGTTCGTGATCGGGCGGCTGTCCGACCCGAAGCTCGCGGAACGGCTCTCGAAGATCGCCCGCGAGCACGCCCAGCGCACGGAGGCGATCGCCTCCGAGCTGGCCGAGATCGACACTCTGCGGAGGGCGTTGAGCGACCGGCTGGGCCGGCGGGAGATCAAGCTGGACGCCTACGACGCTGTCTGCGCACCCCTCGCGGCGGACGAGGCGAAGCTGCTCGCCGAGCTGGCCACGCTGGAGGCCACCGACGACCCGCAGCTCCGCGAGGTCCGGCACGAGGCGCACCGCGACGAGATCACGGCCGAGTGGGATGCCCCGGACGCGGACCGGCGGGCGATGCTGGAGACCGCGCTGCGCGGCTACCGCGTCCAGGTCAAGCCTCACGGCAAGTACGCGGCGCGCAGGTTCGACCCGCGCCGGGTCGAGATCATGAAGGCTGGCTAGACTGCCGGCGCGACAGAGAAGCGCAGAGGCCGGCCGCCCCCGGACGCAACGGGGGCGGCCCGCTGTCGTTTAGGGCACATGCGAAAGGCCCCCGATGCCCCGGGGGCCTTCGTCGCGCGCGTTCCGTCTGCTCCCTGGAAGGGGAAAGCAAGGGCTACCGTACCCGATCCTTCACACACCAGCACACTCCGATGGGGTGGCCGCTCGGTGAGTGCAGCCAGTGGCGCCACGGCAGGAACCGGACCGCGCGCATCGTGTACCAGGGCCGGGCCTTGATTGACCCGTCGGCGTGGTAGCAGATGCTGTTGCTGGTGAGCTCTTCGTTCGGGTAGAGCCGGCGGATGAACCGCTCGGTCAGGGCGCTGCGCGGTGGCGGCTTACTCACGTCGTGGTCCTCTCCCGGGCAGCGAGCGGCCCCCGCCGCTTAACCTGCGACGAGGGCCTGTTGGCTCGGCTGCGAGTCGATTTAGCAGATCGGTGCAGCCACCGAAGTGAACTGCGAAGAACGCCACCGCTGGTTGTCGACGGGTCAGATTGAGTGATAGCGCGCCCTGCCGTTGGGACCAGCGAGCCATGGATTGGTGGCTCGCCCGGGGGTCGAACCCGGAATCTCGCTAATCATTGCCCGTCGCGGGCAGATGCGGCGAATGCAGCTGTGGAGGATCTTGGAGCGTGCGAGAAGGATCTTGGTTCGCCGGCTCGCGCCTCTACCGTTGGGCTACCCCGGCATGTGGTGCCGGGCGCAGGATTCGAACCCGCACTGAACGAGCCTTGCGGTCATGGGGAGAAGGATCTTCATCTTGCGCTCCTGGCGCGGCGCTGACCCTAGCAGGGTCCGCGAAGCGCGAGTCCACCGCGTTCGATGTGGTCCCGCATGGCGGCGGACATCCGCTCCGTCTGTCGCGGCGACGGCCGGTACCACTCCCAGCGGGGCAGCCCGGCCAGGTGCGCGGGCACCTGACCGGGCGGGTACATCATCGAGACCGCTTCGCCGTTGCATCCCTCGGTCGCGCGGCACCGCAGGAACATCGGGGTGACGCCCTCATCGACCTTGTAGGTCATCGTCACCTGGCCGCAGCTCTTGCACGTGTAGCCGTTGGCCACGCCGCCGTTCATGCGTCGAACAGGTAGCCCAGCACCTTCTCCCCGATGACCGGCTCGACGGCCTCGGAGCGGTTCACCTCCCCCTTGGCCACGGCGACCGCGTGGCGCAGTGTGGCGATCCGCCGGAGCAGCCCCTCCTTGCGGGCCACCGGCGCCGCGCCGGAGTAGTTGACTCTGGTCCAGACCCCCACGTTGACCTGCTCGCTGATCAGCTGGGTCTGCGCCTGATGCTTGTCGGTGGCCGCCGCGAGGGTGATCACCCGGGGCTGCTGGATCTGCCGGGCCGTCTTCACCGGCTCGGACGCGTACACCCCCCGGGCTTCGTGCTCGGACCACGTGGTGGCCGGGCTGTGGGTGGGGATGCGCTCCACGAACGCCGCCAGGTGGTCGAGCTGGCGGTCCAGCCACAGCAGATAGGGCATCGGGGCGCCCTCGATCAGCTTGGTCTCCCCGACCACCACGTCAGCCTTGGCGTGCCCGGCGGAGTTGGTGTAGTCCCTCGCGGCGGTGATGTCGAACAGCCGGGCCAGCACGGTGCGCGAGGTGTCGATCATCTCCTCGACCGTGGTCTGCACGCGCGTCCCCTCGGACGGCAACTGCTCCCCGTCCTCCACGAGCGGCGCGTAGTCCTTCCTCAGTCCCTCCAGCAGAACCGGCTTGTCTAGGCCGTGGTAGGCGTCGGTGAGGCTGCGCATGGCGGTCCTGCGGACGTCGGCCTCGATGGCGACGACCTGGCCAAGATACTTGGGCATGGTTGTTCCCTGGTTCCATTCTTTGTTGGGGAGTTGAACGTCAGGCCGCGTTGGGTTTGCGGCGCATGACCAGCGCGATCGAGCGGAGATCGTCGTCGCTGAGCGGGTCGGCGTGGGAGAGAACGGCGTCCATGTAGTCGTCCTGGCCGACGGAATTACGTGCGTGTAATTCGCGGATTGGTTGTCCGAGTTCGGCCGCAATGGCGGCGAGCAATTCGGGAGTGGGCTCACCGCGTGCGGCTTCGAACGATTCCAATTCCTCGACGGTGCAGCCGACTTTCTCGGCGACGTCGGCTAGTCCTCGTCCGAGTCCGTTGCGATGTCCTCGGAGTCGGTCTCCGCTGAAGCTGGGCATGGCCGAGGACCATGCCCGGACGCGGAAATGCCTGTCAAACGATTGGGACAGCCTCCATTACACCTTCGGGGGACAGAGGGTGGCGGAGGGGTTCCGGCCGCATTGCGCCGCGACCTCGCCGCATTGTCGAGCTGTGCCCGAGGCGATGTCCACGCGATCCCGATACGAGAGCCGGCGCCGGGCAGGAATGATGCCGCAGCGACCCCGACACGTATCCCACACGTACCTCAAGCGTGTCCGGGGGGCATGTTTTTTCGGGTGATTGCCTGGTACCCACGGTCCCCCCTTCAATACGCCGCCATGCAGTGCTTCAGCCCCGCCCGGCTCCGAGCCAAACGAGATGAGGCTGGCTGCTCACGATCCCAACTGGCGGAGGAAGCCATGCTCGCGGCGGACACCATCCGGGCCTACGAGAAGGGCCGCAAGACTCCAAGCGCGGCGGCGCTCGGCCGGCTGGCCACCGCTCTGAGCTGTGAAGTCGGGGACTTCTACGTCCAGCTCGCCGACACCGACGTCGCGTGATCATGAGTAACAACAGTGCTCTGCGGTGCATTTCAGTAACAACAAAGCATTTTGTGAACATGGTGAACATGTTTAACAACAAGCGATTTGAGCACCGTATTTATACAAATCGGCGGGACGTTACCAGCTTTGAGCCCACGGATTTGACAACGACACGTACCAAACGCGAATCTCACGCTTACTGCATTCGGCCTAGTCACACACAGACATAAAGCCTTACCGCCACACCGGTGGTTCCCCAAGGCTCCCGCAAGGAGGAAACGACCCGTGAACCCGAGCCCCGCACCCGAGAGCGACATCGAAGTGCTGCGTGACGAAGTCCAACACGAACTCTACGACGACCTGCTCACCCTCGACCAAGCCTGCTACGTACTCGACTTGAGTGCCGACACACTCCGGAAACGGTTCCAATCCGGGCAACTGTCATACATCCAGATCGGCAAAGTCCGCTACGTCCCCCGCAGCGTAATCGTCGACTACGTCAGAAGCCTCCGCCCCGACAAGCCACGCGACACGCAGCCCGGGGCCGTGGACGAGGAACTGCCCACCATCGGCGGTGAGCAATGACCAAGGCGATCCTGGCAATGCTCGGATTCTTCGCCATCGTCGCGTTGATGGCGTGGGCACTCGGAATGACCGGGGGCCGGTGATGAACGTCAAGGAACTGCGGACCCTCATCGCCGCCGAGGCCGACAAGATGCCCCTGCGCATCCAGCTGGTCAAGCCGAAGCCCGAAGCCGCCGAGGTGCTGGCCGGCGCGCTGCTGAACCTGCTGATCGGCGGGGTGCTGCTCATGTGGGGCCTGCGGGCCGCCCACCAGCTGTTCGAGGCAGTCCCCGCCGCCGGCTACGTCGACTCCGTGTTCCTCATCGCCGGGCTCAACGCGCTCGGCTCGGCGGTCGGCCTGGCCCGGATGGGAGCCATCCGATGAGCCCCTTGTGCTTCATCGACACGGAGACCGACGGCGTGCACCCCGGGCGGAGGCCATGGGAGATCGCCATCATCCGCCGGGACGAGAACGGCGAGCGCGAGACCTCGCTCTTCGTGGAGATCGACCTGCGCACCGCCGACCCATTCGGCCTCAAGATCGGCGGGTTCTACGAGCGTCATCCCTACGGCCGGTTCCTGTCCGGTGTGGATGCCAGCTACGACCCCGGCGACCTATCACCGGTGACCGCCCCCGTGGCGGCCGAATGGGTCGCGCGGATGACCCACGGCGCGCACTGGGTCGGCGCGGTACCGAACTTCGATACCGAACCCCTCGACCGGCTGCTCCGCGAGCACGGCCTGGCCCCGGCCTGGCACTACCACCTGATCGACGTTGAAGCCCTGGCCATCGGCTACGCCAGGGCCAAGGGAATCAAGATCCAGCTGCCCTGGAAGTCCGACGAGCTGATGGACGCCATCGGGGTGCAGAAGCCCTCCGAGCAGGAGCGGCACACCGCGCTGGGTGATGCCCGTTGGTGCATGCGCACCTACGACGCGGTGATGGCCGATGAGTAGCCCGCAGCGTGAGGAGCTCGCCGAGCGGCTCAAGAAGGCGTGGTTCGACCAGCCGACGGGTCGGCCGATCAACGACGGGTGGCTCAACGTCGCCGACGTGGCGATGGCCGCCGAGCAGGCGGCCGAGCGGCCGATCGCCGAGTGGGAACGGGAGCTGCTGGCCGCCGAGCCCGCCGTGACCTTGGGTCGGGCGTGGGAGCAGCCGGCGGAAGGTCCCCGCGACCACCGCTACGAGATCAACATCGTCTACCCGGGCGACGGCGGGGAGTGCTACGAGAAGGGCTCCGCGACCGCGACCGAGCTCGCCCACCGGCTGCGCTTCGAGGCGAACCTGTGCGCCGCCGCCGTGGCCGACTACACGGTCCTGCCGGCACCCGACGAGATCGTGGACGGCGCACCCAGCTGGAAGGCGTCCGGCGTCGGGTTCCTACCGACCCGGTTCACCGCCTGGTCCAACGGCGTCCAACTCGACGCCGACACCATCGTCGGTGACCTCGCCGGGCTGGAAGCGACCGCGCTGGCCATCCTCGCGGCCACCAACCAGGTCCGGATGTGGCGGCAGCCGTGATGTGGCGATTCAGGTTGGTGTGGTGCACGCAATGTCGCCGCATTGTGCGGTGGAAACGGGGCGCGCACCTTCTCCAGCATCCGCTACCCCCCGGGGTGGCGAGGCAGCCGTGACCGCGTCCTTCACCGTCCCCAACGATGTGGCGGACAAGATCCAGAGGATTCGCCGCCGTGGCTTCGAAGCCAAGATCGAACCGGCCCCCGACCTCGATGTGAGGCGGATCGGCGCATGCCGGGCGTGCGACACCAGCAAGCGCCACAAGGCCAACGTGATCGTCAACGTGATCTACGGCGACAAATGGACCTTCCCCGTCGAACGACTCGAAGGGGAGGCAACGCCGTGCTGCTGGGACGGCCTGGCTGGCCACCTTGACGACGTCGAACACCGAGAGCGATTTGACTCAGTCCAGATTGAGGTTCCCGTATGACTCAGCAACGCCTCACCATCCCCGTGAAGACCGTCCGCCGGCCCACCGGCCAGATCCGCCAAGCCCACGCGTACGCGCACCCGGCCGGCACCGGATGGACCGAGCCGACCCCGACCCGGGCGCCCGGCCCGACCCAGACGACCGCCGCGCAGCGCAGCGCCATGCGCATCGCCATGGAGGTCCACGCCGAGATCGAGGTCATGTGCTCCCGGTTCCCGAAGCCGGCGCCGATCGTGGTCCCCGCGTCCGGGCTGTGCCACAAGCCGATCGAGGAAACCTTCCAAGGTCACCTGCTCCAGTACTGGTGTGTCCGGGCGCCGGGCCACGCCGGGAACTGCTCCGGTAAGCGCGCCCAGCTGCTCGCCGCCGCGCCCGAAGACGTACAGCTGGACGTGGACCACCAGGACGCGTGGGGCTGCCTCGACGCGCCGGTGACGGCATGACAACCCTCGTGCTGCTGCTGCTCGCCGCCGCGTTCGTGCTGAGCGGCGCCGCGTTGCTGCGGCAACGGAAGAACTGGCTGATCATCGCCGAGGCCGAACGGGAGAACGCCGACACCTGGCACACCATCGGCGACCACCACAGGGCCGCCGAACGTGAGGCGCTGGCTGAGCACTACGAGCGCCGCGCGTGGCCATACAGCCCGGCGCCGAAGCACGGGGAGCAGCTGTGAGCGACGAGCCTCCTTTCAAGGCGCAGATCGACTGCCCACGTCAGTTCGTCCGGGACCTGGCCGAGCTGATCAACCAGTACGGCTTCGATAGCCAGGCCAACGTCCAGGACGTCGTGCTCGCCGAGTACCTGGTGATTGCGATGGGCGCGTTCGCTGGGAGCGTGCACCGCCGGGACGAGCTGCTGGGCCAGGCGGCGCCAACAACCGGCCTCGTAGAGCTGATCCGAGAGCTAGGCCGCCGATGAGCAGCCTGTGGTCGCGCTGCGACTGCGGGTCCTCCGGGTGGCGCTACTTGACCGCCGAGGGCCGCTCCGGGTGGCGCTGCTGGTGTGGCGCGCACCGCCCCGACCGCCCCGAGTTCCAACTTGAGCTGGAGACGGTGCAGCTGCCGCTGTTCGAGCTGGAGGCGTCGTGAGCCTCGCGGTGCTCGCGGTGTGCCGGATCTGCCGGCGGCGGATCGTCCCCGAGGGCGAACCCCTCTACCCCGGCGTTGTCCGGCACGGCGGCCGAGGTCTGTGCGGCCTGCACGCGCGGCTGTCCGACCCCGAGGTCGAACGCATCGAGCTGGCCCGCCTGTACCGCCGCGAGCCATCGAGGTGGATGAAACGCGCCGCGTGCGCCCCGGCCCACGTGGACCCCGAAATCTTCCACCCGTTCGACCACGACGTCGAAACGCACGAGCGGGCACGAAGGGTGTGCAAGCGCTGCCCAGTCCGCAGCGAATGTCTCGAAGACGCACTGGAAACCAAGGACGCATTCGGGATCCGGGGCGGAATGACCGCGCCGCAACGAGCACGGCTCGCCAAGCAACGAAAGGGGGACACCCCGTGAGGTACGCCAAACGCCTCGGGAACTTCCCGGTCGGCTCCCCGGAATGGCAAGCGGCCCGCGCCGAAGGACTGGGGGGCTCCGAAGTGGCCGCCGTGCTTGGTCTGTCCCCGTGGGTGTCGCGGTTCGCGCTATGGCACCGGAAGACGGGGCTGATCGACGGGCAGCTGGACACCCCGGCGATGAGTTGGGGGCGGCGACTCGAAGACGCGATCGCGCAGAAATGGGCCGACGACCATCCCGAGTTCCGGATGCGGAAAACGGGGACGTGGCACTCGAAGGCCCGGCCGTGGCAGATCGGTAATCCCGACCGGCTACTGAGTGACATCAGCGGCCTGGACGAACCACCCGCGATCCTGGAGGTGAAAACGGCGCACGGCATGGACGCCCACGAATGGGGCGAATCGGGCACCGACCAGATCCCCGTCTACTACCGCTGCCAAGGCATGCATTACATGGATGTGTTCGGCATGACCACCTGCCACTTCGCGGTGCTCATCGGCGGGTCGGACTATCGGGAATACCGCATCGAATTCGACCATGCCGAAGCGTGCGTGATGCGGGAAGCCGGTGAGGAATTCCTCGCCTCCGTCGCCTCCGGGCAACGCCCAGACATCGACGAATCCGACTCGACCTACCACACCGTCCGCCAGCTGCACCCCGACATCGACGGCACCGACATCGACGTACCGCAGCGGATCGGCGCGAACTACCTCGAGGCCTGCTCCATCTTCACCGACGCCAAAGCGGCGAAGCAGTGCGCCACCTCCGAACTGCTCGACGCCATGGGCACCGCCAAGTACGCGGTTCACCAGGGCGAACGGATCGCTATGCGGTCCGCGATCGGCGACAACAACCCCCACCTCCGACCCGTCCCACGAAAGAAGGCCGCGGCATGAGCGTCAAGATTTCCTCCTCTCTCCCCATTGGGGACACCAACGGGCTGACCGCTATCTCCGCGCAGCTGTGCGACAACCCCGAAGCGGTGCACGTCGCGGTAGTCCTGCTCGACTGCTCGCAAATCACCACCAACACCGACAACGGTGACGTCGTCCCCACCGCCCGGATCCGCGCTATCGAACCGATCGCGCAAACGAGCGACGCCAACGAAATGCGCCGGCTCATCCGCCGCGCCTACGAAAGGCGCACCGGGAAGGTCGAGCTGCCCCTGGAAATGGAGCAGGAGATGGACAACATCGACCCCGAAAGCGAAGGCAAGTGAAACGCGGCGGCCTATTCGAAGACATCCCGGTTTGGGTCTGGGCCGCCTGGGCGGTCGCCGGCCTGGCCAGCATGGCGCTTACCGGCGCATTCA
>DATHIT010000722.1:0-2345 GCA_035489915.1 Pseudonocardia sp. | reverse complement strand
CGCGCCCGGTCCAGCGCGGCCCGGATCAGCCGGCTGGCCAGACCCCGACCCTGGTACGCCTCATCCACCTCGGTGTGGGTGAACACGATGCGGCCGGGCCGGGATCGGTACTCGGAGAACCCGGCCACCTTGCCGTCCACGGTAATTTCGAAGCGGGACCGGTCTGGTGCGTCCCTGACCAGGATCTCGCTGGATGACTCGGGGCCATGCGGCTCGACCACGGGCGAATCCTCTCGCGTGAGGCCGGATTTCGGTTCGTCGGGGCGGCGTTCCTCGCACTTCGGTGGTGGCTCAGCCTAGAGCCTGTCCCGGCTGGCTCAGCGGGTCCGTCCACGGGGGATGAGCGGGGTGGCGGGCATCGCCGGGGCGGGCAGCGGTTGGCCGCCGGCCACCGCGCCGAACCGCCGGCCGGCCATCCAGTCCGTCCTGGCCTCGGCGATCTCCGCGCCGGAGCCCGCGACGAAGTTCCACCACATCACCAGCCGCTCCTCGAACGGCTCCCCACCCAGCAGCAGCAACCGGGTGGCCGATTCGGCGCGCACCCGCAGCTCCGACCGCCCGGTCCCCAGGTAGAGCAGCCCACCTGGTTCCACCCGCACGCCAGCCACCTCGGCACCGCTCGGCTCGGCACCGCTCGGCTCGGCACCTGCGTCAGCGCCCGGGTCGGGTGGCCGAGGGCCGTCCAGTACGGTGCCGGCCCCGGACGGGGCGAGCACGGCGTACTCGAAGTCCGGTTCCAGCGGCAACCGGACGTCGGCGCCGGCGTCCAGCGCGAGGTCCACCCCGACCAACGGGGTGTGCACGGTCCCGGCGGATGCGGCGCCGGCCAGCTCGCCGAGTAGCACGGTGGCCCGCAGGCCGCGGTCGGTGAGCACCGGCAGGTCGGTGTGGTGTTCGAACGCCGGTGGGATGTTCCGGGACCGTCCGGGCAGCGCCACCCACAGCTGGGCGCCGTGCAGTAGCGCCGGGTGCACCGCCGGGGACTGCTCGGAGTGCGCGATGGCGTGCCCGGCGGTCATCAGCGCCAGTTGACCGGGCCGGATGGTCACGTCGCTGCCCAGGCTGTCCCGGTGCCGGACCGCGCCGTCCAGCAGCCAGCTCACCGTCTGCAGGCCGATGTGCGGGTGCGGCGGGACCTGCATGCCGGACTGGTCCGCGATCTCGTCCGGGCCGTAGTGGTCGATGAAGCACCAGGCGCCGACCAGCCGGCGGCCCAGAGTGGGCAGCAGCCGGCGCACCTTGGTGCTCTCCCCTAGCATCACCTCGCGCCCGGCCAGCAGCTCAAGCACCGGCTCACCCGGCGTGTCGCCGCGGCCGCCGCAGGTCACCAGCCCAGGCCTGAGCTCCAGATTGCTCACCCCAGCATTCTGCTCCCTCCCCAGCCGAGCGGCCTCCCCAGCCGAGCGGCCGCCCACGCACACCTTGGTGTCCTCACGCACACGCCCCAACTTGCGCGTGAGCACCGGAAACGCGCGTCAGCGAGTAACGGATCAACGCGGCGCCAATGCGCGGCGGAGGCGTGCGGCGATGGGGTCGAAGTTGGTCAGCTCCTCCCAGGTCCATCGGACGACCGCCATTCCAGCGGCGCGCAAGGCGTCCTCCCGCCGTTTCTCCCGGAAAACCACCTCCCCCGGCGTCAACCCCGGGCCAACCAGGCGGCTGTACTTGACCCGCCCGTCGAACTCGCCAACCACCCCGGCCGCCGGCCAGCCGAAGTCCACCCGGCCGATCAGCTCACCGGATTCACCGGTCACCTCCCATTGCGGACCGGCGCCGGCAGCCCGGCTCGGGCGATGGCCACTCGACTGCGCGTCTCACCAACGCTCTCTGCGCGGTCGTCGGCAAACCCGATCGCTCGCCGCGCGGCCGGGCTGCCCCGCCAGCCGATGCAGCGGACCAACATCAGCGCAAGGTCAGCCGAGCTGACCAGCCGTCGGGCAAGGGCGGCGTCCGCGGCGACGACGGCGGCTTCGAAGGGCACCGTGCGAGCCAGATCGACGACGGTACGGGCAACCGAAGTCACCGGCAGGTCGCCGACGCTGACGATCTCGTCCGGCCGAAGCGGCGAGACGTGCACATGCACTGCCCGCCCTCGGCGTCCGCCCGATCGACGGTCGCGGGTGACGTGCGCCCGAGACGGCGGAATCCCCCAGGTCGGCAGCCCGTGCAACGCGGCAGCCGAAACGTGGCTGGCCACCGCCCCGTCGGCCAGGGCGGCGAGTGCGGCCTTGGCCTCAACGCAGTGCCGCTGATCAGGATCGGTAATTTGGGGCCCGGCGAGGTAAGCGCCTCGTCGGAGCAGTTTCAGCTCGCCGCGTCGGCGCATGCGTCGCAATTCGTCGTCG
>DATHIT010000721.1:0-6355 GCA_035489915.1 Pseudonocardia sp. | reverse complement strand
ACAGGCGAACTCGGGCTGGCGGAAGTACGGGCAGCGCACCCGCTGCAGCAGGTTCCCGCCGAACGTGGCCATGGTGCGGATCTGCGGGGAGGCGCCGGAACGCAGCGCCTGTGCGACGACCGGATAGCGGTCCCGCAGGCGTCGGTCATCCATGGCGTTGCGGCACATCGCGCCGATCCGCAGGCCTGCGCCGTCGGGCAGCTCGTCGATCCGGTCCAGCCCGAGGCCGCTGACGTCGACCAACCGCCCGGGGCTCTCGATGCCGTCGCGCATCAGCGTCACCAGGTCGGTGCCGCCGGCGATGAGCCGCGCCTGGGGGTCGGCGGCCAGCAGCTCGATGGTGTCGGCCACGGAGCGCGGCCGGTCCAGGTGGAAGGTACGCATGTCAGGCCTGCCCTCTGGCGTCCCGGACCGCCGCGTGGATGCCCGGGTACGCGGCGCACCGGCAGAGATTTCCGCTCATCAGCTCCGCGATGTCGGCGTCGGACACGTTCGGCTGCTCGGTGAGCAGGCCGACCGCCGAGACGATCTGCCCCGGGGTGCAGAAGCCGCACTGGAAGCCGTCCTGCTCGACGAACGCCCGCTGGACCGGATGCAGCTGGTCACCGTTGGCCAAGCCCTCGATGGTGGTGACCGCCCTGCCCTCGTACATCGCCGCGAAGGTCAGGCAGGACAGTGCCCGCTGACCGTCCACCAGCACGGTGCAGGCACCGCAAGCGCCCTGGTTGCAGCCTTTCTTGGGGCCGGTGAGGCCGATCCGGTCGCGCAGTGCGTCCAGCAGGCTGGTCCGGACGTCCAGATCGAGAGTCCGCGCCTGCCCGTTCACCAGCAGGGTGGACTTCACCGTCTCCGGCGGCGGCGCCTCGGTCGGGGCGATCGGCGGGGCCGCCACCAGCGCCGGCAAGGCCGCCGCGCCGGCGAGTCCGGCACCCGCCGCGAGGCTGTGGGTCAGGAACGCCCGCCTGCTGGGCCCTCGCTTTCCGCCGGGCGGCGGCCGATCCTCGGTCGCATTCCTGTCGCTCATCGGCACGCACCTTCCGGATCGCCAGGCGGGGAAAGTCAGAGTGCAGGAGAAAGTAAGAACACTGATAAAGCACAGTCTCCTGGCGGAAGGTAAAATTCTGGTGTGACCACCATGCCGCCGAGGGAACGCGTCGGACACCACGTCAAGCGCGTCGAGCAGGAGTTGATGGCGCTCAAGCACGAGGCGCTGAAGCCGAGCGGGCTGACCGTGCCGCAGTACTCCGCGCTGGTCATGGTGAGCCTGCACCCGGGGGCGTCCTCCGCCGCGCTGGCCCGGTTCGGGCTGGTCACTCCGCAGACCATGGCCACCACGCTGACCAACCTCGAGGCAAAAGGCCTGATCACCCGCCATCCGGAGCCGTACCGCCTCAACGGCCGCACCGTCGAACTGACCGACGGCGGGCGGGCCGCGCTGGAACAGGCCGATGCAGCCGCGGTTCAGATCGAGCGCCGGCTGGGGGACACGTTCACCGAAGAGGAACGCAAGCAGCTGATCGACATGCTCGCGCGCTGCTCGGCCACGCTGCACGAGCAGGCCGCCGAGGTGTCCGGCGGCAGCACCGCACTGGCTCCGTTCAAAATGCCGCCGACATAGGCGGGTCCGTCCAGGGGCGTTGCCGCCAAATTCTTCAGTTTCCTGACGGGGTTCACCCAAAAGGTTGACAGAAAGAATCCTCAGCCGACACGATCCAGTCCCACTCGGCGGATCCAGCGGCACCTGTGACGAGGAGCGGCGACATGGCTGAACTGCCCGCGTTCACTCGGCGGCGGCTCCTCTTACTGGTCGGCGCGGCCGGGGCCGCCGCGGCGCTGCCCGGACTCGCGGCCTGCGGAAGCAGCGTGGGCGGCGGATCCGGCGGCGGGGGCGCGGCCAAGGCGGTCAAGGTCGGCCTGGTGGTCCCTCGGTCCGGGGTGTACGCGGCGCTCGGCACCGACATGCAGCGGGGCTGGGAGCTGTGGCTGGAGGGCAACGGCGGCAAGTTCGGCGACTACACGGTGACCACGGTGGCCGCCGACGAGGGCGAGACCCCGCAGACCGGGGTGCCGGCGGTGCAGAAGGTGCTGCAGAGCGACGGCGTCGATGTGGTGGTCGGCCTGGTCAACTCCGCGACGGCGCTGGGCGTCCGGGACACCATCGCCGAGTCGAAGAAGATCCTCATCGTGTCCAACGCCGGTGCCGAGGACATCACCGGCAAGGCCCGCAGCCCGTACATCTGGCGCTCCTCCTTCACCAACGCGCAGGTTTCCTCCGCGATGGGCGCGCACCTGGCGCAGTCCGGGTTCAAAGACGGCGTCTACGCCATCGCGCCGGACTACGCGGCGGGCAGCGAGGTCATCGTCGGGTTCACCAAGGCCTTCGAGGCGGGCGGGGGCAAGGTCGTCGGCCAGGCCAAGACGCCGTTCGGCAAGACGTCGGACTACCAGCCGTTCCTGTCCGGTATCCAGAGCTCCGGGGCCAAGGCCACGTTCTGCTTCTTCTCCGGCTCCGAGGCGATCACCTTCGTCCGCCAGTACGCCCAGTTCGGGCTGGCCAGGAGCATCCCGCTGTACGGATCGGGCTTCCTCACCGAGGGCAACGTGCTGCTGCAGCAGGCCGACGCGGCGCTGGGTGTGCAGACCACGCTGCACTACACCGACCAGCTGGACAATCCGGCCAACAAGGACTTCGTGGCCAAGTACACCGCCAAGTACGGGGAGGCGCCGAGCTGCTTCTCCGTGCAGACCTGGGACGCGGCCAACGTGCTCAACCGGGCGCTCCGCTCGGCCACGGCGGTGGACGGCGACACCATCTCGGCCGCTCTCGGCGGCGTCGGAACCGTCGAGGACAGCCCGCGCGGGCCATGGAGGTTCGAGGGACAGACCCCGCGACAGACCATCTACCTGCGCCGGGTGGACCGGACCGGCGGCAAGCTGGTCAACGGCGTGGTCCAGGACCTCGGCCAACAGAGCCAGCCCACCTGACATGCCGCTGTGGCTCGAGGCCAACCTGGTCAGCGTCCTCAACGGGTTCGCGATCGGATTCCTGCTGTTCATCCTCGCGGTCGGGTTGTCGCTGGTCTTCGGCATGATGGACGTGCTGAACCTGGCGCACGGGGCGCTGTTCCTGGGCGGCGCGTATCTGGGCGCCACCTTCGCCGGGGGAGGGGCCAGCTGGGGCGGCTTTCTCGGCGCGCTGGCGGTCGCGGCGGTCGCCGGGTTGGCCGCCGGCGGGGTTCTGTCGCTGATGACCGAGCCGCTGCGCAAACGCTCGCACCTGGACCAGGCCCTGCTCACCCTCGGGGTGGCGCTGATCGTGGCCGAGTTACTGATCATTGTGTTCGGCGACGACCCGCTCGCGGTCAGTGCGCCACCGGGGTTGGACGGTTCGGTGGACGTGCTCGGCGCGGCCTACCCCACCTACCGGCTGGCTCTGATCGGGATCGGCGCGCTGCTGGCGCTGGCGGTGTACCTGGTGGTGGACCGGACCAGGATCGGTGCGCTGGTCCGGGCCACCGTGGCGGATCGCGAGATGGTCGCCACCATCGGGGTGGACAACCGGCTGGTGAAGGCGGCGGTGTTCGCGGTCGGCTCGCTGCTGGCGACGACCGCCGGGGTGCTCGGCGGGCCGATCTACGGTGCCCGCCCCGGGCTGGACTCGACGGTGCTGATCCTCGCGCTGGTCGTGGTGGTGATCGGCGGGCTCGGCTCGGTACGCGGCGCGCTGGCCGGCGCCTTGATCATCGGGCAGATCGAGTCGTTGGGCCGGGCCCTGCTGCCCGATCTCGCCTCGTTCATCCTGTTCGGCGCGCTGGCCCTGGTGCTGGTGTTGCGGCCGCGTGGGCTGTTCGGCGGGCCGGCGGCGGTGCCCAGGTGAGGCGCCCGTGGAGGTGAGCCGGTGACCGCGCGGGTGATGGACGGACCGACTGTGCCCGGTGGCTCGAGATCCGGAGCCGCCGAGCCGCCGCGCCGGCCCACACCCCGGACCTGGATCGCCGCGGTCGCGGTGCTTGTCGTGCTGGCCGCCGCGCCGCTGTTCCTGGCCCCGTTCGCGACCACCACGCTGACCAGGGTCCTGGTGTTCGCGCTGTTCGCGGTGAGCCTGGACCTGCTGGTCGGGGTGACCGGGCTGCCGTCCCTGGGGCACGCCGCCTACTTCGGCACCGGGGCGTACGCCGCCGGCTGGGTGTCGATCAACGTGACGTCCGCGATCCCGGTCCCGCTGCTGGTCGGCGCGGTGTTCGGGGCGTTGGCCGCCGCGCTCACCGGGTGGATCACGGTACGTACCCACGGGGTGTTCTTCCTGATGCTCACGCTGGCCATCGGCGAGCTCGTGCAGCAGGTCGCGGACACCTGGGAGACGCTGACCGGCGGGGCCAACGGGCTGACCGGGATCCCGGCCACCCGGCTCGCCGGCCAGCCGCTGGTGAACGCCGGCTACGTGTACTGGTACGTGCTGGCCGCGTTCCTGGTGGGCTTCGCCCTGCTGTGGCTGCTGTCCCGCTCGCCGTTCGGGGAGGCGCTGCGGGGCATCCGGGACAACGAGCCGAGGATGCGCGCCCTGGGCTACCCGACCTCGCTCTACAAGTACGCCGCCTTTGTGGTCGCCGGCGCCGGCGCCGGGCTGGCCGGCGCGCTGCTGGCCGCCCAGGTGCGCCTGGTCACCCCGGCCGACCTCGGCTTCGCCACCGCCGCGTTCGCGCTACTGGCCGTGATCATCGGCGGTGCCGGCTCGCTGTGGGGGGCCTGCCTGGGCGCGGCGCTGGTGATCGTCATCCGGGACGCGCTCGGGCCGAGCCTGGACGGGCACGGCACGTTGCTGCTCGGCGTGGTGTTCGTGCTGGTGGTCTACCTGCTGCCGCGCGGGGCGGCCGGCCTGCGGCTGTCCCGGCTGTTCCGGTGGGGGAGGAGCCGATGAGCAGGCCAGACAACACCGTGCTGCGCTGTGTCGGGGTGAGCCGCTCCTTCGGCGCGCTCAAGGCGGTCGACGCGGTGGACCTGACTGTCGCGCCGGGTGCCCGGCACGCGCTGATCGGACCCAACGGCGCCGGCAAGTCGACGCTGTTCAAGCTGGTCACCGGGGTGCTGCGGACCCATGCCGGGACCGTTGAGCTGGCTGGGCGGGACGTCACCGGGCTGTCCGAGGTACGCCGCGGCCGGCTCGGGATGAGCCAGACGCTGCAGCACGCCAGCCTGTTCGCCTCGATGACCGCCGCACAGACCGTTGCGCTGGCGGTCCGCCGGCACGGGGTGGACGGCACCGGCGCACGGCGAATCTCCCCGTTCCCCCGCCGGGAGCCAGAGGTGCTCGAGCGCGCCGGGCAGCTGTTGGCCGACGTCGGGCTGGCCGGCCGGGGCAGGGTGCTGGTGCCGGCGCTCTCGCACGGCGAGCGCAAGCAGCTGGAGGTCGCGCTGGCGCTGGCCTGCCGCCCCACCTTGCTGCTGCTCGACGAGCCCGCGGCCGGGATGTCGCCGGCGGAGAGCGGCCGGCTGGTCGGGCTGCTCGCCGGGCTGCCTCCGGAGATCACCGTGCTGTTCGTCGAGCACGACCTGGACCTGGTCTTCGAGCTGGCCGACGCGGTCACCGTGCTGCACCTGGGCCGGGTGCTGCTGTCCGGCTCGCCCGAGCAGATCCGGGCCAGCGACGAGGTCGGCGAGGCCTACCTGGGATCCGGGCGCGCGGAGCTGTTCCTGTCATGAGCTTCCTGTCCGTGCGCGAGCTGGTGTCCGGCTACGACCGGAGCACCGTGCTGGGCGGGGTTGACCTCGAGCTGGACAGCGGCGGTGCGCTCGGGCTGCTCGGCCGCAACGGGGTCGGCAAGTCCACCCTGGTCATGACGCTGATGGGGTTGGTGCCGGTCACCTCGGGCTCGGTGCTGCTGGACGGCGTCGAGCTGGCCGGCCGCCGTCCCGACGTGATCGCCAAGGCCGGGGTCGCGCTGGTACCGCAGGGGCGCCGGGTGTGGTCCACGCTGACCGTGGCCGAGCACCTGTCACTGGCCGCCGGGCGCCGGCCGGGTACCTGGACGGTGTCCGCGGTGCTGGAGCTGCTGCCCAGGCTTGCCGAGCGGCGTCGACACTACGCCGGCCAGCTCTCCGGCGGTGAGCAGCAGATGCTCGCGGTGGCCAGGGCGCTGCTGACCAACCCGAGGCTGGTGCTGCTGGACGAGCCGTCCGACGGGCTGGCCCCGGCGATCGTCGAGCAGCTGATCGGGGTGATCGGGGTGATGCGCGCCGAGGGGGTGGCGGTGCTGCTGGTCGAGCAGGACCTGCACCTGGCGTTCTCGGTCAGCGACCAGATCGCGGTGATGGAGAAGGGCCGCATCGTGCACCGGGTGCCCACCGACGAGTTCCG
>DATHIT010000720.1:0-9220 GCA_035489915.1 Pseudonocardia sp. | reverse complement strand
GCGGCGGCGCGCAGCGAGTCCGGCACGGCGAACCGCTCGCCGTACTTCTTGGCCAGCTCGTCGGCGCGGGCCACGAAGCCGGCCTTGCCTCCGGCGTAGCCGTCGA
This sequence comes from Pseudonocardia sp., assembly GCA_035489915.1. GTDB lineage: Bacteria > Actinomycetota > Actinomycetes > Mycobacteriales > Pseudonocardiaceae > Pseudonocardia. The sequence goes on along the minus strand of DATHIT010000720.1, from coordinate 9,114 downwards.
TGTACTGCAGCACGCCACCGGTCCACGGCGGGAAGCCGATGCCGAAGATGGAGCCGATGTTGGCGTCCGGGATCGAGGTGAGCACGCCCTCGTCCACGCACTTCCAGGTCTCCAGGGACTCCACGAACAGCATCCGCTCGGAGAGCTCGTGCAGGTCCACGTCGTGGTTGGTGGCGCCGAGCTCGGTACGCAGCCCGGGCCAGAGCGCGCCGCGCTGGCCGTCCACGTAGTCGTAGAAGCCGGCCCCACCGGAGCGACCGGGCCGCTTGAACTCGTCGACCAGCCGGTCGACCACGGCCTCGGACGGGTGCTCCACCCAGGTGCCGCCGGCCGCCTCCACCGCCGCCCGGGACTCCTTGCGGATCTTCTGCGGCAGGGTCAGGGTCAGCTCGTCCATCAGCTGCAGCACCGGGGCCGGGTAGCCGGCCTGCGAGGATGCCTGCTCGATGGTCTGCGGGTCGATGCCCTCGGCGATCATCGCGATGCCCTCGTTGATGAACGTGCCGATGACCCGGCTGGTGAAGAAGCCCCGGCTGTCGTTGACCACGATCGGCGTCTTCTTGATGCCCAGCGTGAGGTCGAACGCCTTGGCCAGCGCGGCGTCCGAGGTGCGCTCGCCGCGGATGATCTCCACCAGCGGCATCTTGTCCACCGGGGAGAAGAAGTGCAGCCCGACAAAATCACCGAGACGCTCCGGAAGCCCGGCGGCCAGCTCGGTGATGGGCAGCGTGGAGGTGTTCGAGCAGAGCAGCGCGTCCGGCTCGACGACCTTCATCGCCTCCCGGAACACCTCCTGCTTGAGCTTCACCGACTCGAAGACCGCCTCGATGATCACGTCGGCGCCGGCCAGGTCGTTGTAGTCACCGGTCGGGGTGATCCGCTCGAGTAGCGCCTCACCCTTTTCCAGGCTGGTGCGGCCGCGCTTGACCGCCTTCGCCACCAGGCCCTCCGAGTAGCCCTTGCCCTTCTCGGCCGCCTCCAGCGAGACGTCCTTGAGCACCACCTGCCAGCCGGCCAGCGCACACACGTAGGCGATCCCGGCGCCCATCATCCCGGCGCCGAGCACCGCGACCTTGGTGGGCTGCCACTTGTCGTGGCCGTCCGGCCGGGACTTGCCGTTGTTGATCGCCTGCAGGTCGAAGAAGAACGCCTTGGTCATGTTCGTCGACACCTGGCCGACCACCAGCTCGGTGAAGTACCGGCCCTCGATGCGCAGCGCGGTGTCGAAGTCGACCTGGGCGCCCTCCACGGCGGCGGACAGGATGTTGCGCGGCGCCGGCATCGGCGCACCCTTGAGCTGCTTGCGCAGGTTGGACGGGAAGGCCGGCAGGATGGCGGCCAGCTTCGGGTTGGACGGCGCGCCGCCGGGGATCTTGTAACCCGGCTTGTCCCACGGCTGGGCCGCCTCCGGGTTGGCCGCGATCCAGGCCTTCGCCTTGTCCAGCATCTCCTCCGGCGTCGCGGCCAGCTCGTCGACGATGCCGACCTCGAGCGCCTTGGCCGGGCTGTGCCGCTGCCCCTGGGCGAGCACGTTCATGAAGCCGGCCGCGATGCCCAGCAGGCGGGTGATCCGGGTGACCCCGCCGCCGCCGGGCAGCAGGCCGAGGGTGACCTCGGGCAGTCCGTAGACCACGCCCTTCGCGTCCAGCCCGATGCGGTGGTGGGTGGCCAGCCCGATCTCCAGGCCACCGCCGAGCGCGGCGCCGTTCATCGCGGCGACCACCGGCTTACCGAGCGTCTCCAGCCGGCGCAGTTGTGCCTTCACCTCGGTGACGCTCTTGAACACCTCCGGCGCATCGGCCGGGGTCGCCTTGATCAGCGAGTCCAGGTCACCACCGGCGAAGAAGGTCTTCTTCGCCGAGGTGATGATCACGCCGGTGATGTTGTCCTTGTCCTTGACCAGGGCATCCACACACTCGCCCATGGCCACCTTGTAGCGGTCGTTCATCGTGTTGGCGCTGCGGCCGGGGTCGTCCAGGGTGACGGTGACAATGCCGTCGGAGCCCTTCTCCCAGCGGACGGCTTTCTGTTCAGTCACAGTCCTCAGACCCTCTCGATGATGGTGGCAATGCCCATGCCGCCACCGACGCACAGCGTGGCCAGGCCCCGGCGCAGCTCACGGCGCTCCAGCTCGTCCAGCAGGGTGCCGATGATCATGGCTCCGGTGGCGCCCAGCGGGTGGCCCATCGCGATCGCGCCGCCGTTGACGTTGGTCTTCTCGTGCGAGATGCCCAGGTCCTTCATGAACCGCATGGCCACCGCGGCAAACGCCTCGTTGATCTCGAACAGGTCGATGTCGTCGACCGTGAGACCCGCCTTGGCCAGCGCCTTGCGCGACGCCGGGGCGGGCCCGGTGAGCATGATCGTCGGGTCCGCGCCGGACACCGCGGTGGCCACCACCCGGGCCCTCGGGGAGATCCCGGCGGCCTTGCCGGCCGCCTCGGTGCCGATCAGGCAGAGCGACGCGCCGTCCACGATGCCCGAGGAGTTCCCCGCGTGGTGCACGTGGTTGATCTTCTCCACCCAGTGGTACTTCTGCAGCGCCACCGCGTCGAAGCCGCCCTGGTCGCCGATCATGGCGAAGGACGGGGCCAGCGCGCCCATGGTCTCCAGGGTGGAGTTGGCCCGGATGTGCTCGTCGCGGTCCAGCACGGTCAGCCCGTTGCGGTCGCGCACCGGGACCACCGAGCGGGCGAAGTAGCCGTTCGCCCAGGCCTTCGCGGCGCGGGTCTGCGACTCCACGGCGAAGGTGTCCACGTCCTCGCGGGACCAGCCCTCCAGGGTGGCGATCAGGTCGGCGCCGATGCCCTGCGGCACGAAGCCGGTGGTGTAGCTGGTGTCCGGGTCCATCGCCCAGGCACCGCCGTCGGAGCCCATCGGAACCCGGGACATGCCTTCCACGCCGCCGGCCAGGATCAGCTCCTCCATGCCGGAGCGCACCCGCAGCGCGGCCTGGTTCACCGCCTCCAGACCGGATGCGCAGAACCGGTTGAGCTGTACACCGGCCACCGTGTCCGGCAGGCCGGCGGTGATCGCGGCGGTCTTGGCGATGTCCCCGCCCTGGTCGCCGATCGGCGACACCACGCCCAGCACCACATCGTCGATGGTCGCCGGATCCAACTCCGGGTACCGGCGGCGGACCTCGTCAATCAGCCCCACCACCAGCGAGATCGGCTTGACCTCGTGGAGCGAACCAGAGGCCTTCCCCCGACCTCGAGGGGTACGAATGGCGTCGTAGATATATGCCTCGGGGATGCCCCCGGTAGAACTACCGGTGCTCATGCTGATGACCTCTCCCGGATCGGGTGCGACAACGCAGTCACCCCTTTGTTACAGCAGTACTGTCATATGGGTCAAGCACTCGGTAGGCTGCCTCGACGTGACCCGCGCCATGGGAGCAGCCTCATCCGCCGAGACCGACCTGTTCACCATTGATCAGCTAGCCAGTCGCAGCGGGATCAGCGTGCGGACCATCCGCTTCTACGCGGGCAAGGGGCTGCTGCCGCCGCCCAAGCTGCGTGGTCGGCTCGGCCTCTACGGGCCGGACCACCTGGCCCGGCTGGAACTGATCTCTGAGCTGACCGGACTGGGCTTCACCCTCGCCGCGATCGAGGGCTTCCTGGTCACGCTGCCCGAGTCGATCGCGGTCGAGGACCTGGTGCTGCAGCGGGCGTTGCTCGCCCCCTGGATCCCGGAGCGGCTGGAGACCATCGACCCCGAGGAGCTGGACCGGCGGGCCGGGCGGGCGCTGAGCGAGGAGGAGCTGGCCTCGATGGAGGCGCTCGGGGTGCTGGAGCGGCGCCCGGACGGCAGCATCCTGCTGCACGGGGCGGCGACCCTGAGCTCCGCGCTGGCCAGCCTGGACATCGGGCTCCCGCCGCACCTGCTGCGCCGGTCGCACGAACTGATCAGCCGGCACACCACGGCGCTGGCCGAGGACCTGATGACGATGTTCCAGGACGAGGTACTGCAGCCCTACCGGGACCGGGGCCGCCCGGTGGCCGAGCGGGCCCGGCTGCGGGAGTTGTTCACCCGGCTCAAGCCGATCACGGTGCAGGGGGTGGTGACCGCGTTCGGTCGGGCGGTCAACCGGACCATCCGGGAGCGCTACACCGACCCGGGCTGACCAGCACGGATATTCCTTCCTGAGCCGGCCCCGCGCTGGCTTACCCTGACGGCTCGTCCGAGGAGGGGGACCCACATGCGTAGCGACCTGTTCAGCCCCAGTCATGCCGAAGTACAGCCCGGCCACAGCGGCCTGAGCCTGCAGAACTCGAAGATGCTCAAGGTCGCCCTGAATGGCGAGGTGTTCGCCCGGCGTGGGGCGATGGTCGCCTACCAGGGCCAGATCAACTTCGAGGGACTCGGCTCCGGGAGTATCGGCAACTTCCTCAAGCAGCACCTCACCGGGGAGGGCATCCCGCTGATGCGCGCCCAGGGCCAGGGTGACCTGTTCCTGGCCGACTACGCGGCGGACGTCTTCCTGCTGGACCTGGAGCCCGGTGACGGGCTGACCATCAACGGCTCGAACGTGCTCGCCTTCGAGCCCACCCTCAAGTGGGACATCCACATGGTCCAGGGCGCCGGGATGCTGTCCGCCTCCGGGCTGTTCAACTGCCTGTTCACCGGGCACGGCCGGATCGCGATCACCTGCAAGGGCACCCCGTTGGTGCTCAACGTGGACCAGCCGACCTACGCCGATCCGGAAGCCGCGGTCTGCTGGTCGGCTTCGCTGACCACCGGGTTCCACCAGGCCGAGCAACTCGGCATCGGTACGCTGTTCGGCCGCACGGCCAGCGAGGGATACGCGATGAGCTTCAACGGCCACGGTTTTGTGGTGGTCCAACCGTCCGAGGAACTGCCCGGCAGCCGGCTGTCCGGGACCGGCTCCGGCCAGCAGGCCGGCGCTGGTGGCGGTCTGCTGGGTGGCATCCTGGGCGGCCGCTGACGGCAATCTCGCCCTATCGAGCCACTGCGTTTCCGGGGACACTGCTCGGGTGCACCGGGAGTGGCCACTGACCGGTCGGACAGATCAATGGACTCGGGCGGCCACCGCGCTGCGCGAGTCCGGCGGCGTCGTCCTGGCCGGCGCGGCCGGGGTGGGCAAAACCCGGCTGGCCCGCGAAGTGCTCGCCGAGGCCGGCCGCCACGGCCGCACCACCCGCTGGATCGGCGCCACCGCGTCCTCCCGGGGCATCCCGCTCGGGGCGTTCGCCGCGCTGATCGGGGAGCTGAGCGCTGGCTCCGAGGCCATCCTGCTGGGCCGGCTGGGCGGGGTGCTGCGGGAGGACGTCGAGGTGCTCGTGGTCGACGACGCGCACCTGCTGGACGATGTCTCGGCCACCCTGCTGCACCAGCTCGCGGTCGAGCGGGCCACCCGCCTGGTGGTGACCGTACGCAGCGGAGAGACGGCGCCGGACGCGGTGACCGCGCTCTGGAAGGACGGCCTGCTGGCTCGGCTGGATGTGCCAGCGCTGGCCGAACCGGACACGGTACGGCTGATCGAGTCGGTGCTCGGAGGCCGGCTCGAGGATGCCAGCGGGCATCGGCTGTTCACCGTGACCAGCGGGAACGTGCTGCTGCTCCGGCATCTGGTGGCCGGTGAGCAGCGGGCCGGCCGGCTCGTCCCGATGGACGGGTTGTGGTGGTGGACCGGCAAACCGGAGATCACCCCGGAGCTGGGTGACCTGATCGACGCCCGGATCGGGCTGCTGTCCGAACCGGAACGCCGGCTGCTGGAGCTCGTGGCGTTCGGCGAGCCGCTGGAGGTCGGTCTGCTCGCCACCCTGGTCGAGCCGTCGGTGGTGGAGGCGGCGGCCGAGCGCGGGCTGATCACTGTGGAGCCCACCGGCCGGCGGCTGAGCGCGCGGCTGGGCCACCCGCTCTACGGCGACGCGGTGCGTACCCGGACCGGGCCGATCCGGGCCAGACGCCGCCGCGGCGAGCTGGCCGCCGCCCTCGCGGCCACCGGGGCGCGGCGGATCGGGGACGCACTGCGCCAGGCGGTGCTCAGTCTGGACAGCGACCTGCGGGCCGACGCCGCGCTGCTGACCAGCGCCGCCACCGAGGCCGCCCGGCTGGCCGACTGGGTGTTGGCCGAGCGGCTGCTGCGGGCGGCCACCGAGGCCGGCGGTGGGTTCGAACCCCGGGTGGCGCTCGGGCAGACACTGTCCTGGGTGGTCCGCCCGGCTGAGGCCGAGGTGGAACTCGGTCACGCGGCCGCGCTGGCCAGCACCGGCGAGCAGCACGCCCGGGTGGCGGCGCTGCGCGCGATCAACCGGTTCTTCCTGCTCGCCGAGATCGATCAGGCCTACCAGCTGCTCGAACCCGGATCCTCGGCTGACCGCGAAGCGGGCGGCCCGGGGGATGAGACGGACCTGCTTCGGCTGGAGTACTCGGACGGACTGCGGGCACTGTTCGCCGCCGCGGGCAACCGGCTGGACGACGCGCGCGAATACGCGGCGCGGGTGCTTGACCAGCCGAAGGCGTCCAGCTTCGCGGCCACCTGGGCGGGCTACGGGCTGATCATGGTGCACTCGCTGGCTGGGCAGGAAGACCGGCTGGACGCGCTGGTGAGCCGAGTGGTCGCCGAGGCGCTGAATGCCCCCGAGACGGCCCACATGCAGTTCAACATGCGGTACTTCCAGGCCTATGGGTTGGGCCTGGCCGGCCGGCCCGGGCAGGCCAGGGAGAGCGGCACCTGGTTGCGCGACCTGCCAGGGCGCTACGCCACCATGGCCAGGGACCTGGTGGCCGGGCGGATCGCGCTGGACACCGGGGAGGTGCGCAGCTCGGCCCGGCTGGTCCAGGGGGTGCTGCCGTTCTTTCCCGGCCACGGCGGCGGATGGACCGCGCTGCTCGAGGCGGGCGTCGCCCAGGCATTCGGCATGGCCGGCATCCCGAGGCTCGCCCGGGAGGCGCTGGCGAGGGCAGAGCAGGCCAGACACCCCGGGGTGCGCTGCATGGATCCGGAGCTGATCCTGGCCGGCGCCTGGGTGGCGGCCGCCGAGGGTGGCACCGGACAGGCGATCGAGCGAGCGCTGCGCGCGGCCGAGCTGGCCGGGGAGTCCGGGCAGTTCGCCGTGGAGGTGGTGGCCCGGCACGCGGCGGTCTGCTTCGGCGACACCGGCCAGGCCGCACGGCTGACCGAGCTGGCCGGCCAGGTGGACGGGCCGCGCGCCCCGGCGGCCGCCGCCCACGCCGCCGCGCTGGCCGGCCAGGACCCGGACGCGCTGCTCGCCGCGTCCGCCGCCCTGGAGGAGGCCGAGCTGGTTCTGCTCGCCGCCGACGCCGCGGCACAGGCGGCCACGCTGCTTCGCACTCGTGCGCACACCGCGCCGGCCGCGTTCGCCACCGCCAGGGCCGCCGCGCTGGCTCAACGCTGCGAGGGCGCCCGCACGCCCGCGCTGCGGGCCGGGACGGCGCCGCTGCCGATCAGCGCGCGTGAGCGGGAGGTGGCCACGTTGGCCGCCACCGGTCTGTCCAACCGGGAGATCGCCGCCCGGTTGCACGTGTCGGTGCGCACCGTGGAGGGCCACGTCTACCGGGCCTGCACCCGGTTGGGCCTCCCTGACCGGGTCGCGTTGGCCGCCCTGGTGGCGCCGCCGGAGGCGGACGACCCGGTCAGCCGGGCGTAAGGCTGTCCAGCGGGTCGGGAGTCGAGCCCGACCGGTCGGGTCGGCCGGGCTCGAGCCCAACCCGGGATCAGCCGGGCTTGATGTTGGGGTTGCGGTGGAAGACATTGCCCGGGTCGTAACGGGCCTTGATCTGGGCCAGCCGGGGGTACTTGGCACCGTAGGCGGCGAGCACCCGGTCCTCGAGGTACTCACTCATCCCGTTGAGGTAGCTGCCGATGCCCTCGGTGTGCGGCAGCAACGCCTGCCAGCTGTCCCGCACCCAGGCCCGGTCGGCGCTCAGCAGCTCCGGCGTCGGGCAGACCCCGATCAGGAACACCGTGTACCCCGGGGCGCGCCGGCCGCCGAACGCGGTGTCGTCCTCGCCGACCTCGCAGTACGCCTCGTCCAATCGGTAGAACAGCATCTCCGACAGCGGGGAGCTACGTTGCGGCACCCGCTCGGTGATCACCTCGATGGCCTCGTCGGTGAGCTCGGCCAGGTAGGCCGAGCGCAGGTAGTTGTACTGGCCCCACTTGTTCGCCTCGTCGACCAGCTGCTGCAGGGCCACGAACGGCATCGGCGTGGCGAACTCGACGGTCGGCGGTAGTTCGGCGCTGAGGGCGGCCACGGCGGCGGCGTGTTCCTGCTCGGAACCGAAGCCGGCGATCAGCAGGGCATAGCCCGGTTGGCCCTGGTGCTGCTCGGGGATGAACGGAGCCGACGGCGCGTTCAGCCCGCCGATCAGCACGTTGAGCGTCCGGGGCAGCGTGGGGATGAGCTCGCGGGCGATCCGCAACACCTCCGCACCCCGGTCCAGCCCCCAGAACAGGAAGCCGAAGTGCACCATCGGCCCGACCTCGTGCAGCCGGAACTCGACCTCGGTGACCACGCCGAAGTTGCCCCCACCGCCCCGGATCGCCCAGAACAGGTCGGCGCGCTGGGTCGCCGACGCACGCAGCACCGAGCCATCGGCGGTGACCACCTCGGCGGACACCAGGTTGTCGCTGCTCAGCCCGCCCAGCCGGGTCAGCCAGCCCATCCCGCCGCCCAGGGTGAGCCCGCCGACGCCGGTGTGGCTGATCATCCCGGAGGGCACGGCCAGGCCGTGCGCCTGGGTGGCCGCGTCCAGGTCGGCCAGCAGCGCGCCACCGCCGGCGCGGGCCCGCTTGGCCACCGGATCCACACTGATCCGGTTCATCCGGCGCAGGTCGATCACCAGGCCGCCGTCCACGGTGCAATCGCCGCCAGGGCTGTGCCCGCCGCCGCGCACCGCGACCTCCAGCCCGTGGGCCTGGGCGAACCTGAGGCCCCTCCCCACGTCGAAGGGCGACTCACACAGGATGATCAGCGCCGGCTGGCGGTCGATGTCGGCATTCCACACCGCGCGCACCTGGTCGTAGTCCGCCGAGTCCGGGCCGACGATTTGACCACGCATCCCCGAGCGGAGGGCCTCGATGTCGACGTTGAGGGTGTGGGTCATGGCCGCTACCTCCGGGAA
>DATHIT010000719.1:0-10439 GCA_035489915.1 Pseudonocardia sp. | reverse complement strand
GTCGTCCAGCCCGGCGAGCAGGTTGTCCGCCCGGCGGGCCATGTTCTTCGCGGCCACCGCCTTGGTCGCCTTGGCGCCCATCTTGGCCGCCTGCAGGTGCAGCGACGCGGCCTTCTTCTCCGCGTTGGCCCGCTCCCGGCGCCGGCGCTTCTCGTCGGTGGCACGAGCGTCCAGGTAGCGCTGCCAGGACATGTTGTAGCCGTCGATCTCGCTGCGGGTGGCGTCCAGGTACCAGACCTTGTTGACCACCGCGCCGAGCAGCTCGGTGTCGTGGCTGATCACCACCAGGCCGCCCTCGTGGCGCTGCAGGAAGGAGCGCAGCCAAGTGATCGAGTCCGCGTCCAGGTGGTTGGTCGGCTCGTCCAGCAGCAGTGTGGTGGCCGATCGGCCCCCGGAGCCCGCGTCGCTGGCCGCGTACAGGATCCGGGCCAGCTCGACACGCCGGCGCTGCCCGCCGGACAGCGTCGAGAGGGTCTGCTCGAGCACCCGGTCCGGCAGGCCGAGGTGCGCGCAGATACGGGCCGCCTCGCTCTCGGCGGCATACCCGCCGAGCGCGGCGAAGCGCTCTTCGATCCGGCCGTACTCGCGGACCGCGCGATCCCGCTCTGTCCCGTCCACCAGCTCGGCCATCGCGCTCTGCGCCTTCTCCATCTCGCGCAGCAGCTGGTCCAGCCCTCGGGCGGAGAGCACCCGGTCCTTGGCGCTGACCGTCAGGTCACCCTCTCGGGGATCCTGCGGCAGGTAGCCGACCGCGCTGGTTGCGCTGAGCGATCCGGCGTAGGGCGCGGAACCACCGGCCAGCACCCGCATGGTGGTGGTCTTGCCGGCGCCGTTGCGGCCGACCAGACCGATCCGATCCCCGGGGGCCACCCGCAGGGTGGCGCCGGCGACCAGCGTGCGCGCACCGGCGCGCAGCTCGAGGTCGGTAACGGTGATCACGAGAGACCTGCTTCGGCCGGGGCACCGGTGCGGTGCCAGGGTCGAGCGATGAACACGACAAAACTCCCAACAGGGTGGTGGACAGAACGAAGCGGCCCGCCAGCCGTAACTGGCGAGCATCCAGGCGGCTCAGCTCGTCCGGACCACGTCTCCAGTGTAAAGGACACGGCTACTCCGATTAGGGTCAGCGTCCATGACTGACGTCACCCCCGTACCGTCCGACCTGTCCGGCCGCACCGCCCTCATCACCGGCGGCAGCCGGGGAATCGGCTACGCGATCGCCGCCGAGCTGCTCTCCCGGGGTGCCTCGGTGACCATCACCGCACGCAAGCCGGATGAGCTGGCCGCGGCCGCCGAGACGCTCGCCGCGACCGTGCCGGACGGGCCGAAGCGGGTGCTCGGGGTGCCCGGCAACGCCGGCGACGCGGCATCCCGGACCGAGACGGTGGCGACCACGGTGGAGCGGTTCGGCTCGCTGGACATCCTGGTGAACAACGCCGGGGTGAACCCGGTCTACGGCTTCTTGATGGACGCCGACCTTGACGGGGTGCGGAAGGTCTTCGACATCAACGTGGTGGCCGCGCTGGGCTACCTGCAGGAGGCGTACAAGGCCTGGATGCGCGACCACGGCGGCGCGGTGGTGAACCTCGCCTCCACCGCCGGGCTGCGCTCCACCGGGGTGATCGCCGCCTACGGCGCCGCGAAGGCCGCGCTGATCCGGCTGACCGAGGAGTTGGCCTGGCAGCTGGGCCCCGGGATCCGGGTGAACGCGGTGGCCCCCGCGGTGATCAAGACCAAGTTCGCTGCCGCGCTCTACACCGGCCGCGAGGAACAGGTGGCCAATGCCTACCCGATGAAGCGTCTCGGCGAGCCGGAGGATGTGGCCAAGCTGGTCGGCTTCCTGGTCTCCGACGCGGCGTCCTGGATCACCGGGGAGACCGTGCGGGTGGACGGCGGCGTGCTGTCCACCGGCAGCCTGGGCTGACCGGCGGCCCATGCTGGATGTCCTGGTGGTCGGCGCCGGTCCAGCGGGGCGGGCGGTGGCCGCCGCGTGCGGTGAGCGCGGGCTGCGCACCCTGCTGCTGGACCCGGCGCCCAGCCGGCCGTGGCGGGCCAGCTACGGCGCCTGGCGCGACGAGTTGCCCGCCGAAATTCCCGAGTCGGTGCTGGCCGCGACCGTACCCGGTCGGGCGTTCGCGGTCACCGAGCACACGCTGAATCGCCAGTACGCGGTGCTCGACGTGCCGGCGCTGCGGGAGCACCTGGACCAGCGCCTGGCCACCGCCGGTGTGGTCGTCCAGCGCGGCCTGGCCCGTCCCGGAGAGCTGCCCGCCGCGGGCTTGGTGATCGACGCCGGGGGCCCCGCGCAACCGCTCGCCCGGAGCGGCCCGCCCGGCGACGCACAGCGCCGCCGGGTGCGCGCCGAGCAGACCGCGGTGGGGGTGATCGTGCCGGCCGAGCTGGCCACCCCGGTGCTGGAGCCGGGCGAGGCGCTGTTCATGGACTGGCGCCAGCCGGCCGGCCCGGGCGGCTGGCCGACTTTTCTCTACGCGATCCCGCTGGGCGGCGGCCGGGTGCTGCTGGAGGAAACGTCGCTGGCCCGGCGGCCCGGCCTGGACTTCGACACCCTGGCCGCGCGGCTGCGGGCCAGGCTGGCCGGCCACCGCATCCAGCCACCCGGGGACGCCCCGCGCGAGCTGGTGCGCTTTCCGGTGGACCTGCCTCGACACCGGGCGGCCGGGGTACTCGGCTTCGGCGCGGCGGCGCCATTCACCCACCCGGCCACCGGCTACCAGCTCGCCGAGTCACTGCGGCTGGCCCCGGCGGTGGCCGACACGGCGGCCAGCGCGCTGGGCGCCGGCCCAGGTGCCGCGCTGGCCGCGACCCAGGCGCTGCTCTGGCCGCCGTCGGCCCGCGCGGCACACCTGCTGCGCCGCCGAGGCCTGGAGGCCCTGCTGCGGCTGCCACCGGCCCGCGTGCCCGAATTTTTCGAAGGATTCTTTGTGCTCCCGGAGCACCGACGCCGGGATTACCTGAGCGGGCGAGGAGATCCATTCGGCACGGCTCGCGCCATGGCGGGTACCTTCGCGACCACCGGCTGGGCGGTGCGGCTTCGCCTGATTGGGTCTTCATTGCTGGTCAGCGCCCCTCCCGAGTCAACCAGATGGAGCAACGTGGAGTAGTTTCTGAGACCGGATACGTCGCCAGAAGAAGGAGGCTCCCCGATGGGCTCCTACAAGAAGATCGTCGTGGGCACCGATGGCTCAGACACCTCGCTGCGCGCGGTGGACCGCGCCGGCGCCTTGGCCGGCGACAGCGGGGCTGAGCTGATCATCGTGTGCGCCTACGAGCCGGCCAGCCGGGAAGAGGTCAAGGCCGCCTCGGACGCGCTCAAGGAAGATGCGTACCAGGTCGTCGGGTCCGCTCCGGCGGAAAGCGTGCTGCGCGACGCGGCCGCTCGGGCCCGCTCCGGTGGGGCGGCCAAGATTGACACGGTCGCGGTGTCGGGCAGCCCGGTGGAGGTGCTCGGCGACACGGCCGAGGACCGCAACGCTGACCTGCTGGTGGTCGGCAGCGTCGGGCTGAACACCCTGAGCGGCCGGATCCTGGGCTCGGTGCCGCAGAGCGTGGCCCGCCGCTCCGGAGTAGATGTGCTCATCGTCCACACCACGTGACTGATCGGGCTCCCACTCGGGAGCCGATCTGGCGGGCCAAGTTCGCCCGCCTGTTCGACTTCGGTGGCCCTGCCGAGGCGCCGGACGGGGAGGACGACGCCCAGTACCGCCGCGTCGAGGAACTCATCATGGGTGGGCCTCGGCGCTACACCAGGGCGCAACTGATCGCGGAGAGCGGCCTGGAGCACGACGAGGCCGTGGCGATGTGGCGCTCGCTCGGATTCGCCGAGGTCGGTGACGACGAGGTGGTGTTCACCGCGGGTGACCGGGCGGCACTGCGCCAGCTCGGGCAGCTGCGCGAAGCCGGCCTGATTCCGGCCGACGTGCAGGATGCGGTGGCCCGGTCGGTCGGCCAGGCGATGGCCGGCCTGGCCGACTGGCAGATCGAGATGCTCTACCAGCTGGTCGACTACGGCCATCGCGGGGTGAGCGAGCGCGAGATGCTGCGGATCGCGGAGCGGGTGATCCCGCTGCTGGAGAACATGCAGAGCTATGTGTGGCGCCGGCACGTGGCCGCCGCGGCCACCCGGCTGCTGTCCACCATGCCCGGCGAGTCGGACACCCGCACCCTCACCGTGGGGTTCGCCGACCTGGTCGGTTTCACCCGGGCCACCCGCCGGCTGAACCCGGCCGAGTTGACCGCGCTGCTCGAGGACTTCCAGGACATCGCCGCCGATGTGGTGGCCACCTGCCGGGGCCGGGTGGTCAAGACGGTCGGCGACGAGGTGCTGTTCGTGGCCGATGACGCACCGGACGGCGCGGTAATCGCGCTGGAGCTGGTGGAGCGGCTGGCCGAGTCGTCGACACTGCCCCGGCTGCGCATCGGGTTGGCCGTCGGGGACGTGGTCACCCGGTTCGGAGATGTCTACGGCGAGGCGGTCAACATCGCCGCCCGGCTTACCACGCACGCGCGGCCAGGCCGGATCCTGGTGGATCGCAACCTGGCCGCGGCGCTGGAACACGACAGCCGCTTCGAACTGAGAACACGGCGACCTCTAGCGGTACGGGGCTACCGGCACCTCCAGCAGTGGGAGCTGGCCCGCTCCGACTCCTGAGCCGGGCCCCGTTTTACTCGGGACCCTCCTAGGCCACCGTCGGTTCCTGGAACGGCTTGACCTTCGCCGGGCGGCCACGACCCCGCTTGAACGGGATCACCCGCCCGCGCTCGAAGATCTCGCCACCCCAGACACCCCACGGTTCACGCCTGCCCAGCGCGCCGGCGAGACACTGCCGCCGGATCGGGCATTCGTGGCACAGCGCCTGCGCCCGACCTAGTTGTTCCGGGTGCTCGGCGAACCAGAGGTCCGCCTCCTCCGTGCGGCATGGCAGCCCCACGTCGGCGCCCGGTGCGGATGCGAGCAGTCCACCCAGGTCAGGTGCCAGGGTCAACTCCGGGCTGCTCGCTCTGACGGTTCCGCCCTCCAGCGGAATCTTCGCGACGAACACTGCAATTACCCCCTCTATCACTGAGCGACACTGGTCGCTCAGTGATTCAGCCTGCCGGCTGGCGGCGTTGGGGGCGTCCCTCTCAGGGACCGATCCATCTCCTCCTTAAGGTGGATGACGACCGAGCCCGAAGGAGGAGACAAACGAATGACCTGCACAACCTCAGCATTGTGAGGGCAGGCGGTGCGCCCGGTGGCACCAGACGGTACGCCCGGCGGCACGGTACTCCAGTGGTACAGCGAGGGTAGTACGTAGGTAGTACCTGGCGACTTGAGGGACGCTACCAGCGTAGGTCGCGGTCCCCTAGTCTAATTGTCAGTAAATCGCGAGAGCACCCGAGCCGGCTCTCAGAACCCGCTCAGGTGCTCTGCTCAGACGGTGAAGCCGAGTGCGCGCAGCTGCTCGCGGCCGTCTTCAGTGATCTTGTCCGGGCCCCACGGCGGCATCCACACCCAGTTGATCTTGACGTCGTCCACCAGACCGACGCCCGGCGCGCCGATCAGTGCGGACCGGGTCTGGTCCTCGATCACGTCGGTCAACGGGCAGGCCGCCGAGGTGAGCGTCATGTCCACCAGGGCGACCCGGTTGTCGTCCACCCGGATGTCGTAGACCAGGCCAAGGTCGACCACGTTGATACCCAGCTCCGGGTCGACCACGTCCCGCATGGCCTCCTCGAGCTCGTCCAGCGTCGGGGTGCCCAGGTCCGGCGCGGCGGGTGGCTCCGGCATGCCGGCCGCGCCCCGCACCACCTCGGTACCGTCCACCCCGGTGGGCCGCTCGGCTTCGTTCGTCTCGGTCATCGCTTCGCTCCGTTTCCTTCCGGCGCGGCGGCCGGTGCGTCCCCCGGTCCGCCGGTCACCCGGACCACGGCGTCCTTGAAGGCCATCCAGCCGAGCAAGGCGCATTTCACCCTGGCGGGGTACCTGGCCACTCCGGCGAAGGCCACCCCGTCGCCCAGGACGTCCTCATCCGGCTCGACCGTGCCCCGACCCTGCACCATCTCCTGGAACGCGTCCAGCGTGCGTAGAGATTCCTCGACGCTGCGCCCGACCACCAGGTCGGTCAGCACCGAGGCGGCGGCCTGGCTGATCGAGCAGCCCAGCGCGTCGTAGGACACCTCAGCCACGACGAGAGAGCCATCAGTGCCGGTCGCGTCTGTGCCGTTTCTCTTCAGCGCCACCCGCAGGGTGATCTCGTCCCCGCAGGTGGGATTGATCTGGAACGACTCGGCGTCGAACGGCTCCCGCAGGCCCGCGCCGTGCGGGTTGCGGTAGTGGTCCAGGATGATCTCCTGGTACATCTGATCGAGCCGCATCAAGCAACTCCAAAGAACTTCTGGGCCGCGACCACGCCTTCGACCAGCGCGTCGACCTCTTCCATCGTGTTGTACACCGCGAACGTGGCCCGCACCGTGGCGGCCACACCGAACCGGCGGTGCAGCGGCCACGCACAGTGGTGCCCGACCCGGACCGCCACGCCCTGGTCGTCCAGCACCTGGCCCACGTCGTGCGCGTGCACGCCGTCGACCACGAAGGACACCGTGGCGCCCCGGCTCTCCAGGTCGGCCGGGCCGATCAGCCGCACCCCGGCCAGCCCGGACACGCCAGCCAGCGCGGCGGCGGTGAGCTCCCGCTCGTGGGCGGCCACCACGTCCATGCCGATCCCGGTCAGGTAGTCCACGGCGGCGGCCAGCCCGACCGCCTGCGAGGTCATCGGCACCCCGGCCTCGAACCGCTGCGGCGGCGGCGCGTAGGTGGTGCCCTCCATCCGGACCAGCTCGATCATCGAACCGCCGGTCAGGAACGGCGGCATGGCGGCCAGCAGCTCCTCCCGGCCGTAGAGCACGCCGACCCCGGAGGGGCCGAGCATCTTGTGCCCGGAGAACACCGCGAAGTCCACGCCCAGCTCGCACACGTTGATCGGCGCGTGCGGCACCGACTGGCAGGCGTCCAGCAGCACCAGGGCGCCGACCGCGCGGGCCCTGCGGACCAGCTCGGGTACCGGGTTCACCGTGCCCAACACGTTTGACTGGTGCACGAAGGCGACCAGCTTGGTGCGCTCGGTGATCGGATCCGAGTCCAGGTCCAGCCGGCCATCTTCGGAGACCTTGAACCAGCGCAGGGTCGCTCCGGTGCGCCGGCACAGCTCCTGCCAGGGCACCAGGTTCGAGTGATGCTCCATCTCGGTGATCACGATCTCGTCACCGGGGCCGAGCGCGAACCGCCCTTCCGGCGTGTCCGAGCCGTAGCCGACGCTCGCGTTGCTCATCGCGTAAGCGACCAGGTTGATGCCCTCGGTGGCGTTCTTGGTGAACACCACCTCGCCTGGCTCGGCGCCGATGAACGCGGCGATCCGGGCCCTGGCCGACTCGAAGGCGTCGGTGGCCTCTTCGGCCAGCTGGTGCGCGCCGCGGTGCACGGCCGCGTTGTGCTGCTCCAGGAAGGCGCGCTCGGCGTCCATCACCTGGCGGGGGCGCTGCGAGGTGGCCCCGGAATCCAGGTACACCAGCGGCTTGTCGTCCCGCACGGTGCGGGACAGGATCGGGAAGTCCGCCCGCAGCTTGGCGACGTTGAGCGTGGCTCCGTTCCGGCTCACGCTGACCGGCTTGGCGACATCCAGCTCCGTCACGTCCCGCCTCCCCTACTGGGCGCCGGCGGCGGCGGTGGACCCGTTGGCGAAGCGCACGTAGCCGTGCTCCTCCAGCTCGTCGGCCAGCTCCGCGCCGCCGGACTCGACGATCCGGCCACCAGCGAACACGTGCACCCGGTCCGGGGTGATGTGCTTGAGGATCCGGGTGTAGTGGGTGATCAGCAGTACCCCGACGTCACCCTCGGCCTTGAACCGGTTGACGCCCTCGGACACCACCCGCAGCGCGTCCACGTCCAGCCCGGAGTCGGTCTCGTCGAGCACCGCGATCTTCGGCTTGAGCAGCGAGAGCTGCAGCACCTCGTGCCGCTTCTTCTCGCCGCCGGAGAAGCCCTCGTTCACGCTGCGCTCGGCGAACGCCGGGTCGATGTCCAGATCGGTCATCGCCTGCTTGACCTCTTTGACCCAGGTACGCAGCTTGGGCGCCTCGCCGCGCACCGCGGTGGCCGCGCTGCGCAGGAAGTTCGACATGGACACCCCGGGCACCTCGACCGGGTACTGCATGGCCAGGAAGAGACCCGCTCGGGCCCGCTCGTCGACGGTGAGCGCCAGGACGTCTTCCCCGTCCAGCAGCACCTCGCCGGAGGTGACCTCGTACTTGGGGTGGCCGGCGATCGCGTAGGCCAAGGTCGACTTGCCGGACCCGTTCGGACCCATGATCGCGTGCGTCTCGCCGGACCGGACGGTCAGGTTGACGCCGCGCAGGATCTCCTTCGAGTCGGAGTCGGTCCCGGCCCGCACGTCGACGTGCAGGTCCTTGATCTCAAGGATGGACATGTGTGCTCGTGCTCCAGATTGTGTGTGGTGGGAAGTCCGAACGCACCGCGCGAGGCGCTACCGGTCGTTCTCGATGACGGCCAGTTCGTGCTCGACGGCCGCTTCCAGTCGCTCGCGGACGGCCGGCACGGAGATCCTGTTGATGATCTCGTTGAAGAACCCGCGCACCACCAGGCGGCGCGCGATCGCCTCCGGGATGCCTCGGGAGCGCAGGTAGAACAGCTGCTCGTCATCGAACCGGCCGGTCGCGCTGGCGTGACCGGCGCCGGCGATCTCACCGGTCTCGATCTCCAGGTTCGGCACCGAGTCGGCGCGGGCGCCCTGGGTCAGCAACAGGTTGCGGTTCAGCTCGAAGGTCTCGGTGCCTTCCGCCTCGGCCCGGATCAGCACGTCGCCGATCCACACCGTGTGCGCGTCGTGGCCCTGCAGCGCGGACTTGTAGACCACGTTGGACCGGCAGTGCGGCACCGCGTGGTCGACCAGCAGCCGGTGCTCCAGGTGCTGCCCGGCGTCGGCGAAGCTCAGCCCGGCCAGCTCGGCGTCCCCGCCGGGGCCGGCGTAGCGCACCGTCGGGCTGATCCGCACCAGGTCGCCACCCAGGCTCACCGTGGTGGCCCGGAGTGTGGCGTCCCGGCCGATCAGGATGTGCTGCGCGCCGACATGCACCGCGTCGTCGGCCCAGTCGTCGAGCACCACCAGGGTCAGCTTGGCGCCGTCGCCGACCACTACCTCGACGTTGTCGGCCAGCGTGCCGGAACCGGTGTAGTCGAGGACCACCACGGCCTCGGCGTGGGTGCCGGCGCGCAGCTGCAGGTGGGCGAGCGCGGTGCGCCCGACACCGGGCCCGGGCACCGAGATGGTGACCGGCTCCAGTTGGCCCTCCAGCGTGACCACGGTGGCCGACGGCGACCGCGACCAGGCCAGCGCGGCCACCCGGTCGGCCGGGGCGCCGGCCTCGCCGATCCGCGGGTCCGCCGCCGGGTCCGCCGCGGCCACCGTCTCCACGGTGACGCCCTGCTCCGGGCCGACGACCTGGATCTCCACCTCGCCGTCCACGGTGACCGACCCGTCGGCCAGCCCACGCAGCCGGCGCATCGGGGTGAACCGCCAGTTCTCCTCGCGACCGCTGGGAACCTCGAACGCCGCTACGTCGTAGGAGGTGAACCGCTCCCCCGCCGACGCGGCGGGTACCACTCCGGCGCCCCGCTTGGCGCCGGCCAGCTCAGGAGCCAGACCACTGACTTCTGTGGTCATCCGACAGAACCCTCCATCTGCAGTTCGATCAGCCGGTTCAGCTCCAGCGCGTACTCCATGGGCAACTCGCGCGCGATCGGCTCGACGAAGCCCCGGACCACCATGGCCATCGCCTCGTCCTCGGTCAGCCCCCGGCTCATCAGGTAGAAGAGCTGGTCCTCGCTGACCTTGGACACGGTGGCCTCGTGGCCCATCGTGACGTCGTCGGTGCGGACGTCCACGTACGGGTAGGTGTCACTGCGGCTGATGGTGTCGACCAGCAGCGCGTCGCATTTGACGGTGCTGCGGCTGTGATGAGCTCTGGGATTCACCCGCACCAGACCCCGGTACGAGGTGCGGCCGCCACCCCTGGCCACGGACTTGGAAATGATCGTGGAGCTGGTGTATGGCGCCAGGTGGGTCATCTTGGCGCCGGCGTCCTGATGCTGGCCCTCGCCGGCGAAGGCGATGGAGAGCACCTCACCCTTGGCGTGCTCACCCATCAGCAGCACGGCCGGGTACTTCATGGTCACCTTCGAGCCGATGTTGCCGTCCACCCACTCCATGGTGGCGCCGGCTTCGGCCTTGGCCCGCTTGGTGACCAGGTTGTAGACGTTGTTCGACCAGTTCTGGATGGTCGTGTAGCGGCACCGGCCGCCCTTCTTCACGATGATCTCCACCACCGCGCTGTGCAGCGAGTCCGACGAGTAGATCGGCGCCGTA
>DATHIT010000718.1:0-4072 GCA_035489915.1 Pseudonocardia sp. | reverse complement strand
CCTCCGGACCCAGTTCACGGAACCGGGCCAGCACGGCCTGCTCGCGCGACAGCACGATGCGCGGGCCGCCCTCGGCGCGGCGGATCGCGCCGATCCGCTGGGACACCTCGGTGCGCCGCTGGATCAGCCGGAGGATTTCGTTGTCCAGCTGGTCGATCTCCTTGCGCAGCGCGGTGATGTCCTCGGTCGGGGCGCCGGGGTCGGTCACGGCTACCTCGACACGGCTGGTGTCGTTGGTGCTGGTGGGGCTGGTCACGGTTTCCTCCTGTGGCGGGTTGCCCGGCGAACGCGGACTCGTGACCGGCTTGACATGAATCGGCCCCGGGTCCTCGGACTCCGGGGCGGCGTGGTCGTTGCTGGTTGCTCAGGCGGCCACGGGCACCGAGGTCCGGTACCCGTAGCTAAAGTTGTACACACGCGCTGGCACGTGCCTATTGTGCCACACCGGCCCGGTACCGTGACTGCCACGATGAGTGCGCTGTTCGAACTGCCGCAAACCATGTCCGCCGGGTCTTCCTCGGGGTCCGGGTCGCCGCACCGCCGTGACCCGGACGAACTGTTGCGCGGGCTCAACCCGAGGCAGCGCGAGGCCGTGGTGCACGCCGGCTCGCCGCTGCTGATCGTGGCCGGCGCCGGCTCGGGCAAGACCCGGGTGCTCGCCCATCGGATCGCCTACCTGCTCGCCGCGCGGGACGTGCACCCCGGCCAGATCATGGCCATCACGTTCACCAACAAGGCGGCCAAGGAGATGGCCGAGCGGGTGTCCTCGCTGGTGGGTCGGCGCAGCGCGGCGATGTGGGTGTCCACCTTCCACTCCATGTGCGTGCGGATCCTGCGGCGCGAGGCGAAGACCCTGGAGATGGGGTCCAGCTTCTCCATCTACGACGCGGACGACACCCGGCGGCTCATCGCCCAGGTGGCCCGCGACCTCGATCTGGACATCAAGCGGTACCCGGCGCGCGGGCTGGCCGCGCAGATCTCCAACCTGAAGAACGAACTGCTGGACGCCACTGACGCCGCCGACCGCGCGGGCAACGACTACGAGCGCCGGGTGGCCGAGGTCTTCGCGGTCTACCAGCGTCGGCTCAAGCAGGCCAACGCGCTGGACTTCGACGACCTGATCATGACCACGGTCAGCATGCTGCAGGCGTTCCCGGCGGTGGCCGAGTACTACCGGCGGCGGTTCCGGCACATCCTGGTGGACGAGTACCAGGACACCAACCACGCCCAGTACATGCTGATCCGCGAGCTGGCCGGGCATTCCGAGTCGGGCGGCAGTACCGGCAACGGGGCTGAGCCGGAGCACGGGCCTGGGCCGGCGGAGCTGTGCGTGGTGGGCGACGCGGACCAGTCCATCTATGCCTTCCGCGGCGCCAGCATCCGCAACATCGTGGAGTTCGAGCGGGACTACCCGAACGCGCGGACCATCCTGTTGGAGCAGAACTACCGCTCCACCCAGACCATCCTGTCCGCCGCCAACGCGGTGATCGCCCGCAACACCGACCGCCGCGACAAGCGGCTGTGGTCCGAGGCCGGGGACGGCGAGAAGATCGTCGGCTACGTGGCGGACAACGAGCACGACGAGGCCGCCTTCGTGGCCGCCGAGATCGACCGGCTGTCCGATGCCGGCTCCGCCAAGAACAGCGACGTCGCGGTGTTCTACCGGACCAACTCCCAGTCCCGGGTCTTCGAGGACGTGTTCATGCGGGTCGGGCTGCCCTACAAGGTGGTCGGCGGGGTCCGCTTCTATGAGCGGCGCGAGGTCCGCGACGCGCTGGCATACCTGCGGGTGCTGTCCAACCCGGAGGACACGGTCAGCCTGCGCCGGATCCTGAACGTGCCGCGCCGGGGCATCGGCGACCGCGCCGAGGAGGCCGTCGCGCTGGCCGCCGAGAAGCACCGGATCTCCTTCGCCACCGCGCTGCGCCGGGCCGCCGAGGGTGAGGTGCCGACGCTGGCCACCCGCTCGCAGCGGGCCATCACCGGGTTCGTGGACATGCTCGACGAGCTGCGTTCGCGGGTCGTCGACGGTGAGGCGGTCGCCGAGCTGCTGGAGTCGGTGCTGGCCCGCACCGGATACACCGCCGAGCTGGAGGAGAGCGACGACCCGCAGGACGAGTCCCGGGTGGAGAACCTGGCCGAGCTGGTCACCGTGGCCCGCGAGTTCGCCGGGGATGCGGCCGCCGATCCGGAGGCCGTCGAGGCGGCCCTCGAGCAGGGGCTGCCGGCGCCGGGCTCGCTCGCCGCGTTCCTGGAGCGGGTGGCGCTGGTTGCCGACGCCGACTCGATCCCGGACGGCGGGGATGGTGTGGTCACCCTGATGACCCTGCACACCGCCAAGGGCCTGGAGTTCCCGGTGGTGTTCAGCACCGGCTGGGAGGACGGCGTGTTCCCGCACCTGCGGGCGCTGGGCGACCCGAAGGAGCTGGCCGAGGAACGCCGGCTGGCCTACGTGGGCATCACCCGCGCGCGGGAGCGGCTGTACCTGTCCCGGGCCATCGTGCGCTCGGTGTTCGGTGCGCCGTCCACCAATCCGCCGTCCCGGTTCCTGGACGAGATCCCGACCGAGCTGCTGGACTGGCGGCGGTCCGCGCCGGAGCGCTCCGCGCCGGTGGGCATGGTCGGCTTCGGGCAACGCGGTCGGCCGGGCGGCGCCGGCGGCCCAGGCATGCGCGGCGGCTCGGACCGGGGCAGCTGGCGCCCCGGCGCGGCCTCCCCGATGGCCCCCGCGCTGTCCCTGTCGGTGGGCGACCGGGTCAGCCACGACAAGTACGGCCTGGGCACCGTGGTGGCCACCGAGGGCGCCGGCGGCCCCCGCGCCAACGCGACCATCGACTTCGGCAGCGCCGGCACCGTCCGCCTGATGCTCATCGGCGGCGTCCCCCTCACCAAGCTCTAACCGCCCACCCTCTGGGCACGTCTGAGCGCGAAGGCGCGGCGGGGACCCGCGACACAGGACCCGAGGCTCGACACAGCACCCGAGGCTCGACACAGCACGTCGACGGGCTGTGCGAACACATCGCGGGCTGTGTCAGCGGCTTGGGCGGGTGTGTGCGCGCGCCGCGGGCTGTGAGCGCGCAGGGTGGATCAGTCGGCGGCGGGGCCGGCGCCGTGGCCGGTGACCCGAATGCCCCGGGCGGCCAGCCAGGTCAGCGGGTTGAGCTTGCGGCCGCTCGGGTCCCAGATCTCGAAGTGCAGGTGCGGCCCGGTGGACTGGCCCCGGTTGCCCATCTCCGCGATCTTCTCTCCGGCGCTGACCTTCTCCCCGGCGTGCACCAGTGACCGGTTGATATGCCCGTAGACGCTGATCCAGCCGCCCGGGTGCAGGATGCGGACCCACATCCCGAAGCCGGATGCCGGGCCGGACTCGATGACCGTCCCGTCGGTGACCGCGTAGATCGGGGTGCCGATCTTGTTCGCCAGGTCGATGCCGTAGTGCGTGGTGCCCCACCGGCCGCCGAAACCCGAGGTGAATATGCCGCTGGTCGGCTTGACGAACTCCTGGCCGTTGAAGATCGTCGCCTGGGGGGCGCCGCCGGCCAGCGCGGACTTGATCCGCAGTGCGTTGGCGGCCAGCTGCTCGCCCACCTTGACCGCCTTGGTCAGGCTGGCCACGTCGGCGATGTCGGTGTTGTCGTCCATCGCGGACAGCTCCGGGGTCTCCCGGGTGTGGCTGGTCATGGCGGCGTTGCGACTGGGCAATTCCGGCCCGGAGGTGCTCTGGATGAGGGCGCCGGCCGCGGTGTGGGCGACGTCCCGATACTCCACCCCAGGCTGCCCGTCGAGCAGGTTGGGCACGGCCGCCACCGTCGCCCCGGTGGCGACCGCCGCGAGTGCGACACGGCTCTGCCAGGGCGTGGCGGGTGCGGGACGCCGATGATGACCCCGACGGGTCGGCGCGGCGTACCGCACGTTCTCGCCAGGGGCCGGTTCAGCGCCGCGTGGGGAGCGGTCGAGCGCCAAAACCTGCCTTGTTTCGTACTCTTGACTGGTCGCGGCGGTGTGGTCGGGGGAACCTCTCGAACCAATTCGGGGGCGGCTCGAGACGACCGTCGTGATCAGTCCGTGATAC
>DATHIT010000717.1:0-15868 GCA_035489915.1 Pseudonocardia sp. | reverse complement strand
GCCTTCCTCGAGTGGGGCTGGCGGGTGCCCTTCCTGGTCAGCCTGGTGCTGGTGGGGGTGGGGCTGGCGATCCGGCTGAGCCTGTCGGACGCGCCGGTGTACCAGCGGGCCAAGCAGCGTGCCGAGATCGCCCGCCGGCCGCTGGTCGAGGTGTTGCGCACGCAGCGCCGCAACCTGTGGCTGACCGCCGGCCTGCGCATGTCGCAGAACGCGCTGTACGTGCTGTGCACCACCTTCGCGCTCACCTACCTGGCCGCCGGCAAGGCCGCCGATCCCGGCGCCGGGTTGACCGCGGTGATCGTCGCCTCGGCGATCGGGCTGCTCAGCACGCCGTTCTGGGCGGTGGTGTCGGATCGGGTGGGTCGCCGGCCGGTGTACCTGGCCGGGGCGATCGGCGCGGCGGTGTTCTCGATCGTGTTCTTCCTGCTGCTGGACACCGGCTCGACAGTGCTGATCGTGTTGGCCATGGTGGTCACCGTGAATGTGTTCCACGACGCCATGTACGGCCCGCAGGGTGCCTGGTTCAGCGAGCTGTTCCCGACCGGGGTGCGCTACAGCGGGGCGTCCATCGGCTACCAGTTCGGCTCGGTGCTCTCCGGTGGCACCGCCCCGCTGATCGCGGCCGCGCTGCTGCTGGCCGGCGGTGGGCGGCCGTGGCTGATCTGGGCGTACTTCCTGGTGCTCTCCGGGCTGACCATCGTCTCCGCGCTGCTCGCCCCGGAGACCAACCGGGTGTCCATCAGCGACAGCGCCCCGCAGAGTGTCTCGAAGGGTGCCTCCGGATGAGTCGGATCCTGCTGAACGCCTTTGACATGGCCTGCGTGGGCCACCAGTCGGCCGGCCTGTGGCGCCACCCCGACGACCAGGGATACCGGTACCGCGACCTGGACTACTGGACCGAGCTGGCCCGGCTGCTGGAGGGCGGCGGGTTCGACGCGCTGTTCCTGGCCGACGTGCTCGGCGTGTACGACGTCTACGGCGGCTCCCGGGACGCCGCGGTCCGGCAGGCCGCGCAGGTGCCGGTGAACGACCCGGTGCTCGCGGTGCCGGCGATGGCGGCGGTCACCCGGCGGCTGGGCTTCGGGGTGACCATCTCGCTGGCCTACGAGCAGCCCTATGCCCTGGCCCGCCGGCTGACCACGCTGGACCACCTGACCAAGGGCCGGGTGGGCTGGAACATCGTGACGTCCTACCTGGACAGCGCGGCGCGCAACCTGGGCCGGGCCGCGCAGATCCCGCACGACGAGCGCTACGAGCTGGCCGAGGAGTACCTGGAGGTCTGCTACAAGCTGTGGGAGGGCTCCTGGGAGGCGGACGCGGTGGTCCGGGACACCGCGCGCGGGGTGTTCACCGAACCCGGCAAGGTGCACGACATCGAGCACAAGGGCCGCTACTTCGAGGTGCCCGGCCCGTTCCTGTGCGAGCCGTCCCCGCAGCGCACCCCGGTGCTCTTCCAGGCCGGCGCCTCACCCCGGGGCAGCCGGTTCGCCGGCACGCACGCCGAGGCGGTGTTCGTCAGCGGCCCGAACCCCGCCGTGGTGCGCCGATCGGTGGACGCGGTGCGCGCCAGGGCGGCTGAGGCCGGCCGGGATCCCCGTTCGGTCAAGGTGTTCACCATGCTCACCGCGATCGCGGCGGACACCGACGCGGCCGCCGAGGCGAAGCGCAGGTCGTATCTGGAGTACGCCAGCCACGAGGGCGCCATGGCGCTGTTCGGCGGCTGGACCGGGGTGGACCTGGCCGGCGCCGACCCGGGTCAGCGGCTGGAGTACGTGGAGACCGATGCCACCCGTTCCGCGCTGGCCAGCTTCACCACCGCCGACCCGGACCGCGCGTGGACGGTCGGTGAGCTGGCCCGGTTCATCGCGATCGGCGGTCGGGGCCCGGTGGTGGTCGGCTCCGGCGCGACGGTGGCCGATGAGCTGGAGCGGTGGGTTGAGGAGGCCGATGTGGACGGCTTCAACCTGGCCTACGCGGTCACCCCGGGCACCTTCGCGGACTTCGTCGAGCACGTGGTGCCCGAGCTGCGCCGGCGTGGCCGCGCCCAGTCCGAGTACGCCGCGCCGACGCTGCGGGAGAACCTCGGCACCGCCCCCGGCCCGCTGCTGGCCGACGACCACCCCGGGGCCCGCCACCGCCGCCGCTGACCGCCGCCGCGCCCGGACACTAGGTGGTGGAGCGCAGCACCAGGTCGGCTCGGAGGCGCACCATGCTGGGCTCCTCCGTGCCGAGCAGCATGCCCAGCGCCCGGGAGGCGATGTCCTCGACGGGATGGCGCAGCGCGCTGATCGGCGGGTCCACCAGCTCCAGCAGGTCGGTGCCGTCGAAGCCGGTGATGGCGATGTCGTCCGGCACCCGCACGCCCTCCTTGAGCAGCGTGCTGAGCAGGCCCACGGCGAGCACGTCGGCGGAGCACAGCGCGGCGTCGGGCAGGTCGCCGGCCTGGAGCAGCTGCTTGGCCGCCTCCCGGCCGGCCGAGGTGGAGAAGTGCGACATCAGGATCTCGCTATCGCCGGGGCGGGCCCGAGCGCGGAACGCACCGAGCCGCTCGTCACCGGCGGAGGTCTCCTGCTCGGCGCCCACGAAGACGATCCGCTGGCGCCCGGAGTCACGCAGGAAGTCGATCACGGTGTCGATGCCGGCCTCGTTGTCCACGCCGACAAAGCCGCACCCGGCACCGGTTGCCCAGCGGTCCACCTGCACCACCCGGGAGCGCTCGCAGGCCAGCCGGATCGCCTCGCCGCTGCGGGTCAGCGAGGTGGGCACCACGGCGAGACCGTCCACAAAGGATTGGTGGAACGCCTCGATCCGGGTTGCCTCCACCTCCGGGTCGTCCCCAGAGTCGGCGAGCACCACGCCGATGCCGGAGCGACTTGCCACCTGGGTGAACGCGTCGACCAGGTGCACGAAGTAGGGGTTCCGAATCGACGGCACCAGGATGCCGAAGTTGCCGGTGGACTGCCGCCGCAGCGCCCGGGCGACCGGGTTGGCCCGGTAGCCGAGCCGCTCGCTGGCGGCCAGCACCCGCTGGGCCAGGTCGGGGTCGACGTTGCGGTCGGTGCCGGCGAGCACCCGGGATGCGGTCGACCGGGACACCCCGGCCGCCGTGGCGACATCGTGCAGCGTTGCCCGACCGGTCATCGTCCAGACCTCCCCCGGGCCGCCGTACCTGGCGCAACGGCGCTTCCCACAAGGAATCCTAGGGGAAACACAAGATCTGGTAATCGTTTTCCCCCGCTGGTGTTCATCGAGCGGGTGTCCGGCCGCTCGGGGCGACCGTGGTAGATCGTTCCGACCGACTCCGGCGGCGTGGATCGGCTCCGGGCGGCCCGACGTGGTGAGATTGCGCCGGGTACCCACACAGGCGGAAGGGGCGTGCGGCGTGGCGCGGAATCGCGGCGTGGAGATGTCGCCGGACGAGGTAGCCTCGTTGCTGGCGGAGCAGCGGACCATCACCCTGGCGACCATCGGTCCGGACGGCCTGCCGCACCTGGCGGCCATGTGGTTCGTGCCGGACGGTGATGACCTCTTGCTGTGGACCTACGCAACCAGCCAGAAGGCGCACAACGTGGTTCGGGATCCCAGAGCCAGCGTCCTGGCCGAGACCGGCACGGCCTACGACGAGCTGCGCGGGGTCTGCCTGGACTGCGCGGTCGAGGTGATCACCGAGCTGGACGACGTTCTGCCGATCGGTCGGGCGCTGATGGTGCGCAACCTGGGTCTGGATCCGGACGCCCCGGGTGCGGAGCAGGGGCTGCGCGCTCAGGCCGGCAAACGGGTGGGGCTGCGTCTGCACCCGGTGCGCACCCGGTCATGGGACCACCGCAAGCAACGCTCCGTGGCGGGCGCCCAGTAACTATGCTGGGCGACATATAACGAGTCTAGTGCTCGGTGCCGGCCGACGCCCCGTCGGCAAGCCGGCTCAGGTCCGCGATCAGTGCGTCGAACGGGCCGGTGGACTGGGTCGCCCTGGCCAGGATGAGGGCGCCCTCCAGGCCGGCCGTGGCGGTCATCGCCAGGCTGCCCGCCCGGTCGACGGGGACGCCGTGCTCGGCCAGCCGGGCGGCCAGTGCGCCGATGGCGTCCTGGAAGCCGCGCCGGGTGGCCTCGGTCAGCTGGGTTGACCCCGGTGCCATCTCGATGACGATCGGCGCCGCCGCGCAGCCCTCCCGGTAACCGCTGGTCACCAGGTGATCACGGGTACGACCGAGGAAGATGGCGAGCAGTTCGGCGGCGCTGCTGGCGCGCGCCGCGGCGCGGTTGATCTGGGCGATGGTGTCTGCCCCGTGCGCGATGGCGACCTCGACGCCGAGCTCCTCCTTGCCGCCGGGGAAATGGAAGTAGACCGACCCCCTGGGTGCGCCGCTCTCCGCCAGCACGTCGGAGAACGCGGTGCCGAGGTAGCCGCGCTCCCGAAACAGCCGCCGCGCGGCGCTGATCATTCGAGCTCTGCTGTCGCTCCGAACCGGCATGTCGATCAGACTACTCGACGATTGACATGTATGACGGCCGACATATAACGTCGCCGTACCGGACCTAGCGACCAGCGGAGGAGCGCGGCATGGTGGCCAACCAGGCAATGGCGGAATCGAGCAACGGCACGCCCAGCGAACCCGACAGCGGTCCGGTCGCCCGCGAGCTGGATGGCCCGGTCGCGGTGCTCACCATGCGGTATGCGCCGCACAACTTCCTGGGCACCGAGTTGATCGCCGGGCTGCTGGACGGCTTGCGCTGGGCGGGTGAGCAGCGGGCCCGGTCGGTGGTGCTGCGCAGCGGCCTGCGGCACTTCTGCGCCGGCGCGGACGTCGGGCTGTTCGAGAGTGCCGAGCGTGGCGCGGCGCCGGCGCTGGACGTCACCGAGGTGCTGCGGGCGTTCGAGGAGCTGCCCATCCCGATTCTGGCCAGCGTGCACGGGGCGTGCGTGGGTGGCGGCTTCGAGCTGGCGTTGGCCGCCGACCTGGTGGTGGCGGCCGAGTCGGCGAAGATCGGCTCCGTGGAGGCCACCGTCGGGCTGAACCCGTTGATGGGCGCCATCCAGCGGGTGGCGCAGCGCGCCGGAGCGGCCAGGGCCAAAGAGATGGCGCTGCTGGGCCGCCGCTACGACGCGCGCACGCTGGAACGCTGGAACGTGATCAACCGAGTGGTGCCGGACGACCAGCTCGTCGGCGTCACCAGCACGCTGGCCCATGAGCTGGCCAACGGCCCGACGGTGGCGCACGCCAGCACGAAGGCGATCGTGGGGGTGGCTGTGTCCGCCGGGACCCGGGCGGCCGACGAGGCGATGGCCGAGCTGCAGCGCGACATCTGGACGTCGAGCGACTTGAAGGTGGGCCTGGCCTCGTTGGCCGCCAACGGGCCCGGCGCCGCGCGCTTCGAGGGGCGGTAGTCATGCCGCTGCCGCTGGAGGGGCTGCGCGTGGTGGACTTCTCCCGCGTGCTGGCCGGCCCGCACTGCGCCAAGCACCTGCTCGACCTGGGCGCCGAGGTGATCAAGGTTGAGCCGCCGAGGGGTGACCTGTCCCGGCTCGCCTTCCCCCGCCAGGGCGCGGTGAGCGGTTACTACGCGCAGCAGAATGCCGGCAAGCGGAACCTGAGCATCGACCTGAACGTCGCGGCGGCGCGCGAGGTGGCGCTGCGGCTGTGCGACACCGCCGACGTCACCGTGGAGAACTTCCGCCCCGGCGCGCTGGGCTCCTTCGGCCTGGACTACGCCTCGGTGGCCGAGCGCAATCCCGCCGTGGTCTACGTGTCGGTCAGCGGCTACGGGCAGCGGGGTCCGTGGAGCGGTCGGATGGCGTACGCACCGACGGTGCAGGCCGAGGCAGGCTTCACCCGGAACACGCTTCGCCAGTTCGGCGTCGAGGGGCTCGAGCGGCGCACCGACTCGCTCTCGCACGCCGACGTGTACTCCGGGCTGCACGCGACGATCGCGGTGTTGGCGGCGCTGCGGCACCGGGCGGCCACCGGCGAGGGTCAGTACGTGGACGTGGCCATGGCGGCGGTGATCACCTCGATGAACGAGCGGGTGCACTACGACCTGTCCGAGATCGAGCTGGGCGACGAGCGTCCGGTGCTCGGGGCGACCGACTGCCCGTTCTTCACCAGCCCGGACGGCGGCGAGTTCGTGGTGCCGATGAGCTTGGTCGGCAGCCTGTCGTTCCCGTTCTACCTCAACGCCATGCGCCGCCCGGACCTGGCCGACGACCCCCGGTTCCGCACCCCAGAGCTGCGCCGCCGGCACCTCGCCGAGCTGCATGCCATCGTGCAGACCTGGATCAACACCTTCGAGGACATGGCCTCCCTGGACGCTCAGCTGGATGAGGCGAAGATCGCTACCGGTCAGCTGCGGGACGTCCGGGAGTTCGCCGCGAGCGAGTGGGCGACGGCGTGGGGGGTGACCCGCGAGGTGTCGGACCGGGCCGGCGGCTCGATCACCATCCCGGCCCCGCCGTGGCACTTCAGCGCGCATGACGGGACGCTCCCGCCGCAGGTGCCGGCGCTGCAGGGGGAGCACAACGCCGAGCTGCTCAAGGAACTCGGCTACGCCGAGGAGCAGATCGAGGCGCTGGCCCGGGACGCCGCGCTGGTCGAGCCGGCCCGGGTCGCCCTCGCCGGCGGATCGGAATAACTGGGCGCGATCTTCAGCTCGCCGGAGAAGGGGTCGGCCGACCTGCCCGCCTCCGCCTGTAGGCAACGCGCATTTGCCTACAGGCGTTGGCAATACTCGCCGTCGCCGCGAGCCCGGTCTGTCGCCGAGCGGCCGCGGCTCATCGGACTGCGCCACCAGCGCATTTCCCGCGCCCCGGACTAATCGGATAGGCCATTCAGCCTATCTCGTTTTAGTGACGGATAGGGTTCCGGGAAGGCACTTAACGTGACCAGGTAGAAAGGTGCGGCCGTGCATTCCCCATCGAGTGCTCGAAAGTGGAGGGGCGCTTGTTGACCGCATTCGTGAAGAGCCTGGTGGATACGCACACGCAGCACCCCCCTAGCTCTGTCTGTCCCGTCAACGGTCACGGTGCTCCGGCCCAACGCAGCTCTCCGCCCGACGCGAAGCCGGTCGATCTTGCCGAGGCGGAGGCGTTTCTGGAGCAGTTCTACGCGGAGATGGAGGTGTTCCCGCCCCACAACGAGCGGCTCCGGCAGGTGCGCCACGAGATCGAAACCACCGGGACGTATGTGCACACCCCGCAGGAGCTGACCTTCGGCGCCCGGGTCGCCTGGCGCAACTCCGCGCGCTGCATCGGCCGGCTCTACTGGCAGGGCCTTCGGGTGCGCGACCGCCGGCACCTCAGCGACCCCGCCGAGGTGGCCGCGGAGTGTGTGGAGCACCTGCGGCTGGCCACCCGGGGCGGTCAGATCCGCTCCACGGTCACCGTGTTCGCCCCGGATCGGCCCGGCCGTCGTGGCCCCCGCATCCACAACGAGCAACTGATCCGCTACGCGGGGTACCGAAACGCGGACGGTTCGGTGTACGGCGACCCCCGCTATGTCGACTTCACCAACCGGGCGGTGTCGCTCGGCTGGCGGCCCCCGATGCCTGCCGGCCGGTTCGACCTGCTGCCGCTGATGATCTCCGGCCCGAACTCCCGCCCCGCGTTGTTCGAGGTCCCTCGGGACGCCGTGCTCGAGGTGCCGCTGCGGCATCCGGAGTACTCATGGTTCGCTGACCTGCGGCTACGTTGGCACGCGGTGCCCGCGATC
The DNA here is from genome assembly GCA_035489915.1 of Pseudonocardia sp. Lineage (GTDB taxonomy): Bacteria > Actinomycetota > Actinomycetes > Mycobacteriales > Pseudonocardiaceae > Pseudonocardia. Next base: position 8,165 of record DATHIT010000717.1, on the reverse strand, counting down.
AGCAACATGCCGCTGCACATCGGTGGCGTGCGGTATCCGGCGGCGCCGTTCAACGGGTGGTACCTGAACACCGAGATCGGCGCTCGGAACCTGGCCGACGGGGATCGCTACGACCAACTCCCGATCATCGCCGACTATCTCGAGCTGGACACCAGCTCGCCACGCACCATGTGGCGGGACCGCGCGCTGCTGGAACTGGTGCGCGCCGTCCAGTACTCGTTCGACGCGTCCGGGGTGAAGATGGCTGATCACCACAGCGAGTCCGAGCGGTTCCTGGCGCACGTGGCCAATGAGGACAAGGCCGGCCGAGCCTGCCCGGCCGACTGGAGCTGGATCGTGCCGCCCATCTCCGGCGCCTTGACGCCGGTGTACCACCGCTACTACGACGCGCCGGACCCGGACGCGAGGCCGGCCTTTCTGCCGCCGGAGCACGCTGACACCGCGCCGAGGTAGCCCGGTCGCCCCGGCACCCGGTTGATCTGGACCGGAGTCGCCGCTACCTCATAGAATTGCCAAAAGCGTATCTCGAGCACGTCGATCGTTTTCCGGCACGGCAATCCGACATCGTCCGAATTTGCGGCGTAAAGCCCAACCTCACGGGCAGCTGGATTTGCTTGCGATTTGATCGGTTCGAGGTAGTCAAGCTCTTTTGTCGATGCCGGCCGGCGCTTCGCGCCCGAGGACGGCCCCGGTCGTAGATCGGCGTCGCGATTGTCGAGTCCGTCCGGGCATTCGCTGAGCTCAACCCGATCGTGGTGGGCCGGATGGGGGTCACCGCCCAAGATCGGCGTTAGCCTTGATCAGGTTCCGGCGCACCGAGCGGCCACTGTGGCTGTCCGGCGGCGAGGCGGGGCCCCCTGATGGTCACGGCGGTGAGGCGCTGATCGATGCTCGGTCTGGAGATCGACGAGTACATCCTGCCCACCGAGCGACGGATCCTCCGGGTGCGCGCCCACTGGTTCCTGCTGCTCCGCGACATCGCTGAGTCGGCGCTCGCGATGGTGGCGCTGATCCTGCTGCAGAGCTACCTGCCGTCCAGCGGCGTGGTCAACACGTTGACCTGGTACGGCGGCGTGGTGGTGGTCGCCAGGCTAACCATCCTGGTGATCGACTGGTGGGTGGAGCGCATCGTGATCACCGACCAGCGGGTGATGATGTCCACCGGGATCATCACCCAGCGGTTGGCGATGATGCCGCTGCGCAAGGTCACCGACCTGACCTTCCACCAGACCGTTCTCGGGCGCATGCTGGGCTACGGGACGATGGTGGTCGAGTCGGCCGGCCAGATTCAGGCCCTGAACCGGATCGAGTACATGCCCAAGCCGGACGAGATCTACGAGGCGCTCACCGAAATGATCTTTGGTGAGAAGAAGCAGACCCGCTCGCACTGGCTGCCCAAACCCAAGCGTTAGCCCCGCTTGCGTAAGGCTCGCGCGCGCTGGCGTTCGGTTCGCGTATGGGTTCGCTCGGACCCGGCCCGGCCCGGCCTGGCGTCCGTAATCCTCGTCCGTATGCGCGATCAATACCAGGAGCAGCTCCGTCGGCTCGTCGCTCAGCTCGCCGATCTGGGCGAGCTGGCCGAGGACGCCATGCTGCTGGCCACCAGAGCGATGCTGGACGTGGATCTGCGGCTGGCCGAGCAGGTGATCGCCGACGACGTCCGCCTCGACCGGGAGCGGGCCAGCTGTGAGCAGCGGTCTCGGCTGCTGCTCGCGCTGCAGGCGCCGGTCGCCTCCGACCTGCGCACCGTGCTCGCGGTGATCCATATCGCGCACGACCTGGAGCGGATGGGCGACCTGGCCGGGCATGTCGCCAAAGCGGTGCGCCGCCGACACCCCAGCCCGGTGGCGCCCGAGGTGCTGCGTGCCCGGTTCGCCGAGATGGGTCGGATCGCGGTCGGCGCGGCCGGCACCACCACCCGGGTGATCCGCTTCTGGGACGTCTCGCTCGCGCACGCGTTGAGCGAGGCCGACGACGAGATGGACGAGCTGCATCGGACCCTGTTCAGCGTGCTCAGCTACAGCGACTGGGACCACGGGGTCTCCACCGCGGTCGATGTGAGCCTGGTCAGCCGGTTCTACGAGCGGTTCTCCGACCACGCGGTGTCGGCGGCCAGCCAGGTAGCGATGGCCAGCAATGGCCGGTCGGGCCGGTCGAACCCGGCGGCGCCGCCCAGGCGAGCGGGGCACGAGGCGGTCGCGGGGCCCTCCTCCTGGGCGGGGTAGCTCTCACCCTCGCGCACGGCGGATGGCGCTCCGGCGTGGCCGGGGTAGCGTGGTCCTCGGTAACGTGGTCGGCCGAGTCCGCGACCTGAGGGGAGTTCCCCGTGAGCGAGACCTGCGGCCACCTGGACAGCATCGCCGCCGTGAGCCCCAGCGACGACGGGTGCCACGACTGCCTGCTGGCCGGCGGGAGCTGGGTGCATCTGCGGATGTGTCAGTCCTGTGGCCACGTCGGCTGCTGTGACAGCTCGCCCGCCCGGCACGCCACCGCCCATGCCCAGGGCACCGAGCACCCCGTCGTGCGCTCGTTCGAGCCCGGCGAGGAGTGGTTCTGGTGCTACGCCGACGGGCTGGCTTTCGAGCTGCCCAGCGCCGGCCCGGCCGCCTCGCACTCGTAGCGTCAGATGCTGCGGCCGTATCGCGCGTGGACCAGGTCCACCACCACGGTCGGCGGGCTGGCGTCCTCGGTCAGCACCCATTTGACCCCGGCGACCTTGTAGAAGCGGTTCTCCTCGCCGACCTTCAACTCGACCACGGCGTCCCGGTCCGGCCACTTCTCCATCTCGTGCTCCTGCTCCCAGTGGTTGAAGTCGCGAAAGATCACCCGCATTCGTCGAGCCTGGCAGACGACGGGGGTCACTCCAATGGGGTGTGCTGAAATCCGCGACTCAGTGTGCTGAGAGCGCCGACTCGCGGGCAGTTGTCTGACGACGGTGGGCAGGACTGGTTAGGTGCTGGTGCGGGTCAGGTGGAATTCGTAGGCGCCTTCGATGAAGTAGGTGCGCGAGTAGGCCAGCAGCTGGTGCGCGGCGTCGTAGTGCAGCTGGTCGAGGAGGACGAACAGGCGGTGCTTGGCGGCGTCGTGGCCCCAGGCGATGTGACCGGACTCGACCGCGTGCACCTTGGCCAGGCCGAGGGTGGGATGGATGCCCAGCCGGTGCTCGAAGTAGGCGAACACCGAGCCGTCCAGCTCCTCGGGGTCGAACCGCTCCGGCAACAGCCCCCGGGGGATCAGGTCGTAGGAGTAGGCCACCACGTCGCCGTCCGCGGTGATCCGTCTGCGCAGCTCAAGCACCTCGGTATCGGGCGGCACGGCCATCCGCTCGGCCTCGTCCGGCAGCACCTCACGCAGCGTCCGCCGGGCGTACTCGTGGCCGGGGGTCTTGCCGCTGGCGCTGATCGACTCGCTGATCGAGCCCATCCGCTCCAGCCCGTCGCGCACCGCCGGCCGGGGCCGCACGAAGGTGCCCACGCCGTGCTGGGTGCGCACCAGGCCGAGCACGTCGAGCTCCTTGACCGCGCCGCGCACGGTGGCCCTGGATACCGCGAACCGCTGGCACAGGGCCGCCTCGGTGGGCAGCCGCGCCCCCGGCGGGTAGACGCCCGCTCGGATCTCCGCCTTCAGCGTCCGCACGATGTCGTCGGCGAGGGTCCGCCGCGTCGTGGTCGCCATAGAACCATCTTGACTTGGCGGGTAGTTGTCCGACAACCTCCGTTGTAGTCCGGGTCACACCATCGGGGGCGTCGACAACGAGCCCGTGGCGTGGCGCGAGCGGAGGGCGGCGGATGCGCACGATCGACTGGGTGCCGGCGGAGGGCGCACGCCCCGGGCACATCCGGCTGGTCGACCAGACCCTGCTGCCTGGCGAACTGCGGGAGCTCGAGATCCACACGGTGGATGCGCTGGTGGACGCGATCGCGCGGCTGGCCGTGCGGGGTGCGCCGGCGCTGGGCGTGGCCGGCGCGCTGGGCGTGGCGCTGGCCGTCCAGACCCTGCCGGCCGGCGAGGTCGAGCCCGCCGTGGCCCGGCTGCGCTCGGCCCGCCCCACCGCCGTGAACCTGGCCCTCGGCGTGGACACCGCCTGGGCGGCTGCCCGGGAAGGTGGCCCCGAAGCGGCGTTGGCCGCCGCGCTGACCCTGCGCGACGACGACATCGCCGGCTGCCGGGCGATGGCCGGCCGGGGCAGCGCGCTGCTGCGCCGGCTGCTGCCCGACCGGGAGAAGCTGACCGTGCTCACCATCTGCAACACCGGGGCGCTGGCCGCGGTGGAGCACGGCACCGCGCTGGGCGTGATCGAGCGGCTGCACACCGACGGCCGGCTGGACCACGCGGTGGTCTGCGAGACCCGGCCGCTGCTGCAGGGCGCTCGGCTGACCGCCTGGGAGCTGGGCCGGATGGGCGCCCGCTACGACCTCATCGTGGACTCGGCGGCGGCCAGCGTGCTCGCCGGCGGCGGCGTCGACGCGGTGCTGGTGGGCGCCGACCGGATCGCCGAGAACGGGGACACCGCCAACAAGATCGGCACCTTCGCGCTGGCCCTGGCCGCCGCGCACGCCAAGGTGCCGTTCCTGGTGGTGGCCCCGGAAACCACCGTGGATACCGGCACGGCCAGCGGCGCGGACATCGACATCGAGGACCGGGGTGCCGAAGAGGTACGCGCCTTCCATGGGGTGCCGACCGCTCCGGCCGACGCCCAGGCCCGCAACCCGGCGTTCGACGTCACCCCGGCCGCCCTGATCACCGCCATCGTCACCGACCGGCGGGTGGTCGAACCCGGGCCGGCCGCCCGGTCGTCCAGCCCGCTCCGGATGTCCCTCAACGAGGAGGAAGCATGAGAACCAAGGCGCTGCGGTTCGCGGCCGTCGCTGCGGCCCTCGCGATTGCCCTGGTGGGTTGCTCGCAGAACCCCGGTGGGGGCGGTTCGGCCGGCGGTGGGCAGTCCGGCGCACCGGCCGCCGGGCAGCCCTGCGAGCGGAAGGTGCAGAACGACTTCGCGCTGCCCGGGGACAAGCCGGCCGCGGCCAAGGCGAGCTTCCGGGTCGCCATGGTTCGCCAGTCCGGGGTGGGTGACTACTTCGAGCAGTGGGGCAACGGTGCCGCCGCCCAGATCAAGGCGGCCGGCGGGTCGCTCGACGTGTTCGACGCGCGCGGGGACAACGCCAAGCAGGTGGCGCAGTTCAACGACGCGATCACCGCGAAGCCCGACGTGATCATCGTCGATCACGGCCTGGCCGACTCGGTGAACCCGAAGATCGACGAGGCGATCAGCAAGGGCATCCCGGTGGTCGTCTACGACGTGAACATCGCCAACTGCAAGGCGATGTACATCTCCCAGGACGACGAGTCGATCGCCACCAAGATCCTCGACTACCTCAAGCAGGACAACCCGAGCGGCGGCAAGGTCGCCTACGTGAACGTCTCCGGGATCGCCCCGCTGGACTCCCGGGACGGGGTCTACCAGCAGTTCCTCAAGGCCAACCCGTCCTTCAGCCAGGTCGCCCGGTTCGGCAAGTACTCCGAGTCGGTCGCCTCGGACACCGCGACCGAGGGCGCCGCCGCGCTGAAGGCCGCGCCGACCACCACGGTGTCCTTCGCCGCCTACGACGAGCTGGCCAAGGGCACCCTGATCGCGCTGCGGCAGAACAACATGTCCGACAAGGTCAAGGTGTACGGGGTGGACATCTCCACCGCCGACATCCAGCTGATGACCGAACCCGCCAGCCCCTGGCGGGCCACCGCCGCGACCGACCCGGCCAACGTCGGCGCCATCGTGGCCCGCGCCGCCGTGGCCGCCGCAAACGGCGTGACCATGCCGGAGAAGCTGACCATCCCGGCCGCCCTGATCACCCAGGACATGCTGCGCCAGCGCAACGTGACGAACATGGACGACCTGCGCGGAGCGCTGCCCGACCTGAACACGCCGAACGTCATCGGCGCCGCGTGGATCCCCACCATCAAGCCAGGTGCCTAGAACCCGTGAGTGGCGAGTGGTCCTATAGGACCACTCGCCACTCACGGGGTGAGGGGGAGGTGGCGTGCAGGCGGTACTCGAGGTGCGGGACATCTCGAAGAGCTTCGGGCCGAACCGGGTGCTGCGCGGGGTCAGCTTCGGCGTGGCGAAGGGCGCGATCTACGGCCTGATGGGCGCCAACGGGGCAGGCAAGTCCACCCTGATCAAGATCCTCTCCGGGGCCGAGCAACCGGACGGCGGGCAGGTCCTGCTGGGTGGTCGCCCGGTGGTCTTCGCCGACCCGACCGCGGCGCACCGCCAAGGCGTGGGCACCGTGCACCAGAACCCGAACGACGGCGTAGTGCTGGACATGACGGTGGCGGAGAACCTGGCGCTGGATGCCCTCACCGACGGTTCGTCGCCGTTCCGGTTCAGCCGCGCGGCGACCGAGCGGTACGCGCTGGAGGTGGCCGCCACCCTGGGCATGCGGTTGAGCCGATCGGTACTGCGCGCCCCGGTGCGCACCCTCGGCGTGTCCGAGCGGCAGCTGCTGGTGCTGGCCAGGGCGCTGTCCCGCAAGCCGGAGATCCTGGTGCTGGACGAGCCCACCTCGGCGCTGTCCACCGAGGAGACCGCCCGGCTGTTCGAGCTGGTCCGCTCGCTGGTCTCCGACGGCATGACGGTGCTGTTCGTGACGCACAAGCTGGCCGAGTTCGACCAGCTGTGTGACCACGTCGGGGTGCTCCGGGACGGCGCGATGACCGGCGAGTTCGACCGGGAGCCGGGCCGGGGCTTCGACTGGCCGGCGGCGTTGAAGGCGCTGTTCGACCGCACCCCGGCCGAGCTGGGCCACCAGGAGCTGCCCGGCGGGGCGAGCGTGCTGGGGCTGCGCGGGGTCCAGCTGTTCCCCGGCGCCGCGCCGTTCGACCTGGACCTGCGCCAGGGCCAGGTCACCGTGCTGCTCGGGCTGCTGGGCAGCGGCAAGACGGAGCTGCTGGAGTGGGTGTTCGGCGCGCGACCGATCCTGGCCGGCGGTCGCCAGCTGGACGGCGCCGACTTCGCCCCCCGCCATCCGGCCGAGGCGGTCCGGGCCGGGGTCTACCTGCTCCCGGAGTCCCGACACGAGCAGGCGATCATCCCGGGATGGCCGGTGTTCTCGCAGATGACGCTGCCGTTCCTGAAGCGGTTCTCGGTGGGCACGCTGATGCGCACGCCGGCCGAGCGGCGGGCCGCCCGGGCGATGATGTCCGAGATCGGCGTCATGGCGCGGGACCCGTCCAGCCTGATCAACACGCTCTCCGGCGGCAACCAGCAGAAGGTGATCATCGGGCGCTGGCTGCTGGGCAACCCGAGGGTGCTGCTGCTGGACGAGCCGTTCCGGGGCGTGGACATCAACGCCCGGCACGACATCGGCGCCACGGTGCGGGAGCTGACGAAGTCCGCCGCCGTGCTGGTGGCCACCTCGGACCTGGACGAGGCGCTGGAGGTGGGTGACCGGATCGTGGTGCTCAACCACGGCGAGCTGGTCGCCGACCTGCCGCGTTCGGCCGCCTCCCGGCCCCGGGTGATCGAGGCGATGAGCACCCGCCCGTCCACCCTGCTCGAACCCGAAACGGCGTCCGGGCCAAGATCAGGAGGAGCGACCGATGACGGCTGAGGTAGCGGTCGGGGAGCGGGCCGCGTTCTCGGTCACCGACTTCGTGGTGCGCTACGGCGTGGTACTGGTCGGCGTGACCGTGGCGATCGTGTTCTCCTTCGTCATCCCCGGCTTCGCCACGCTGGACAACGCGGTGTCCATCCTGCAGACCCAGGCGGTGGCGGCCGTCGCGGCGCTGGGCATGACGCTGACCGCGGTGGTCGGCGACCTGGACCTCTCGGTCGGCGCGGTGGCCGGGCTCTCCGTCACCGTGGCCGCCGTGGTGATGATCCGGCTGGCGCTGACCGGGCCGAGCGCCATCGTGGCCTGCCTGCTCGCCGGCGCGCTGGTGGGCTGCATCAACGCCGGGCTGATCGTGCTGCTCAACGTGCCGCCGCTGCTGGCCACCCTGGGCACCATGTTCACCATCCAGGGGCTCAAGCGCTGGCTGGTGGACGGCCAGACGCTGATCACCGGGATGACCCTGCCCGGCGGCGGCAAGGTCAGCGGCCGGTTCACCGACGACTTCACCGCGATCGACGGCACCCAGGTCCTCGGCGTCCCGATCTCGGTGTG
>DATHIT010000716.1:0-5848 GCA_035489915.1 Pseudonocardia sp. | reverse complement strand
GTGAGCCGCTGGGTGCGCTCCGCGTCCCACCGCACCGAGCGCCGACCCCCGCCCTGGCCGGCCTCGCGCTGGTCGGGCCGGCCGGCCTCGCGCCGGGCGGGCCGGTCCGCCGGCAGCGGCACCGGACCGGGCAGCTCGGCCAGCTGACTCAACCAGTAGTCCCGCTCGGTGGGCCGGACCGGGGTGGCCGCTTGGACCGCCGCGAAATCCCCGTACTGCACCGCCGGCGCCTCCGGCTCGGCAGCACCAACGCTGGTGCCCGCATGGGTGGCGGCGGCGTAGCCGGCGGACAGCTCAGCCGAGATGACCGGCCACGCGCCGCCGTCCCAGGCGATGTGGTGCACCACCAGGCCGAGGCGGTACTCCGCGTCGCCGGTGCGGTAGAGCACCGCCCGCAGTGGCCACTCCCTGGCCAGGTCGAACCGGTGCCCGGCCAGCTCGGTGACCAGCTCGTCCACCGTGCCCGGCGGGCGGTCCCGCAGGTCCGGCAGCGGTACCGGGAAGTCGCCCTCGGCCGGCGCCGGATCGATGCGTTGCCACGGCAGCTGGTCCACCCCGAGCGGGTAGCGGGTACGCAGCACCTCGTGCCGCACCACCAACCCACGCAGCGCCGTACCCAGCGCAGGCACGTCCAGCGGTCCGGAGAACGTCAGGTGCAGGCAGACGTTGTAGGCCGTGCCGGTGGGGTCCAGCCGGTGCAGCACCCACATCCGGCGTTGGCTGGGCGACAGCGGCGCGGCGTTGGGGTCGGCGCGGCGGGGAATCCGCGCGGCGCCGGTCTGCTCGCCGGTGAAGCCGGCGCTGGCCAGCCGCTTGCGCAGCAGGGCGGCACGCCGCTCGGCAAGATCGCGGTCCATCCGGACTCACCCTTTCCAACGGATCGCCGTGGGGCGATCGAAGATCATCGGTAGTAGCCGCTTCACGCGCCGACCAGCGCCCGCAGCACGGCCGCGACCTGGTCCAGCGCGCCGGGTTGGGCCATCTCCCAGTGGCCGGCCGGCACCGGGTGCACCCGGATCGGCCCGCCCACCTGGGGTTGCCACATCTGAGCCAGGCCGGCCTCGCGCCGCCCCCGGGTGGCCTCGAACAGCAGCAGCGCGCCGGGGTGGACCGGCGCGGCGGCGGCGCGCAGGCCGGACGAGTGCCGCCAGCTCAGCACCACGTTGCACAGGTCGTCGCCGGTGAACCCGGACAGCCCGCCGTCGCCCTCGGTGACCAGCCGCACGGCGCTCGCCGGGTCCACCTCGTCCGCCCCGACCCGGTAGCCGCTGACCCGGAGCAGGTGGGCCAGGCCGCGCTCAAGCGACCAGTGGCTGTCCGGCTCGCCGAGGAACCGGGCGGGCACCGCGTCCAGCAGGGCCAGGGTGTCCACCCGGTCCCCCTCGGCGGCCAGCTGGCAGGCCATCAGATGCGCCACCGTGCCGCCCAGTGACCAGCCCAGCAGGTGGTACGGGCCGCCCGGTTGCACCGCGCGGATCTCCGAGATGTACCGCGCGGCCATCGCGTCCAGGTCGGCGGGCAGGTCGCTGTCGCTGGCCAGGCTGTGTGCCTGCAATCCGTAGACCGGCCGGTCCGGCAAACCTCGGAGCAGCCCGGAGTAGGCCAGCGCCAGCCCGCTCACCGGGTGCACGCAGAACAGCGGCGGCCCGGAGCCCCTGGCGCGCAGCGGAAGAAGCACCTGGTCGGTGAGCCTTGGCGGGTCCGAGCGGGCGCCGTCCAGGTACTCGGCCAGGTCAGCCACCGTGGGGTGGTCGAACAGGGCGCGCACCGCCAGCGGGATGTCCAGGGCGGTCCGCAGCGCCAGCACCAGCCGGGTGGCCAGCAGCGAGTGGCCGCCGAAGGTGAAGAAGTCGTCGGTCACGCCGAAGTCCTCGCGGGCCAGCACCGCCCGGAACGACTTGAGCAGGGTGGCCTCGGTCGGTGTCCTCGCCTCGGTGGCCGAGGCGCGCGGCGCGGGGACCGAGTGCTCCAGCGCGCGCCGGTCCACCTTGCCGGAGGGCTGGCTGGGCAGCGCGGCCATCGCGACCAGCTCGGCGGGCACCATGTGCTCGGCCAGCCGGGCGCGCAGCCACCCGCGCAGCTCCTCGACCGGAGGATGCTCCAGACCGCGCGCTGTGTAGAACCCGACCAACCGGGGCGCTCCGGTGGCGTCCGGCGGGGCGATCACCGCGGCCTGGGCGATCGCCGGATGGGTGGCCAGCACCGACTCCACTTCCTCCGGCTCCACCCGCATGCCGCGGATCTTGACCTGGTTGTCCGCCCGGCCGGCGAAGCGCAGCCGCCCGTCCGGCAGCCAGGCGGCCAGGTCACCGGTCCGGTAGAGCCGCTCGCCCGGTGCGCCGAACGGATCGGCGACAAACCGGTCCGCGGTCCGGCGCGGGTCGCCGACGTAGCCCCGGCCGAGCAGCAGCCCGCCCACGTAGAGCTCCCCGACCACCCCGGGCGGGGCCTGCCGGAGGAACTCGTCGAGCACCTGGATGCGGGTGTTCGGGTTGGGCCGGCCGATGGTTGCGCTGTCCCGGGCGAACCCGGGCCGGTACACCTCGTGGGTCACCCCGACGGTGGCCTCGGCCGGGCCGTAGCCGTGGTACATAGTGGCTCCGACCTCCGCACGGAACCTGGCGAACAGCTCCGGGGTGAGGAGCTCGCCGCCACACCACACGTGCCGGGGCGCCACCGCGGTGAACCCGGGCAGCTCCAGCATCGCGGCGAGCATCGAGGCAACCAGGTAGCAGAAGCTGACCCGCTCCTTGCTGATCAGTTCGACCAGCGCTTCCACGTCCCGCTCGGCGCCGGGCGGCGCGATGACCAGCGCGGCCCCGGTGGTCAGCGGCAGGAAGATCTCGTTGATGGAGATGTCGAAGGCCAGCGGCGCCTTGAACAGCGCCGCGTCACCCGGGCCGAAACCGAGCAGGTCGGCCTGCCAGGTCATCCGGTTGGCGATGGACCGGTGCCGGATCATCGCCCCCTTCGGCGTCCCGGTGGAGCCCGAGGTGTAGATCACGTACGCGAGTTGCTCGCCGTCGATCCGCCGGGCCGGGGCGGTGTCGGTACGCGGGTCGGCGGGGTCGGCCGGCTCGGCCTCGGCCGGGTCGACCTGGATCACCGGCACGCCGCCCAACGGCAGCTCCGCCGCATCGGCCGCACAGACCGCGACCACGCCCGCGTCCGCCGCCACGGCCTGGACCCGCAGCGGCGGCCAGTCCGGCTCCAGTGGCACGAACGCGCCGCCGGCCTTGAGCACCGCCAGCATGGCCACCACGAGCTCCGGCGAGCGGGGTAGGTGCAGGCCCACCCGGGCTTCCGCGTCCACCCCGTGCTCGCGCAGCCGATGCGCCAGCCGGTTGGCCCGCCGGTCCAGCTCCCGGTAGGTCAATCCGCCGCCGGCCCAGCGCACCGCCGGTGCGTCCGGGTTCGCGGTGACCATCCGCTCCACCAGGTCGACCAGGGTGGCGTCGGTGACCGGCGCGGCGGTGTCGTTCCACCGGGCCAGCTCGCCCGCCTCGGCGCGGGTGAGCGCGGGCAGCGCGGCCAGCCGACGCCGGGGATCCTCGGTCAGCCGCCGGGCCAGGTCCACGAAGCGCGCGGCGATGTCGTCCACCCGCTCGGCCGACAGCGCGCCCGGCTGGTACTTCAGCGCCACGGAGAGCGGATCGGCCGGCGCCGCGACCAGCACCAACGGATAGTGCGTGGCATCCCGCGCCGCGCCGGGCCGCACGGCCAGCCCCACCCGGGGCAGCAGCTCGTCCAGGCCACCGCTCGGGTAGCTCTCGAACACCATCAGCGTGTCGAACAGCGGCGCGTAGCCGGCGTCCCGCTGCAGCTCGGCCAGCCCCAGGTACTGGGCATCCAGCAGGCGCGCCTGCTCCCGCTGCACCCGCTCCAACAGCTCCGCCACGGTCTCCCCCGGGGTGAGCCGGATGCGCACCGGCACGGTGTTGATGAACAGCCCGACCATCGCGTCGGCGCCGGGCAACTCCGTCGGCCGCCCGGTGACGGTGGCGCCGAACACCACGTCGCGGCGCCCGGTCAACGTGCCCAGCACCAGCCCCCAGACCACCTGCAGCACCGTGTTGACAGTGACCCCGTGCTCCCTGGCCAGCCCGACCAACCGCGCGGAGAGCTCCTGGTCGACCGGCACCGGGCGGCGTACCGGCAGGTCGGCGGGGGTGCCGCCGGGCGCGAGCAGGGTCGGTCCGGCCAGCTCGGCCAGCGCCGTGCGCCACCGGGAGCGGGCCTGGTCCTCGTCCTGGGCGGCCAGCCAGGCCAGGTAGTCACGGAACGGCCGGGCCGGCGGCAGCGCGGTCGGGTCGCCGCCGGTGCCGTAGAGGGTGAACAGCTCGCGCAGCAGCACCGGAACCGACCAGCCGTCCAGCACGATGTGGTGGTTGGTGAGCACCAGCTGGAAGCGCGCCTCGCCCAACCGGACCAGCAGCAACCGCAGCAACGGAGCCCGGTCCAGCGGGAACGGCCGGGTCCGCTCCCCGACCACCAGCGCGCGCAGCGCCGGGGGCCGTTCGGCGTCCGGCCGGCCGGACAGGTCGACCTGCTGCCACGGCACGCTCAGCCCGTCGAGCACCACACCCACCGGCTCGTCGGTCTCCTCGGCCAGGAACGCGGTGCGCAGCGCGGGGTGCCGCTCGACCAACCGGTCGGCGCAGCGGCGCAGCAGCCCCGGGTCCAGCGGGCCGTCGATCTCCAACTCGAGCTGGTAGCGGTAGACGTCCGCGTCCCCGGCGGTGGCGTGGAAGAACAGCCCGGACTGCAGCGGGGACAGCGGGAGGACGTCGGAAATGCGCGTAGCCGAGCTCACTGAGCGTCGACCGGCGAGTCCATCCGCTCGACCAGGCTGCGCGGGCGCATATCAAGCCAGTTCTCTTCGACGTACTGAAGGCATGACTCGCGGGAGTCGGGTCCGTGGCTGATCGTCCAACCGGACGGAACCTCGGCGAAGGTGGGCCACAAGGAGTACTGCCCCTCGCCGTTCACCAGTGCGTAGAACACGCCTTCCGGGTCATCGAACGGGTTATCCACTGCCGCGGTCCTCTTCCCTCTCACGCTTGGTAACCGCCCTCAGCGGGGCGCCATCACCCGGTCTAGTTAAACCTAGGCTTACCTAATTTGTCTGCGCAAGGCGGCGAGCGCCACGTGTCCTGCGCTATTTCGCCGGCCGAGCCGTATACGGTCGGCCAGGTGCCTGACCGTGACCTGGCCGAGCTGCAACGTCCGGTTCGTGGCCGGGTCACCCTCGCCGCGGTACTCCAGGCGCTGGCCACCGCGCTGTCCGTGGTGCCGGCGGTGGCCGTGGTGGAGATCGGGCGGCGGCTGCTGGCCGGGCAGCAGGACGGGCTGTGGCCGATCGCCTGGCTGGCCGTCGGGCTGTTCGCCGCGCGCCTGGTGCTCTACGCGGCGGCCGGGCTGATCAGCCATCTCGCCGACGCGGAGCTGGCCGTCACCCTGCGCCAGCTCCTGGCCGATCACCTAGCGGTGCTGCCGCTGCACTGGTTCGCCGGCGGCGTGTCCGGGACGGTGAAGACCACCGTGCAGGACGACGTGTCCGCGCTGCACCACGCGGTCGCCCACGCCCGGGGCGACCTGGCCTCGGCGGTCACCGGACCGGTGGTGATCGTCGGCTACCTGACCTGGGTGGACTGGCGGTTGGCCCTGGTCACCGTCGCCGCTACGGCGGCCGCGCAGGGGGTCCGGCTGCGGATGGCCCGCCGTTCCGCTGAACCGGTGGGGCGGATCGCGGCGGCGAACGCCGAGCTGTCCGCCGCCGCGATCGAGCTGGTCCAGGGCATCTCGGTGGTGAAGGCGTTCGGCCAGGCGCGCGCCTTCACCACCGAGA
>DATHIT010000715.1:0-7043 GCA_035489915.1 Pseudonocardia sp. | reverse complement strand
CGGGATGGGCCGCCAACCCTCGGGCGGCCAGTCCGGGTGCTCGGCGAGCTCGCCAGCCAGCGCGGACAGCGCCTCGGCGGGCGGCCAGAGCGCGGTGAACAACCGGGGCAGGGTGCTCATCGCTGGTCCGCCGCGGCCCGCCGCAGCAGCTCCGCGATGGCCGGGAAGCGCGGCCCCAGCACGCTCGCGGCGGCGGCCAACTGGGCCGGCGGCGCCACCGCGCGCAGCGCCTCACCCGGATCCCTGGGCACCGCGCCGGGCAGGCCGAGGTGCGGGCGGGTCTGCCGTAGCTGGGCCAGCAGCTCATCGGCGCGCACCGACTCGCCGGCCGGCAGCCGCCGCACGTACCTGTCCAGCAGGGCCAGCCGGGACAGCACCGCCGGATCGCCGATCTTCACCCGCCGGGCGCTGACCAGCTGGCTCAGCATCGCGGTGGACAGCCCCAGCCCGTCCGCGAGGCGAGCCTGGGACACCCCCAGCGCGGCCTGCAGCCGACGGATCCGGTCGCCCAGCGGCTCCCCGTAGAGCTCGCGCTGGCGGGCCACGTTCCGAGCGAAAGTGGATCGGGCGGCGGCATCCGGCCCGGTCGCCGAGGCGGTAGCGGGGCCCGTCGCCGGGGCGGCGGTCGCGGGAGGCGGCGCCTCGACGGGTCGGTCACCCTCGGCCGCGCTCCGGCCGCCGAGCTGTTCCCGCTCCTGGAGTGTCACGCTGCCCTCATCTCTCCGCCGGACACCCCGATGCTCGCAGCCGGACCGGTTCCCCCGAGGCCGAATGCGGAATTCGCCCCCGGCAATCGCCCGGAAGCCGCGCTGCCGTAGCGACGGTGAGGGCGAGCGGTCAGTCGGCGGCGGGCTCGGACAGGAGTTCCCGGGTGCGGATGACGTCCCGGTGCATCTGCTCGACCAGCGCGTCCACGCTGTCGAACCGTTCCATGCCGCGCAGTCGGTCCACGAAGTCGAGCGCCACGTGGTGGCCGTAGAAGTCCTCGTTCACGTCCAGCACGTACGCCTCGACGGTGCGCTGCCGGCCGGAGAACGTGGGGTTCGTGCCGACCGACACCGCCGCCGGCAGCTGCCGCTTGCCGTGCACGAACCAGCAGGCGTAGACCCCGTCGGCGGGTACCGCCGCGAACGGCGGGGGCGCCAGGTTCGCGGTCGGGAAACCCAGCTCGTGGCCGCGCCGGTCGCCGCGCACCACGACCCCTTCCAGCCGGTGCGGCCGGCCCAGCGCCTGCGCGGCCAGCGCCACGTCGCCGCCGTCGATGCAGGCCCGGATGTAGGTCGAGGAGTAGGTGATGCCGTTGCCGGGGTCGGTGGTGTCGGTGATCAGCTCCAGCCCCTCCACGGCGAAGCCGAAGCGGCGGCCGAGCTGGCCCAGCAGCGGCACGTCTCCCTTGGCCCCGTGCCCGAAGGTGAAGTTGTCCCCGACCAGCACCGCGGCCGCGTGCAGCCGCTCGACGAGCACCTCGTGGGCGAACTCGTTGGCCGGCATCCGGGCCAGCTCGGTGGTGAACGGCAGGACACAGAACGCGGAGATGCCCAGCTCCCCGACCAGCTCGGCGCGCCGGGCCAGCGTGGTGAGCTGGGCTGGGTGGTGACCGGGACGGATCACCTCGGTCGGGTGCGGGTCGAAGGTGACCAGAACCGAGGGCAGGTCGCGGGCGGCGGCCACCGCCACCGCGCGACCGATCAGCTTCTGATGGCCTCGGTGCACCCCGTCGAACACCCCGACGGTGACCACGCTTCGCCCCCAGCCGGTGGGCACATCGTCCAGGCCTCGCCAGCGCAGCACGCTGTCGAGCCTACGCAGGCGCCGAGGACCCGTCGGCCGGGGCCAGCACGAGCACCGGTTTCGCCCGGTCGTCCACCTCGCTGACCAGTGCCAGCGCCCGGCCGGCCGGATCGGTCACCGCGTACACCCCGGCGATCCCGACGGCGGTCAACGGCCGGCCGAAGGACAGCGCGGTGGCCTCTTCGGCGTCGGCCACCCGCACCCGGAACGCGGCCGCCACCGCCGCCTCCAGGGTGTGCGTGAGCTCCGGGTGCTCGGCCAGCTCGTCCAGGGTGCGCGCGGTGTCCAGCCGGAACGGCCCGACCCGGGTGCGGCGTAGCGCGGTGAGGTGCCCGCCGACGCCGAGCCCGGCACCCAGGTCCCTGGCCAGCGCCCGGATGTAGGTGCCCGACGAGCACTCCACCCGCACGTCCAGCTCGGTGCACGCCCCCTCGCGCCGCAGCGCATCCAGCTCGAACGCACTGACCGTCACCGGGCGCGCGGCCAGCTCCACCAGCTCGCCCTCCCGGACCCGCTGGTAGGCGCGCTTGCCGTTGACCTTGATCGCGCTGACCGCGCTGGGCACCTGCTCGATCGGGCCGGTCAGCGCGGCGATTCCGGCGCGCACCTGACCCTCGTCGACCCCGCCGGCGTCCGCGGTCGCGGTGACCTCGCCCTCGGCGTCGTCGGTGCTGGTGGTCACCCCGAGCCGGATGGTGGCGTCGTATGCCTTGGTGTCCAGGGCCAGGTGGCCGAGCAGCCGGGTGGCCCGCTGCACGCCGAGCACCAGCACGCCGGTGGCCATCGGGTCCAGTGTGCCGGCGTGCCCGATCTTCCGGGTGCCCAGCAGCCGGCGCAGCCGACCGACCACGTCGTGCGAGGTCAGCCCGGCGGGCTTGTCCACGACCACCAGGCCAGATGGGGTGCTCATACCGCCGATCCTGCCGCGGCCGGACACACCCGCGGCAACGGGTGCTCATGACGGGCGCAGACCAGGCGGCCAGCGTCAGCGGCGGACCGCGCCGGGCACCGCCCACTCCCCGGAGCGCGCCCTGGCCACCACACTGCCCAGCCTGATCAGCATGAACATCGCCAGGCCGGTCCAGATGCCGGCCAGGCCCCAGCCGAACGCCAGGGACAGCCAGATCAGCGGCAGGAACCCGAGCGCCGCACCGATCAGCGTCCAGTTGCGCAGGAATGCCGCGTCCCCGGCGCCGAGCAGCACGCCGTCCAGGGCGAACACCAGCCCGGCCACCGGTTGAAGCGCGACGAAGAACCACCAGGCCACCGGCATCGCCGCGAGCACCGAGGGGTCATTGGTGAACAACCGAGGCAGCACCCCGGCCAGCGCGGCGAACAGCACGCCGAACGCGCACCCCAGTACCAGCCCGTACGAGGACACCCGCCGGGCCACCGCCTTGGCCCGGGCCGCCCCGCCGGCGCCCAGCGCCGACCCGACCAGCGCCTGCGCCGCAATGGCCAGCGAATCCAGCACCAGCGCCTGGAAGTACCAGAGCTGCAGCACCACCTGGTGCGCGGCGACCGAGGCGGCCCCGAACCGGGCCGCGACCGCGGCGGCGGACAGGTAGCAGACCTGGAAGCCGAGGCTGCGTAGCACCAGGTCGCGGCCCATCCGCAGGTGGCCGCGCAACAGCGCGGGGACCGGGGCCAGCGGCACCCGCTCGCGCAGCAACGCACGCAGGAACAGCGCCGCGGAGACAATCTGGCCGGCCACATTGGCCACCGCCGAGCCGACCAGACCGAGCGCGGGCGCCCCCGCCAGCCCGTACACCAGCACCGGGCAGGCCAACGCGGACAACCCGTTGCCGAGCAGCACGTAGCGCAGCGGCCGGGCGGTGTCCTGGACCCCCCGCATCCAGCCGTTTCCGGCGAGCGTGATCAGCACCAGCGGCGCGCCGATCAGCGCGATCCGCAGCCAGGCCACCGCCTCACTGGCCACCGGACCGGGGCCGCCGGCCAACGCCCTGCTCACCGGACCGGCCAGCAGCTCGCCGAGCAGCAGGAGCACCGCGCCGACGCCCACCGCCAGCCAGGTGGACTGCACCCCCTCCACCACCGCTTCGGTCCGGCGTCCGGCGCCGTGCAACCGAGCGGTCCGCGCTGTGGTGCCATAGGACAGAAAGTTCAGCTGGGTGGACACCTGCGCCAGCAGCACCGCGCCGATCGCCAGTCCGGCCAGCGGCACCGCCCCGAGATGGCCCACCACCGCCGTGTCGACCAGCAGGTACAGCGGTTCGGCGGCCAGCACGAGCAACGCCGGCCCGGCCAGCCGGAGCACCTCCCGGGCGCTCGCCTCGGTCACCGCCTTTGGTTGCGCTTCGCCCACCAGGCAAGCCTGCCCTAGCGAGTCGCGTCTCGCGCGAAGAAGGCGTTCATTCCGTCCAGGTCGGACAGGTAGGTCTCGATCACCACGATCACCCCGTCGCGAAGGGTGCACACGGTGGCCAGATGCTCGTCGAGCACCAGATCGCCGCGGCGGGCGGTGTTGTGCAGCCCGAGCGCCATGTTGTCCCGGCTGACCAGCACGTGCTCCAGAGTGAAGGTGAGCCCGAAGCTGGCGATCAGCTCGGCGCGCGCGATGACCTCGTCGATGCCGACAACTGTGCCGGAGACGGTGTTGTCACCCGGCAGCGTCCAGGTCACCTCGGGCGCCATGATCTCTCGCAGCAGCGCCCAGTCCCTGGTGATCAGCGCCCGGTGGAAGGTGGTGGCCAACTGGTGCTGGACGGTGGCGGTCATCGCGGCCCTCTCTGACGGCTAACAGTTCGAATCAATTCGAACCTATCCACTGGTGCTGGCGCCGTCACGGTGGAGTAGCTCACAACAGTTCGAATCCACTCGTACAATGAAGGGGTGGCGGAACTGGAGCACCCCTCCCGCGAGGACCTGAGCATCGAGGCGGTACTGGCCGCGCTCGACCACCCGGTCCGGCTCCGGGTGGTGCGCACCTTGGCCGACGGATCCGAGCAGACCTGCCGGCAGATACTCCCGGACATGACCAAGAGCAGCGCCAGCCATCACTGGCGGGTGCTGCGGGAGAACGGAATCGTCGCCCAGCGCCGGGAGGGCCGGAACCTGTACCTGCACCTGCGCCGCGACGACCTGGACAGCCGGTTCCCCGGCGTGCTGGACGCGGTGATCCGCCGCTAGCGCTCGCGGCGACTACTCCGCGTCGTCCTCGCGCGGAGCCTTGTACGGGTCCGGGTCGCCTGCCGGGGTCGCCCCGGCGGCCAGCCTGGCCACCTCCGCGTCGGAGTCCCTGGCCCGGGCCAGTAGCTCGTCGAACCGCTTGGCGCCCTCCGGCACGGCATCCCGGATGAAGCTCAACGTCGGGGTGAACCGCACCCCGGTGCGCTGGCCGACCATGGTCCGCAACACGCCGGTGGCGCTGGCCAGCGCGGCGGCCGCGCCCTCGGCGTCCGGCTCGGCGTCCACCGTCTCCCCGATCACCGTGTAGAACACCGTGGCGTCGTGCAGGTCGCCGGTCACCCGGGCGTCGGTGATGGTCACCCGGGTGAGCCGGGGATCCTTGATTTCAAATTCGATCGCGGATGCCACGATCTGGGCGATTCGCTTGGCCAGCCGGTTGGCCCTCGCCTGGTCCACCACGATGTCTCTCCCGTCCCCGATGTGTCACTCGTCGTGTGGGCCGATGAGCCGCCGCCGGGCGGAGAGCAACTCCAGCTCCGGTCGTGCGGCCACCAACCGTTCACACCGGTCCAGTAGCTCGGTCACGTGCCCGGCGTCGGCGGCCACGCAGCTCACCCCGATCAGCGTCCTGCGATGCAGGTCCGGGTACCCGGCCTCGGCGACCGCCACCTCGTACTTTCGGCGCAACTCGGCCAGCACCGGACGGACCAACGACCGCTTCGCCTTCAGCGAGCCGACGTCGCCGAGCAGCACATCGAGCTCCAACGCTCCCACGTACATGATGGTCGCCAGTCCGCCCAGCAATACAGAGGCCAGGCGCGGCGCTCCACCTGGAGCCCCGCGCCCGGCCGCCTGACTAGGCCCTCGGCTTCTCCCGCATCTCGAAGGTCTCGATGATGTCGCCGACCTTGAGGTCGTTGAACGACCCGAGGGTCAGACCGCACTCGAAGCCCTCGCGGACCTCGACCGCGTCGTCCTTGAACCGCCGCAGCGAGCTGATCGGCTGGTTCTCCACGACCACCACGTTGTCCCGCAGCAGCCGAGCGCGGGCGTTCCGCCGGATCTCCCCGCCGAGCACCATGCAGCCGGCGATGGTGCCGACCCGGGAGGAACGGAAGACCTCGCGGACCTCCGCCCGGCCGAGCTCGACCTCTTCGTACTCCGGCTTGAGCATGCCGCGCAGTGCCTGCTCGATCTCCTCGATGGCCTGGTAGATCACCGAGTAGTAGCGGATCTCGACGCCCTCGCGGTTGGCCAGCTCAGTGGCCTTGCCTTCGGCCCGGACGTTGAAGCCCAGCACGATGGTGTTGTCCGCGATGGCGAGGTTGACGTCGCTCTCGGTGATGCCACCCACGCCTCGGTGGGTGACCCGCAGCTCGACGTCGTCCCCGACCTCGATCTTCATCAGGGCGTCCTCGAGGGCCTCGACGGTACCCGAGTTGTCACCCTTGATGATCAGGTTGAGGCTGTCGGTCTCCTTCAGCGCGGCGTCCAGGTCCTCCAGGCTGACCCGCTTGCGACGCGACGCCAGTTCGGCGTTGCGGTCCCGAGCGCGGCGCCGGTCGGCGATCTGGCGAGCCACCCGGTCCTCGTCGACGACCAGGAACGTGTCGCCTGCGCCCGGCACCGAGGTGAACCCGATGACCTGCACCGGCTGTGACGGCAGCGCCTCGGTGACGTCTCCGCCGTGCTCGTCGAGCATCCGCCGGACCCGGCCGGAGGCATCGCCGGCCACCACCGAGTCGCCTACCCGCAGCGTGCCGCGCTGCACCAGCACGGTGGCCACCGGACCGCGACCGCGGTCCAGGTGCGCCTCGATCGCCACGCCCTGGGCCTCCATGTTCGGGTTGGCCCGCAGGTCGAGCGCGGCGTCGGCGGTGAGCAGGATCGCCTCGAGCAGCTGCTCGATGTTGGTGTTCGCCCGCGCCGAGACGTCGACGAACATCGTGTCGCCGCCGTATTCCTCGGCGACCAGCCCGTACTCGGTGAGCTGCTGACGGACCTTGGCGGGGTTGGCCCCCTCCTTGTCGATCTTGTTCACCGCGACCACGATCGGCACCGAGGCCGCCTGGGCGTGGTTGATCGCCTCCACCGTCTGCGGC
>DATHIT010000714.1:0-6155 GCA_035489915.1 Pseudonocardia sp. | reverse complement strand
CGGCAGGATCGTGAGCGATCAGCTTCAACAGGTGCGCACGGACACGAGCGTGGCCCGACGTCCTCGTCAACTGCCGGCGGACGGGAATGACCTTCTCAGCCGGGTGTAGCGCCGCACGGCGTTGTAGCTGACGAACCCTTGGCCACCGCTTGCTTGTCCGGGTGGTCCCTGGCCACGTTGGTCGCTCGGCTACTCGGCTACCGGCGCCTCCACCACGGCGATGTGGTTGCCGTCCGGGCGGAAGGCGCGCTTGTCATGGGTCTGCGTTGCTTGGCTGGTGTGGTGTGCTGTTCCGGTAGGGCAGCGGTGGGGGGTTCGTTTCGCGCTTGTGGTGATCCCACCAGACGAAGTCAGTCGCTGCGCCTCCGCCCGAGCCCAGGGCCATTCGTGCGTGTCTGACTCCGGATGTCGCGGCGGAGTTCGATCGTGAGTGGGAGATCGTGCTGGAGGAAGCGAAACAGACCCAGTTGGACCGGTAGGTGTACCGGTTGGACTTAGGGACACGATCGCTCCCAGTCGAGGTCGTTGAGCACCGTCGGAGGGTTTGCGACCAGTAGTGCGCCCTGCGCTCGCCATGTCCGCGGTGATCACGGTGTAGCCGTCGTCGGCGGCACGGCGGAGGATGGCGTCGTCAGTAGCGGTCAGCAGTCCCAGACCGGCGACGTGGACCGCGTGGTGCCCCGGGTTGGGCCTGTGGCCAGGACGGCAAATGGATCGTTCCTGGCTGTTGGGTGAGAAGCGCGAATACCTGCGATCCCCTGGCCAACCGCGACTCCTCGCGACGAGGATCGCCGGATCCGCCGTCCGCTAGGGGACATAATGAACAAAAGGGTGACCTGCGCCACACGCTGCCCCATGCTTGCCGAGGGTTGCGGGTCCGCCGGTTGCGTACGCAACACCGCCAAAGTCGTCGGTCCCTATCTCGGGGAGGGCTAGCCTCATGTCCGATTCAGCCACCACCCACGCCGCCGGGCGGCGTGATCGCACGCACTACCTCTATATCGCCGTGATCGTCGCGGTCGTCCTCGGCATCGCCGTCGGCTTCCTGGCTCCGGACGTCGGAAAGGCGCTCAAGCCGCTGGGGACCGGCTTCGTCGCCCTGGTCAAGATGATGATCTCCCCCGTCATCTTCTGCACGATCGTGCTCGGTATCGGGTCGATCCGGCAGGCGGCCAAGGTGGGCAAGGTGGGCGGGCTCGCCCTCGGGTACTTCCTCGCGATGTCCACGGTGGCGCTGATCATCGGCCTGGTGGTGGGCAACATCCTGCAACCCGGCGCGGGGCTCGCGCTCTCCGACGCCGCGAAGGCGGCCGGAGCGAAGGCCGCCGGGGGTGAGGCGCAGTCGACGAGCGAGTTCCTGCTCGGGATCATCCCCACCACGCTGGTGTCTCCGCTCACCGGGGAGTCGGTGCTGCAGACGCTGTTCGTGGCGCTGCTGGTTGGGTTCGCCATCCAGGCGCTGGGGCAGTCCGGGCAGGCGGTACTGCGCGGCGTTAAGCACTTCGAGCGCGTGGTTTTCCGGGTGCTGTCGATGATCATGTGGGTGGCGCCGATCGGGGCGTTCGGGGCGATGGCCGCCGTCGTGGGGGAGACCGGGTGGTCGGCCCTGGTCGCGCTCGGGCAGATCATGCTCGGCTTCTACGTCACCTGCCTGCTGTTCGTCGTCGTGGTGTTGGGTCTGCTCCTGCGCGTGGTCACCGGGTTGAACATCTTCCAGCTGTTCAAGTACCTGGCCCGGGAGTACCTGCTGATCGTGTCCACCTCGTCGTCCGAGGTCGCGCTGCCACGGCTGGTGGCGAAGATGGAGCACATAGGCGTGTCCCGGCCGGTGGTCGGTATCACGGTGCCGACCGGATACTCGTTCAACCTGGACGGCACGGCGATCTATCTGACCATGGCGTCGCTGTTCATCGCGTCGGCGATGGGCTCGCCGCTGACGGTGAGCCAGCAGATCTCGCTTCTGCTGTTCATGATCATCGCGTCCAAGGGTGCCGCCGGGGTGACCGGCGCTGGGCTGGCCACGCTGGCCGGCGGGCTGTCCGCGCACCGTCCCGACCTGGTCGACGGCGTCGGGCTCATCGTCGGCATCGACCGGTTCATGTCCGAGGCACGAGCCCTGACCAACTTCTCGGGCAACGCGGTCGCCACCCTGCTGATCGGGAAGTGGGTCGGTGAGTTCGATCCGGACCAGGCCCAGCGGGCGCTGAGCGGTGAGGCGCCGTTCGACGAGGCCACGATGATCGACGACGAGGAGGAGCCGGAGCTGGCCGAGCACCAGCTCGCGGGCCGCCACGGCGGCGCCCGCGAGGAGGGGAACGGAGCGGGTGAGCCGCGCCGCGTGCCGACGCCCGACACGAAGGTCTGACCGGATCTCCACACGCATCGAGGAAGGCACAACATGCTCGAGGACCTGGACCCGGTCGAAACGCGGGAGTGGCGGGACGCGCTGGCGTCGGTGGTGGAGTTCGACGGTACGGATCGCGCGGGCTTCCTGCTCGAGGAGCTGGTCAGCCAGGCGCGACGCACCGGGGCGCCGGTGCCGTACTCGGCGAACACCCCGTATCTCAACACGATCCCGCCGGATCGGGGGGCGCCGCATCCCGGTGACCGGGAGATCGAGCACCGGATCCGGTCGCTGATCAGGTGGAACGCGGTGGCCATCGTGCTGCGGGCGAACAAGGAGTCGTCCGAGCTGGGTGGGCACATCGCCAGCTTCCAGTCGGCGGCGACGTTGTACGACACCGGGTTCCAGCACTTCTGGCACGCCCCCTCGGCGGGTCACGGCGGCGACCTGGTGTTCGTGCAGGGCCACGTGAGCCCGGGGATCTACGCTCGATCGTTCCTGGAGGGTCGGCTCACCGAGGAGCAGCTGCTGAACTTCCGCCAGGAGGTCGGCGGCCGGGGCCTGTCGTCCTACCCGCACCCGTGGCTGATGCCGGACTACTGGCAGTTCCCGACGGTGTCCATGGGACTGGCCCCGCTCATGTCGATCTACCAGGCGCGGTTCCTCAAGTACCTGCACGCGCGGGGCCTGGCCGACACGGCGAACCGGCACGTGTGGGCGTTCCTCGGGGACGGCGAGATGGATGAACCCGAGTCGCTCGGCGCGATCTCCCTGGCCGGCCGGGAGAAGCTGGACAACCTGATCTACGTGGTGAACTGCAACCTGCAGCGCCTGGACGGCCCGGTACGGGGCAACGGGAAGATCATCCAGGAGCTGGAGGGCGTGTTCCGAGGCGCCGGCTGGAACGTGATCAAGGTGATCTGGGGGTCCGGGTGGGACCCGCTGATCGCCGCGGACAAGACCGGGCTGCTGCTCAAGCGCATGGAGGAGTGCGTCGACGGCGAGTACCAGGACTTCAAATCCAAGAACGGGGCCTACGTTCGCCAGCATTTCTTCGGCCGCTACCCCGAGCTGCTGGATCTGGTCGCGAACATGTCTGACGACGAGATCTGGGCGCTCGCCCGGGGTGGGCACGACCCGGTGAAGGTGTACGCGGCCTACCGCGCCGCGGTCGAGCACACCGATCAGCCGACGGTGATCCTGGCCAAGACGGTCAAGGGCTACGGCATGGGCGAGGCTGGCGAGGGCCAGAACATCACCCATCAGCAGAAGAAGATGGGCCAGGACGTGCTGCGCGCGTTCCGGGACCGGTTCGGCATCGACGTGCCCGACGAGCGGATCCCCGACGTGCCGTTCCTGCGGCTCGCCGAGGACAGCCGCGAGCTGGCCTACCTGCGGGAGCGCCGCGCCGCGCTGGGTGGCTCGCTACCGGCGCGCCGTCGGGCCTCGCGGGCGCTGCCGGTGCCCGAGCTGTCCGCCTTCGAGGCACAGCTCAAGAGCACCGGCGACCGGGAGATCTCCACGACCATGGCGTTCGTGCGGATACTCACCACGCTGCTGCGGGACAAGCAGCTCGGCCGGCACGTGGTGCCGATCGTCCCGGACGAGTCACGCACGTTCGGCATGGAGGGCCTGTTCCGCCAGTTCGGCATCTTCTCCCAGGTGGGGCAGCTCTACCAGCCCGAGGACGCCAAGCAGCTCATGTACTACAAGGAGGACTCGAGCGGGCAGCTGCTGCAGGAGGGCATCAACGAGGCCGGCGCCATGTCGTCCTGGATCGCCGCCGCCACCTCGTACAGCGTCTCCGACACCCCGATGATCCCGTTCTACATCTACTACTCCATGTTCGGATTCCAGCGAGTCGGCGATCTGGCCTGGGCCGCTGGCGACTCCCGGGCACGCGGCTTCCTGCTCGGCGGCACCGCCGGGCGCACCACCCTCAACGGGGAGGGCCTGCAGCACGAGGACGGCCACAGCCACCTGATCTCGGCCACCGTTCCGAACTGCGTGTCCTACGACCCGACGTTCTCCTACGAGGTCGCGGTGATCGTGCGGGACGGGCTGCGGCGGATGTACGCCGAGCAGGAGGATGTGTACTACTACATCACGTTGATGAACGAGAACTACCCGCATCCGGCGATCCCGGAGGGGGTGGAGCAGGGCATCGTGCGGGGGATGTACCTGTTCCGCGAGGGGCAGGCGCCGACTTCCCGACGCAACGGCGGGAACGCCGCGACCAAGGCCGCACCCAGGGTTCAGCTGCTGGGCAGCGGCACCATCCTGCGCGAGGTCATCGCCGCCGCCGACCTGCTGGCCGAGCTCGGCGTGGCCGCCGACGTGTGGAGCTGCCCGAGCTTCACCGAACTGGCCCGCGACGGCATGGCCACCGACCGGTGGAACATGTTCAACCCCGAACAGCCTCGGCGGCAGAGCTACGTCGAGCAGTGCCTGGCCGGACGCCCGGACGGCCCCGTGGTCGCCGCCACGGACTACATGCGGGCGTTCGCCGAGCAGATCCGCCCGTACGTACCCCGCCACTTCCGGGTGCTGGGTACCGACGGGTTCGGCCGCTCGGACTACCGCCGGGCGCTCCGTGAGCACTTCGAGGTCGACCGCAGGTTCGTCGCGGTCGCCGCGCTCGCTGAGCTGGCCGCCGAGGGCAGCATTCCGGCGGCCACCGTGACCAAGGCCATCGCCAGCTATGGCATCGACCCCAACAAGCCGAATCCGGCCCGAGCCTGAGAGAGGGAGGTTCGATGTCAACCGCGACCCAGACCGCGACCGAGGTCACCGTCCCGGACATCGGCAGCTTCGCCGACGTGCCGATCATCGAGGTGCACGTCACCAAGGGCGACCAGGTCAACGCCGAGGACCCGCTGGTCACTCTGGAGTCGGACAAGGCGACCATGGACGTGCCCGCGCCGACCGCCGGGTCGGTCACCGAGGTGTTGGTCAAGGTGGGCGACCAGGTCAGCGAGGGCACCCTGATCCTGCTGCTGCAACCCGGCGACGGCGCCCTGTCCGCGCCTCCCTCGCTGGTCGAGCAGCAGGAACCGGCGCCGGCCAGCACGCCGACGCCGGCCGCGCCGGCCCCGCCGGTAGCGGCCCCGATGGCCCCGGCAGCTCCGGCGGGGGCGCATGCCGGGCCGAGCGTGCGGCGGATGGCCCGCGAGCTGGGCGTGGACCTGTCCTCGGTGACCGCCACCGGCCCGAAGGGGCGGATCACCAAGGACGATCTGCTGGCGTTTCTGAAGGGCCCGGCACCGGCGGCGGCGCCGGCCGCCGCACCCTCGACGGCCGGCATCCCGGAGATCCCGGTCCCGGACTTTTCGAAGTTCGGCCCGGTCGAGACGAAGCCGCTGAGCAGGATCAAGAAACTGTCCGGGCCGTACCTGCATCGGTCCTGGCTCAACGTCCCGCACGTCACGCACAGTGACGAGGCCGACATCACCGAGCTGGACCGCTACCGCAAGGAGCTCGACACCGCAGCCAAGGCCGAGAGGGACCCCTACCGGGTCACGCTGCTGGCGTTCCTGGTCAAGGCGTCTGTGGCCGCGTTGAAGAAGTTCCCCGAGTTCAACAGCTCGCTGTCCGCGGACAAGGACGCCCTCATCCTCAAGTCCTACTACAACATCGGCATCGCGGTCGACACCCCGGACGGCCTGGTCGTCCCGGTGGTGAAGGGCGCGGACAGCAAGGGCATCGTCGAGCTGTCGCGGGAGTTCGGCACGATCTCGGCCAAGGCCCGGGAGGGCAAGCTCGGCCCTGGCGACATGCAGGGCGGCACGTTCACGATCTCCAGCCTCGGCGG
>DATHIT010000713.1:0-6131 GCA_035489915.1 Pseudonocardia sp. | reverse complement strand
CTCGACTCCAAGAGGCTGCTCGGGGGCGGCTCGGCGTGCCGACGCGCCTCCGGGCACGCCTAGCGCGGCGCCGGGAGTACCCGCGCCCCTTGGACCAGCCCGGCGGGTTTTCCCGAATCGGTTGCACGACCGGCGCCTCGGCGCTAGCGTGATCGCAGCTCGGCAGCGCGCTTTGGTGTGTTGTAGTCCGCCTTCGCGCCAGGTCCGGGCACTGTAGGTCTCGGTGTGAGTGTGCCGCGGAGGCCAGGTTCATCACTCATGTCCCTGGTCGTACCCGCATGCTCGCGGAACGCCACGTCTTTGGACTGGATCGCACCGATGACTCCGCTGACCCATTCCCCGCTGCGCCGATTCGTCGCCGACGGACTGCGCGACACCATCGACTCGTACACCACCGGCGAGCTCCCGCTGCACCGCTTCGCCTGGGAACTCGACACCCGGCTGCGCACCCTGGCCGAGCTCACCGCCCTCCCGGAATGGCGCGCCTTGGCCACCCTGCACGCGGCCCAGCACACCATCGCCACCGTGGACACCGACCTGCGCGCCAATGCCCGCGCGGACCTCACCATGGCTGAGGAACACACCATGGCCTCGGCCGTGTCCACCCTGCGCGGCACATTGGCCCGCCTCGACCCACCGGATCCGGGCGACCCGGCCGCCCCGGCCCTCCAGGAACCCATCGCCACCGCCCCACCGACCGGCCAAGGCACCGCCGGCGGCCACCGCATCCTGGTCGCCTGATGGCCACCGCACCGTGGCCGCGGCCACCACCACGGCCGCCGCCGCGCTTCGCATACCGACGCCGATGGCCACCCCCAGCGCCGGACACGCCCCCGCCGCCACCGCCGGCCACGCCCCGCTGGTGGCCACCAGGGCCCTTCCCGAAGCTGGCCACCCCGCCGACCCAGGGCCGCGAACCTTCCCGGCCCACTCCGGCCAACGGCCAGTCCAAGGCAGCCTGTCCGCGGTTACCCAGCTGCACAACAGACAGGTAGCGCGCGCCAAAAAGCTGCGCCGTGTGCAGCTCGGCAACAGGCCGCGGCTCGGCAACAGGCCGCGGCTCGGCAGGCTACCCAGGTGAGCCGGTGGTGCTCTCCCGGATGCGCAGGGAGAACGGCGTCTGGACGTCCTCGGGCGGGAACGGCTCGTCCGAGTTCACCCGGCGATGCAGCAGCTTCACGGCCTGCTCGGCGATGGCGGCCTTGTCCGGGGCGATCGTGGTGAGCGAGGGCCGGCTGTACGCGCTCTCCTCGGTGCCGTCGAACCCGACGATCGCGATGTCCTCCGGTACCCGCAGGCCGCGCTCCTCGGCCGCCCGGAGTGCGCCGACCGCTAGCAGGTCGTTGAAGCAGAACACCGCGTCGGGTGGTGCGGCCCCGGCGAGCAGCGCGGACATTGCCTCGGCGCCGTCCCGGCGGTGGTAGTTCATCGCCGGAGCCACCAGCTCATTGGGCTCGGGGAACCCGGATTCGGCCAGCGCGGCCCGGTAACCGGCCAGCCGAAGCGCGGCGGTGCCCCGGTGCGGGTTCTGGCCGATCGCGGCGATCCGCCGGCGCCCCATTCCGATCAGGTGGCCCACCGCGAGTTGCGCGGCGCGCACGTTGTCGATGGCCACCCGGTCGATCGGCAGGTCCACCGAGTGCTCCCCGAGCAGCACCATCGGCACGCCGGGGCCGAGCTCGCTGAAGTCCTCGGCCTCGAGTGCCTCCGGGCTGACGATCGCGGCGTCGATCAGGTGCGGGCCCAGCGAGCCGAGGCTGGCCCGCTCCCGCTCCCGGGTGCCCAGCGTCTGCTCGATGAGCACGTTCCAGTCCCAGCGCTGCGCGGCGGTGATCACCAGGCCGGCCAGCTCGGCGAAGTACGGGATGCTCAGCTCGGGCACCATCAGCGCAATGAACCCGGTGCGCCCGCGCCGGAGATTGCGCGCGCCCAGGTTGGGCCGGTAACCGGTGGCGGCCAGTGCCGCTTCCACCCGGCGCCGGTTGTCGGCCTTCACGAAGGCGTAGCCATTGACGACATTGGACACCGTCTTGACCGACACACCGGCCAGCGTGGCGACGTCCTTGAGCGTGACGGCCATCCGCCCCCTCTACCTCCCCGTGCCGCGGCAACAGAGTTTATCCAGGTAAATCGTCTTTACAACGTTGTATCAACGATGTAAGACATTGGCTACCGTTCTCATCCGGTTCGACCCGGCCGATCGCCACCGGTCGTTCTGTGCGTCGCCACGGTGCGCGGCGACCACGTCGGTCGCCGCTGTGCCCCGGCGGCTACCGGTGCTCTTGCGCACCACAGCAGAAGGAGTTGAGGCGCGAATGGTTTCTGCCAACCACCGGCGGGCTCGGTTCACCGCGGTCGTGGGGTTCGCGGCGGCGGCCGCGCTGCTCGCCGCCGGGTGCGCCAAGAGCGTCGAAAGCGCCGCTCCCCCCGCCCCGGCCGGCGCCGGTCAGCAGGAGGTGGCCGAGGGCGGCTCGAGCGGCGCGCCGTGCAGCTTCGCCCAGTACGGCGCCCCTCAGCTGGATCTGACCAAGGCGGTCGTCGGGTTCTCCCAGTCCGAGTCGACCAGCAACCCGTTCCGCGCCACCGAGACCCAGTCGATCACCGACGAGGCCAAGAAGCTGGGCATCAACCTGATCCAGCGCAACGCCAACGCCAACGTCTCCCAGCAGAACACCGACATCCAGGACATGATCGCCCAGGGCGCGCAGGTGCTGATCGTCGCTCCGGAGAACTCCGACGGGCTGGCCCCGGCATTCGCGCAGGCCAAGGCCAAGCACATCCCGGTCCTCACCATCGACCGGACGGTCAACGGCACCGCGTGCAGCGACTTCATCGGCTTCATCGGCTCCAACTTCCTGGGCCAGGCCAAGATCGCCGCCGATGACCTCGGTGCCGCGCTGAACGGCCAGGGCAATGTGGCCGTGCTGCAGGGCACCTCAGGCAACAACGTGGCCACCGACCGCACCAACGGCTTCAACCAGCAGATCGCCGCGAAGTACCCGGGTATCAAGATCGTGGCGTCCCAGACGGCGAACTTCGATCAGGCCACCGGGCAGCGGGTGATGGAGCAGATCCTGCAGCGCAACCCGGACATCAACGGGGTCTACGCGCAGAACGACACCATGGCGCTGGGGGCGATCCAGGCCATCCGCGCGGCCGGCAAGACCCCCGGCACGGACATCAAGATCGTCGCAATCGACGGCACCCAGCAGGCTGTCCGGGCGGTCGCCGATGGCGTGATGGTCGCCGATGTGGAGACCAACCCGAGGTTCGGCCCGCTGGCCTTCGAGAGCCTGCGGAAGTTCTACACCGACGCCGGCGTGCCCACCACGGTGATCATCTCCGACCACCACTTCACCAAGGACAACGCGGCCACCGCACTGAACAACGGCGACGTCTACTGAATCCGCCAGCCGTGCAGCCGACCGAAGGCAGCTCGGTGAATGGCGAGCCGATCCTCCGGCTGGAGGGTGTGTCGAAGCGGTTCCCCGGGGTGCACGCGCTGCGCGAGGTCAGCTTCGAGCTGCGGCCCGGCGAGGTGCACGCGCTGGTCGGCGAGAACGGCGCGGGCAAGTCCACGCTGATCAAGGTGGCCACCGGTGTCTACCAGGCCGACTCCGGGGTGGTGCGGTACCGGGGCGAGCCGGTGGCCTACCGCAGTCCGCTGGAGGCGCAACGGGCCGGCATCTCCACGATCTACCAGGAGGTCAACCTCATCCCGATGATGAGCGTGGCCCGCAACCTGTTCCTGAACCGGGAGCCCCGCCGCTTCGGCCTGATCGACAGCGCCCGGATGCGCCGGGAGGCCCAGGAGATTCTGCGCGACTACGGCGTCGAGGTGAACGTGGCCCAGCCGCTGCGTTCGCTCGGGCTGGGCGCGCAGCAGATGGTGGCCATCGCCAGGGCCGTGCAGATCGAGGCCCGGGTCGTGGTGATGGACGAGCCGACCTCCTCACTGGAGCAGCGTGAGGTGGAGACGCTGTTCGGCGTGGTGGACCGGTTGCGCGCGGCCGGGATCGGCATCGTCTACGTCAGCCATCGTCTGGACGAGCTCTACCGGATCTGCGACCGGGTCACCGTCATGCGGGACGGGCGGGTGGTGCACGTCTCGGACATGGCCCAGCTGGACCGGCTCGGCCTGATCTCGCTGATGCTCGGGCGGGACGTGGCCGATCTGCGCCGGGACGGCACGACGGCGTTCTCCGAGCACGGCGGCGAGCACGAATCGACCGGCGAGGCTCCGGTGCTGCGCGCGCGAGGGCTCAGCTCGCGGCACCGCCTGCACGAGGTATCCCTGGAGGTGCGCCGAAGCGAGGTGCTCGGGCTCGGCGGGCTGCTCGGCGCCGGTCGCAGCGAAACGGCCAAGGCGGTGGTGGGCGCCCTGCACACCGACGCGGGCAGCGTCGAGATCGCCGGCACCCCGGTGCGCCGCAACTCCACCGGCGCCGCCATCCGGGCCGGCGCGGTGATGCTCCCGGAGGACCGCAAGAGCGAGGGGATCATCCCGAATCTGTCGGTCCGGGAGAACATCGTGCTGGCCGCGCTGCCCCGGATCTCCCGCGCCGGGCTGGTGGACCGGGCCAAACAGGACGCGATCGTGCAGTCCTTCATGGACCGGTTGAAGATCCGCGCGGCCAGCCCGGAACAGAAGGTCAGCGAGTTGTCCGGGGGCAATCAGCAGAAGGTCATGCTGGCCCGCTGGCTGTGCCTGAACCCGAAGGTGCTGCTGCTCGACGAGCCGACCAGGGGTATCGATGTCGGCGCCAAGGCGGAGGTGCAAGCGGTGATCGACGAGCTGGCCGCCGACGGGCTGGCCGTCGTGCTGATCTCCTCCGACCTGGAGGAGCTCATCGAGGGCTCGGACCGGGTCCTGGTGCTCAGGGAGGGGCGGGTGGTCGGCGAGCTGGCCGGCGCGCAGGTGAGCGAGTCGGAGCTGCTCAGCACGCTCGCCGGCGAACCAGAGGCCGGGAGCGGCGATGACCACTGAGGCGCCGGCCCGGGGGCTGGGCATCGACCGCGACCAGGTCCTCGGCGCCGCGCGGGACTACGGCGTCTACGTGGCGATCGTGCTGCTCATCCTGATCAACAGTGTCATCACGCCGCATTTCCTGAGTCTGGACAACCTGCGTGTGCAGCTGTTCCAGGCGGTGCCGGTGCTGATCGTGGCGCTGGGCATGGCGCTGGTCATCGGCACCGAGGGCATCGACCTCTCGGTGGGCGCGGTGATCGCGGTCGCCGCCGCGCTCATCCCGCTCTACCTGGGCTACGGGCCGTGGCCGGCGATCGCGATGGCCCTGGTCGGCGGCGCGGTGTCCGGCCTGGTCGGCGGGAGCATGGTGGCCTTCGCCCGGGTACAGCCCATCGTGGCCACGCTCGCCCTGATGATCGGGCTGCGCGGGTTCGCGGTGATCCTCAACGGGGCCACCGCGAAGCCGGTGAACGACCCGGAGATCACCGGGCTCGGGTTGGACAGCTGGCTGGGTGTGCCTGAGATGGCCTGGCTGGCCGTCGTGTTGGTGGTGGC
This sequence comes from Pseudonocardia sp., assembly GCA_035489915.1. Taxonomy (GTDB): domain Bacteria; phylum Actinomycetota; class Actinomycetes; order Mycobacteriales; family Pseudonocardiaceae; genus Pseudonocardia. Next base: position 607 of record DATHIT010000713.1, on the reverse strand, counting down.
GGTGGCCTTCCTGGTGCGGCGCACCACGTTCGGGCGCCAGCTCACCGCAATCGGCGACAACCGGGCGGCGAGCGCGCTGGCCGGGCTCCCGGTCCGCCGCGTGCTGCTGACCGTCTACGTCATCTCCGGGGTGCTCGCCGCCTTCGCCGGGGTGCTGTTGGTCGGGCACGGAGGCTACGCGGACCCGGCCAACTATGGCTTGGACTACGAGCTGTTGGCGATCACCGCGGTGGTGGTCGGCGGCACCCCGCTGTCCGGCGGCCAGGTGCGGGTGCTCGGTACGGCGGCCGGGGCGCTGTTCATGCAGCTGATCACCGCGACGCTCATCCAGCACGACGTGAAGTCCTCCTACGAACAGATGGCCGAGTCGATCATCATCGTGGCCGCGGTCTACGCCGCGCGGGGGCGGGGGCGGCCATGAGCGAGGTCGTGGACAAGGCGATGCGCCGCCGGGCCAGCGGACCCACGGCCACCAGCACCGAGACGCCCAAGGAGCGCGCGCTGGGCATCGCGCAGCGCCACGGCAGCTCGGCGGTGCTGGTACTGGTCGTGCTGGCCGCCTGTCTGCTGTCCCCCGGCTTCGCCGACTGGAGCAACTTCCAGAGCA
>DATHIT010000712.1:0-9688 GCA_035489915.1 Pseudonocardia sp. | reverse complement strand
GACCGTCGTACGGGTGTTCTTGTCCCTGCTGATGTTCGACAGCGAGATCGCGGCATCGGATACCGCGCTGCGCGGTTACCTGCACCGTCGACTGGTGCCCGCCCTCGGGCTGCCGCCGGCTACACCCACTGCTTGACACTTCTGCTCTATCTGTAAGGTTCGCTCACTGTTTGTGGTGGGGGGATGACAGATGGTGAGTGGAATGTCTCGCCGGGCGTTTCTCGGCGGAGCCGCCGGAGCGGCCGTGCTCGGACTCGGGGGCACCGGAGTCGCGGCGGCGTCGACGCTCGATCGAGGCTCGTCGGCTCGATGGCTCGGGGCTGGGCTCTTGGGCCGGTCGGTGACCGAGGAACGGCGTCGAGCGGTGGTGATCGGCTCCGGGTTCGGTGGGGCGGTGACCGCGCTGCGCCTGGCGAAGGCCGGAGTGCCGGTGCTGATGCTGGAGCGCGGTATTCGGTGGCCTACCGGGCCGAACGCGGAGACTTTCCCGCATATGTGGTCCCCGGACAGGCGGTGTTCATGGCTGTCGCCGACGCCGGCGTTGGGCACTGTGCCGCCCGCCGTGTACCGGCCGTACACCGGCGTGATGGAGCGGGTGCCCGGCGCGGGTATGGACATTGTCTGCGGTGCTGGCGTCGGCGGTGGTTCGCTGGTCTATCACGGCATGACCATTCAGCCCACTGAGGCGAACTTCGCCACGTCCATGCCGTCGTGCATCGACTACGAGCCTTTCGACCGGGACTACTACCCCCGGGTCAAAGCTATGCTGCGGCCCGCGCCGATCCCCGATGACGTGCTGTGCGCGCCGTCGTATCGCGCGTCGCGGATGTTCCTGGACAGGGTCGCCGCGTCAGGGCGTAAGGGATTTCGAGTACCGCTCCCGGTGGACTGGGATTTCGCCCGTGCTGAGCTGCGCGGGAAGATGAAACCGTCCTACACCACCGGGGATGTGATCTACGGGGTCAACAACGGGGGCAAGCACAGCCTCGATGTCACCTATATCGCCGCCGCCGAAGCCACCGGATGCGTGGACATCGCGGTCCTGCACCTGGTCCGGGACATCGAGCGGGACGCCAAGGGATGCTGGGTGGTGCACGTTGACCGGATCAATACCGACGGCGACGTCCAGGAGCGCAAGCGGATCACCACGGACGCGCTCTTCCTCGGTGCCGGCTCCGCGGGTACCACCCGGCTGCTGGTCAAGGCCCGAGCGAAAGGCCTGATCCCCGACCTCCCGGACGGAGTGGGTGGCCGCTGGGGCAACAACGGCGACCGAATCTTCACCTGGTCCCCGCTCGGAGACAGCCCCGGTGCCCTGCAGGGTGGGCCCGCGTGCGTCGGCCACAAGGACTGGGACAACCCGGCCGGCGCCCTCACCATCGTGCTGGGCCCGGTCCCGTTCCCGGTCGACGCCAGAACCACCACCCTGATCGGTTTCGGCATAGTCAAACCACGGGGCCATTTCAGCTACGACCCGGTGCGTGACGACGCGGTGCTGCAGTGGAGCCAGACCTACGACGCTGAAATGACCAGCGCCATCCGGACCAGGATCCGGAGCATCGTCGGCGAAGGGCCACTCGCCGAGTTGACCAGCTCCACTATCGACACCACGGCCCTCGACCCCTCCACCTACCATCCGCTGGGCGGGGCGACCATCAACCACGTCTGCGACACCCACGGCCGAGTCCTCGGGCAACGCGGACTCTACGTCACCGACGGCGCGCTGATACCGGGCTCCACCGGCGCCTGCAACCCGTCGTTGACCATCGCCGCGCTCGCCGAAAGAAACATGGAGGCGGTGATCTGCGACGACGTCGACAAGATCTTCTGAGCACAACGGCTTTTAGAAGTTGATCATTCCGTGGCCCAGGCCGTGGATGGCTTCCTGTAGGGCCTCGGAGAGCGTCGGGTGGGCGTGCACGTTGCGGGCCAGCTCGTTTACCGTCAGGTCCCACTTCTGCGCCAGGGTCAGCTCGGGGAGCAGCTCGGTGACCTCGGGGCCGATCAGGTGGCCGCCGAGCAGCTCGCCGTAGGTCTCGTCGCTGATCAGCTTGACGAAGCCGCCGGGGTCCGCGAGCCCCTGCGCCTTGCCGTTCGCGGTGAACGGGAACTGGGCGACCTTGACCTTCCAGCCCTTCTCGTCGGCCAGCTCGCGGGCCTGCGCCTCGGTGTAGCCGAAGCTGGCCACCTGCGGCTGGCAGAAGGTGGCGCGGGGCATCATCACGTAGTCCAGCTCCATGGTCTCCGCACCGGCGATGGTCTCCGCGGCCACCACGCCCTGCGCCTCGCCCACGTGGGCCAGCATGAGCTTGGCGGTCACGTCGCCGATGGCGTAGACGTGCGGGACGTTGGTGCGCATCCGGTCGTCGATGGCGATCGCGCCGCGGTCGGTGAGCGCCACTCCGATGTTCTCCAGCCCGTAGCCCTTGACCCGGGGCGCGAAGCCGATCGCCTGGATGACCTTGTCCGCGTGCAGCTGCTTGGTAGCGCCGTCGTTTCCGGTGACCGTGACGGTGACTCCCTCGCCGGAATCGGAGATCGACTCCACCCGGGTGGAGGTGAGCAGCTCGATGCCGTACTTGCGGTACCGCTTGGCCAGCTCCTTGGAGACGTCGGCGTCCTCTAGTGGGAGTAGCCGGTCCAGGAACTCCACGATGGTGACCTGAACGCCGTAGCAGCTCAGCACGTAGGCGAACTCCACCCCGATCGCGCCGGCGCCGGCGATGATCACGCTGCCGGGCAGTTCCCTGGTCAGGATCTGCTCCTCGTAAGTGACCACCCGGTCGGAGAGTGAGGTACCGGGCAGCAGCTTGGTCTCGGTGCCGGTGGCGATGATCACGTCGTCGAAGGTCACCGTCTCGGAGCCGCCCTTGGTCAGCGCCACGTCGATGGTGTGCGCATCCCGGAACGTGCCGCGCCCGTCGAACTCGGTGATCTTGTTCTTCTTCATCAGGAAGTGCACGCCCTTGACCCGGCCGTCGGCCACCGTGCGGCTGCGGTCGAACGCCGCCCCGAAGTCGAAGGACACCTCGCCGGAGATGCCGAAGGTTTTCGCCTCGCTGGTCACGATGTGGGCCAGCTCGGCATTGCGCAGCAGGGCCTTGGAGGGGATGCAGCCCACGTTCAGGCACACCCCGCCCCAGTACTTCTCCTCCACGACGGCTACCTGGCGGCCGAGCTGGGCGGCGCGGATGGCGGCGACGTACCCGCCGGGGCCGGCACCGAGAACGACGAGGTCGAAATGCGGCATGCCCGCAACGCTATGCGGTGTCCCCCGGATCATCCAGTCGGCCGGGCGAGCCGACCAGCGGATGATCAGCAGCCGCTCGGCGGCCGCGCCGTCGCGTCACGCCCCGGCCCTAGCAGCCCGGCCTTAGCGGATCGGCACCCGGCTGATCGGCGACCGGCGCACCTGGGTGCACAGATCCGGCATGGAGCGCAGGTAGTTCGCCCCGCACTCGGCGCAGAGCAGCTCGAAGACCGGTTCGCCACCCTGTACTCGCAGGTAGTTGATCTGCCGGGTGGTGTGTTCGATGAAGCAGGGCAGATCCGGGTCACGGTTGAACAGCGGATCCTCGGCGGCCTCCTTGGCGGTGGTCAACCGGGTGCGCGCCACGGCCGTGGCCATCCCCTCGCGCATCGGAATCACCTGGTGCCCGGTCACGTGTCGCACCGTGGGGTGCCGCAGGGGCCGCAACTCGATCCAGGCCATCACGCTCGCGCAGTACCCGCAGACCAGCTCGCGCTGATGACCGCGGAAGATGGACCGGAGGTTGTCGAGCATGGTTCGCACGGTTCATCACCTCAGCTCGCGGTGGTGTGGAATCACGGTCCTCGCCTCGCCCGGCGAAGGGAATCGCGATCCTTCCGACGGAGTACGGCCTATCGGACGACCCCGACATATTCTTTGACAGGTATATACCGACTCCGGCATATTGATGGCATGCCTGACAGGACTTACCGGCCCAGTCCGCTCGCCCCGGTGCAGCGGATCGAGACGGCGGACGGCTGGTGCCTGGTGTTCACCCGCGACCTGGCACACCCGATCGCCAAAGTGTGGGCGGTGCTGACCTCGCGTGATCAGCTGCGCGAGTGGGCCCCCTACCTCCCGGACCGCGACCTGACCAGCGAGGGCCCCGCCACCGTCGGCATGCTGGACGCCGACGGCACCGTGGCGCAGTCGATGCCGGGAACGGTGCTGGCGATCGACCCGCCCCGACTGCTCGAGCACGCCTTCGGGGACGACGTGCTGCGCTGGGAGCTCTCGCCGATCGCCGAGGGCACCCGCCTGGTGCTGCGGCACACGTTCGCCGACGGCACCTTGTCCTCCGCGTTGGCCGCCGGTTGGCACATCTGCCTGGACGTGTCCGACGCGCTGCTGGCCGGCGCGCCGTTCGGCCCGGTGGTCGCCGAGAAGGCGCGCGACTACGGCTGGGATGAGCTCAACGAGCAGTACGCCAAAATGCTCGGGGTCCCGCCGGCAAACATTCAGTAACCACCTCAAACAGGCGGCGGCTTGGTCCACACCAGCGAGTACCGCCAGAGCAGGTGCCGGCGGAAGCGCGCGCCGGGCAGCGCCCGCGCCGAGATCCGCCGCATGCCGCAATAGGTTTCCGGCGGCGGCCAGACCGTCGGCGCCGAGTGCTCCCAGTACGCCTTGGTGACCCGGTGGAACCGGTGCGCGAGTAGTGCGGCGAGCTCGTGGGGTAGGTCGGCCGGCAGCCGGGCGCGGGCCAGCCCTACAACGGCCAGCCGGCCGCCGGGGCGAAGCAGCGCTGCCATCCGAGCCAGCGCCGTCGATGCGGGCAGGTGGTGTAGCGCGGCGACCGAGGCGACCAGGTCGAACGATTGCGGCGCGAAGTCATGGGTCAAGAAGTCGTCCCGCAGGTAGTCGATCTCGCCGCGCGGGTCGTGCCGCCGGGCCAGCTCGATGCTTGGCGCATCCAGGATTATCGCCACCCCCCGGCCTGGGCCCGGCGGCGCGGGCTGAGCCCGGTGGCGCGGCTGTTGTTGCCAAGCTCCACACGGCGCAGGCTCTGAGCGCGTTCGACCTGTCCGGTGTGCAGTTCGGCAACAGCCGGCCGGTCCACCCGGCGGGCCGCGCCCGGGAGGGCGCGTTACTCGGACGCCGGGAGGCACGTTCGCGATCGCATACGGCCGCGCCGGTTCGGGCCATGGGTGGTAGCCGCTCGGTGTCCCCTGGGCGACATGTCATGGCCCGGCTACCGGTCTGCCACTCCGGCACGCGACCTGGTCGGGCGAGCGGCGGTGCTGGGCGCCGCGCTGATCGCGGTGGCGGGGGCTTTGTCGGCGCTGGTTGTGGTGTTCGGGCCGGTCTCCGGGGGGCCTCGGGCGGTCGACGGATCCGCCGCGCCGTCCAGTTCGGTGCCGGCCGGGCGGGCCGAGGCACTCACGCAGGGTGCGGGTCAGGACGGGCCGTCCGGCTCGGACGCGGCGGATCCAACCGACTCCGCGGCCTCGCTCTGGGCGCCCGGCGGGGAGCCGCCCGCCCCGGCCGCCCCAACCGGTTCCGGTGCGGGCGGCCCGACCGGTGCCGGTCCTGACGCTGGCACCGGTGCCGGTGCCGGTGCCGACGACAGTGCCGGCGCCGACACGGGTGAGCGCGGCGAGACGGGGCCAAGGGTGTGCACGTGGGAGATCACCGACCTCAGCCAGCTGCACGCGGCCATGGTCAACTCTGGGCCGGACGAGATCATCTGCGTCCGGGGTCCACAGGTCCTGCCGGCGGCCCGGGCGGCGGTGGCTTTCGCCCGCTCCCAGCTGGGGCAGCCGTACCGCTGGGCGGGCAACGGGGCCGCCGACGGCGGGTTCGACTGCTCCGGGCTGACCTCGGCGTCCTACGCGGCCGCCGGCATTCCGATCCCTCGGACCGCGCAGGCGCAGTTCAACGCTGGCCCCCGGGTGCCGCCCGATCAGCCGATCCGGGCCGGCGACCTGGTGTTCTTCGGCAGCGGTCCAGCCGGGGTGGGGCACGTCGGGTTGGCCATCTCGAGCACCAAGATGATCAACGCGCCGGACCTCGGCCAGGTGGTCACCATCGGTCCGATCCGGCGGCGCGATTTTGTCGGGGCGACCCGCCCGGTCGCCGGCTCACCGGGCCGAGCTACCGGCTGACGCCGCCCCTGGGCCCGGGGGCCGGGCGGCACGGCGGCCGGGTGGCGGCGGGCTCCCGGCGCGGCTCTCGGATCGGGTCGACTGGCCGGGTAGTCGGGGGCGTCACAAATTACCTAGGATCCACGCGCTCCCGCTCTCTACGATCCCGCTACGCGAGCGGCGGCGTTCGTGTCAGCCTGAGGGGGCTCGATGTCCGGGATTGTTGTCGCGGTGGTTCTTGTCGTGCTCGTCCTGCTCGTCATCTTCGCGATCATGACTTTCAATCGGTTGGTCAGTTTGCGGAACCGAGTCGATTCGGCATGGGCGCAGATAGACGTTCAGCTCAAGCGGCGGCACGATCTGATCCCGAATCTGGTGGAGACCGTCAAGGGTTATGCGGCGCACGAGCGGGAAACCTTGGAGCGGGTCATTCAGGCGCGCAACCTCGCCATCGCCGCGCAGGGTCCGCAGGCCCAGGCCGAGGCCGAGAACGCGCTGTCCGGCACGCTGAAGTCGCTGTTCGCGGTGACCGAGCGGTACCCGGTGCTGAAGGCCAACCAGAACTTCCTGCAGCTCCAGGAAGAGTTGACCTCCACCGAGGACCGCATCGCCTACTCGCGTCAATTCTTCAATGACAGCGTGCAGAAGCTGAACACCACAATCGAAACCTTTCCGTCGATGTTTTTCGCCGGCGCGGCCAAGGCCACTCGGCGGGAGTATTTCCAGACCGACGAGAACGATCGGTCGAACGTTCAGGTCCAGTTCTGAGCCAGGTTCCATTTCCGTGCTGAGGCTGGGTGAATGCGATGTTCGATCAGGTCGGTCAGAATAAGCGCCGCACCGCGCTGCTCATCTTCGTTTTCGTGGTCCTGACCGTCGCGGTTTTTGCGGTCGTCTTCTACGAAATGAAGTTCGGGTCCGCCGCCATTGGTCTGGCCGTGGTGGCCGCCGGCACCCTGTCGTTCATCTCCTACTGGACGTCGGATCGGATCGCGCTGGCGATGAGCCGGGCTCGTCCCGCGCCGCCGGAGCGCTACGCCCGGCTGCACAACCTGGTCGAGGGCCTGTGCATCGCCGGCGGGTTGCCCAAGCCGAGGATCTATGTGATCGACGACGACGCGCCCAACGCGTTCGCCACCGGCCGCAACCCGAAGAACGCGGCGATCGCGGTCACCAGCGGGCTGCTCGCCAAGATGAACCGCGCCGAGCTCGAGGGCGTCCTGGCCCATGAGCTCGCCCACATCAAGAACTACGACATCCTGGTCTCCACGCTCGCGGTCACCATGGTCGGGATGATCTCCATCGTGAGCGACCTGTCCCTGCGGTTCCCCCGGCTGGGCGGCAGTCGCAACCGGGAGGGCGGCGGGCTAGGCGTCCTGGCGATCGTCGGATTCGTCCTGTTGCTGGCCGCCCCGCTGCTCGCCGCGCTGATGCAGTACGCGGTGAGCCGCAACCGGGAGACCCTGGCCGATGTGTCCGGCGCCGAGCTGACCCGCTACCCACCGGGGCTGATCTCGGCGCTGGAGAAGCTGCGCGACGACCAGACGGTGGTGCACTCGCACAGCAGGGCCACCGCGCACATGTGGATCGAGTCGCCGCTGCCCAGGGAGAAGTCCGAGGGCAGGCTGTCCCGGCTGAACAAGATGTTCGACACACACCCGCCGCTCGAGGAACGAATCGCCGCGCTCCGCCAGCTGTGAGTGGCGATGGTCGCAATAGCGACCATCGCCACTCACGACTCGCGGGGGAAGGTCTGGGCGGAGGCGTGCTCCTGGGCGAGCCGGCGCAGCGCGGCGAACAGTGCGTCGCCGAGCACCGTGCCGACCACAGCACCTTCCACCACGGTCTCCCGGTCGGGTAGGTCGCGCACGCTGGCCAGATCCAGCTCGGCCATCCGGTCGGCCAGCTCGGCGTAGCGGTCGAGGCGGTCCACCACTTCGGTGCGGCCCAGGCTGGCGAACGTGCCGAGCGCGCTGATCGCCGCTTCCACGACCGGGTTGCCCGGTTTGAGTTTCCACCCGCGCTCTTCGGCGACCCGCTCGAGCTTCGACGCGGCCCAGTCCCGGGTGCGCTCGTCCGACTGTCCGCGAGTAAGGGTCAGCCCACGCTGGGTGATGCCCAGTACGTGGTGGATGTCGCTCGGGCTGTCGATGCCGGCGAGCACCTCGCGCACCTGGGCGATGGACAGCCCCCCGACGTCGAGCAATGCCCTGACCAGCTTCAACCTCCGTACGTGGCTGGGTTGGTAGCGAGCCTGGTTCGGGCTGGTCCGCTCGCCCGGCGGCAACATTCCCTCGCGCAGGTAGTACTTGATCGTCGGAATCGGAACGCCGGACTCGGCGCTCAACTCGGCCATCCGCATGAACCAGAGCCTCTCTCCACGGGTAAGGGCTGGACGTCGTCGAGCGGATAGCATAGCTTCAGATAGCAGATAGCAACACTATCTGAATAGTGAGATGGGAGACGACGATGGACGAACTGTCCGGCCTGGTGCGTGGATGGCACCGGCCGATGTTGCTGTTCGCCGGGGTGATGGCCGTGGCGACGGGAGTCAGTCTGCTGGGGCTGGTGGTGGACAGCCGGGTGTTACTCGGCGCGCCGATCTGGCTGAAGCCGCTCAAGTTCGCCATCTCCATGGTCGCCTACAGCCTCACCTGGGCCTGGATGTTCTCGCTGCTGACCACGGGCCGCCGGCTCGCGTCCGGCGTGTCCACCGCGATCGTGGTGTTCCTGGCGTCCGAGTACGTGATCATCGCGGGTCAGTCGGTGCGGGGCCAACCCAGTCACTTCAACAGGTCCACGCCGTTGGACAGTGCGTTGTGGGACGCGATGGCCGTCTCGATCGCCGCGCTGTGGATCGGGAGCCTGGTGCTCACCGTTCAGGTGCTGCGCGCTCCGATCGCCGATGTGGCCAGCCGCTGGGCGATCCGGTTGGGTGCGTTGATCTCGCTGGTCGGGCTGGGGCTGGGCGCGCTGATGACCACACCGCCGCGGGCCACGCCGACCAGCATCGGCCAGTTCGAGCGGATGGTCGGCGCGCACAGCGTCGGGGTGCCCGACGGTGGTCCCGGCATGCTGCTCACCGGCTGGAGCACCACCGGCGGCGACCTGCGCATCCCGCATTTCGTCGGCATGCACGCGCTGCAGGCGTTGCCGCTGCTGGCCATCCTGCTCGTGGTGCTCCCCCGCCGGGTGCCTCGGCTGCGCCCGCCGGTGGTACGCGCTCGGCTGGTGGTGGTCGCCGCTGCCGGGTACGCCGGGCTGGTCGCACTGGTCACCTGGCAGGCGCTGCGCGGTCAGTCGCTGATCCGGCCCGATGTGCTCACCCTGGCCGTGCTGGCCGTGCTGCTCGGCGGCGGCCTGGTCGCGGCGGCGATCGCGCTGCGTGCCCCGGCCGGCGGGCTGCCGGCCACCGACTCGACTCCTGAGGAGATCCCGGTATGACCGCCGCCCTGTTCCAGCTCACCTTCTACCTGGCCGCGCCGTTCTGGGCGCTGATGATCCTGGCCCCGCGCTGGTCCTGGACGCCCCGGGTGCTGGCGTCGCCGTGGGTGACGCTGCTGCCGCTGGCGGT
>DATHIT010000711.1:0-6249 GCA_035489915.1 Pseudonocardia sp. | reverse complement strand
CCACGCTGATCTGCTCGGGCACAGCGACTCCACGTTCACGCAGCCCGATCAACAGCCCCAGCGCGAGGTAGCTGCTGTACGCGACGACCGCGCTGACGTCCGGACTGAACGGCCAGTCGATGCCCAGCCGCAGGCCGGTGTCCAGCTCCGGGGGCACCGGAGCGACGACCTCAACCACCGCCCCGGCGACCTCGGCGCCACGCTGGACCGAGGCGATCCGCTGCCCGTCCAGGGACGACTCGCCCGGGCCGCCGACGTAGCCGATGTGGCGATGTCCCAGGGCGGTGAGGTGAGCGACGAGTTGTCCTACCCCCTCCGGGGTATCCGCGATGACACAGCGCACGCCCTCGAGATAGCGGTCCACCACAACCAGTCGGGTCCGCTCGGCCAGCGCCCTGATCCGGTCGTCCGGGGCCCGAGGGGCGATCAGCACGGTAGCGTCGACGTGCCCGAACAGACTCTGGGCGAGGTCGATCTCGTCGCCGGCGCTCTCCGCCGCCGCGATCAGGGCGTGTCCGCCGCGCTCGGCGAGCTCCCGTTGGGCCCCGGCGAGGATGGGGCCGAAGTACGGGTTGGTCAGTGACGGGACGACCAGCGCAAGCGCCCCGGTGCGGCCGGTGTAGAGCGCGCGGGCTGTCGGGTTGAGCCGCAGACCCATCTCCTCGGCGAGCCTGGTGATCCGCTCCCTGGTTCCCGCCGCGACCAGATCCGGCCTGCTCAGCGCGCGTGACGCGGTGGCCTTCGAGACCCCGGCGGCACGCGCGACGTCCTCGAGCCGAACCACCGCACCCCTCCTTCGCCGCGCCGTGTGTCCCCCGGGTAACACTTCGCCGGCGGTCTTGCCGCAGCGCGCGGGCGACCGTAGCTTATCGTCACAACCGGTTGCAGCAACCGGTTGCAGCCGTTCAGGTTGTGGTCGTCCAGGTGAGAGGGGGCTTGCCGAGTGCGGTCCAGGCTCGCCACCGTCGCGCTGCTCTTGCCCGCCGTTGTGCTGGTCCTCGTCGGCTTCGTCTACCCGTACCTGACCATGCTCGTCGCCCCCGCCGCGAATCCCCATCCGGACGTGCCCGGCGCCTTGGTCAACGCCGTGACCGACCCCTACGTCGTCGACATCGTCGCCCGGACGGTCCGGGTGGCCGGGATGGCGACCGTGCTGAGTGTTGCGTTCGGTTTCCCGGTCGCCTGGGCGATCAGCCGGGCGTCGGCCCGCTGGCGCGGCGCGCTGCTGCTCGCGGTCACGTTTCCGCTGCTGCTGAGCACCGTCGTGCGCTCGTTCGCGTGGATCGTTCTGCTCGGCCGGGACGGTCTGCTCAGCAAGGCGCTGTGGGCCGTCGGCATCACCAGCGGGCCGACCCAGCTGCTCTACACCGAGTTCGCCATGGTGCTCGGCCTGACCCAGCTGTTCATGCCGCTGCTGGTGCTCACCGCGTACAGCTCGCTGGCCGGGCTGGACCCGACGATCGAGGAGGCCGCGCGCGGAATGGGCGCGCGCGGCGGAGCGGTGTTCGCCCGAGTTGTGCTGCCACTGGCCCTGCCCGGCACGGCGGTCGGCGCGATCCTGGTGTTCGCCGGGTGCATGACCGCGTACACCACGCCATCCCTGCTCGGCGGCACCCGCAACCGCACCCTGGCCACCCTGCTCTACCAGGAGGCGAACACCTCGCTGGACTGGAGCGCGGTGAGCGCGCTGGCGATCATCATGACGCTGCTGGTGCTACTGGTGACCATGGCGATGACGCGGATCTCGGCGATCGGCGCGCGCCGGTGACCCGCCGCCACCCGCCGAACGGGGCGCGCCGGTGATCCGCCGCCGGCCGGTGCTGTCCCTGCTGACCCTGGCGGCCGTGGTCTTCCTGCTGTTCCCGATCGTGGTGGTGGTCGGGGTGGCGCTGAGCCGCGGCGACGTGCTGACCTTCCCGCCCAGCGGCCTGTCCCTGCGCTGGTTCGGCGAGGCGCTGACCTACCAGCCGTTCACCGACTCACTGGTGACCAGCGCGGTGGTCGCCGCGGCCGCCACGGTGATCGCGCTCGCGGTCGGGGTCCCGGCCACCTACGCCGTGCACCGCCGCTCGCCGCGCGGCCGCCGGCTGCTGCAGACCGTGTTCCTGTCGCCGCTGATCGTCCCCGAGCTCGTCCTGGGGTTCGCGCTGTTCCAGCTGTTTCTGGTGCGCGCCGGATTCGATGCGCTGGCCGCACTGATCATCGGACACAGTGTGCTGCTGCTGCCGTATGCGGTCCGGGTGACCGGGGCGTCGCTGGAGCAGGCCGACCCCGCGCTGGAGGAGGCCGCGGCGGGGCTGGGCGCGGGCCCGGTGCGGACGTTCTTCGGGGTGACCCTGCCGGTCATCGCCCCGGGCATCGTGTCGGCCACCATCCTGTCGCTGCTCACCTCGTTCAACAACGTGCCGATGTCGCTGCTGCTGACCTCGCGCTCTGTGCAGACGCTGCCGGTGGCGATGCTCGAGTACGTACAGACCTCGTTCACCCCGATGATCGCCGCGGTCAGCACGCTGCTGTTGCTGCTCACCATCGGTGTCGCCCTGGTGACCGAGCGGCTGGTCGGTTTCCAGCGGGTTTTCGGACGGAGTGCGCCATGAACCACGTCGTTGAGCTGCGCGGCGTCGGTCACAACTTCGGCGCCGGGCCGGTGCTGGCCGACCTCGACCTGGCCGTCGACCGAGGCGAGTTCCTCGCCCTGCTCGGCCCGAGTGGCTGCGGCAAGAGCACCACCTTGCGGGTGATCGCCGGTTATCTGCGGCCAGCCGAGGGCCAGGTGCTCATCGGCGGACGCGACGCCACCAGGGTGCCACCTCAGCGGCGCAACATCGGGATGGTCTTCCAGTCCTACGCGCTGTTCCCGCACCTGTCGGTGGCGGAGAACGTCGCGTTCGGGCTGCGCATGCGCAAGGTCGGCAAGCTCGAGCGCACCCGGCGGGTGGGGGAGGCGCTGGAGCTGGTCGGGCTCGGCCAACTGGCGGCCCGTAAGCCCGGCCAGCTTTCCGGTGGCCAGCAGCAGCGGGTCGCGCTGGCCAGGGCCGTGGTCATCCGACCCGACGTGCTGCTGCTCGACGAACCGCTGTCCAACCTGGACGCCCGGCTGCGCATCCAACTGCGCAGCGAGCTGGCCAGGGTGCAACGGGAAACCGGGCTGACCGCCGTCCTGGTGACCCACGACCAGGAAGAGGCGTTGGCGCTGGCCGACCGGATGGCGGTGCTGCGGGACGGCCGGATCGCCCAGCAGGGTAGCCCGCGCGAGGTCTTCGAGCGCCCGCGCAACCGCTTCGTCGCCCAGTTCCTCGGCTACGAGAACGTGCTCGCGCTGCCCGACCGGGGCGAAGTGGCCGTCCGGCCCGAGCACGTCCGGATCGAGGCGGCCGACGCCGCCGCGGATCCGAGCGCGGTGAGCTTCGAGGGCGTCGTCGACGAGCTCACCTACCGGGGCACGCACACCACCGCGACGGTGACCGTGCCCCTGCCGGCCGGCCCGGTGGCGTTGCGGGGCATCGCGCTGTCCCCCGGCGCTCTGGCCCCTGGCCGCGCCGCCCGCGTCGTGCTGTCCGAACCGGCCATCGTGCCCTTGCTCGACGAGCCACACCGGCCCGTACTCGAGGAGAATCCCGTATGAGACGCCCCCTTGCGCTCGCGGTCGCCGCCATCCTGGCCGCCCTCCTGGCCGGCTGTAGTGGCTCTAGTGGATCCGGCGGGCCCGGTGGTTCGGAGGAGCTCGTGGTGTCCGGGTTCAGCTTCGGCGCACAGGACTTCCAGCGCACCGTGATCGAACCCTTCCAACAGCAGACCGGCATCAAGGTCACCTTCGAGCCCGGTTCGAACTCCGACCGGTACAACAAGCTGCTGGTCAGCAAAGCCCGACCGGACACCGATGTGGTGCTGATGTCGGACCTGTTCGCCAAGCAGGGCGAGCTCCAGGGCCTGTTCGCGAAGATTGACCCGGCGGGGGTGCCGAACCTCGGCCGGACCGTCGACTTCGCCCGCCACTCCGGCGGGATGGGCGTGCCCTACACGTTCACCCTGCTCGGCATGCTCTACAGCACCGCAACGTTCGGCAACACGGCACCGACCGTCGCCTCGCTCTGGGACCCGAAACTGGCCGGGAAGATCGCCTTGCCGGACATCTCGGCCACCGCGGGTGTGCCCTTCCTCATGGCTGTGGCCCAGACCTTCGGCAGCGGGCCCCAAGACATGCAGACGGCCTTCGCCAAGCTCGCCGAGCTCAAACCGCATGTGCTGCAGTTCTACAGCAGCACCACCGAGCTGCTCAGCCTCCTGCAGCGCGGTGAGATCGTCGCCGCTCCGGGCTTGGACCTGTTCGCCTACGGGCCCATCGTGGGTGGCAGCCCGATCGGCTGGGCGCCGCTGGACACCGGCAAATTCCTGTCCTACAACGAGGCCGAGATCGTCGCGGGTAGCCCGCACGCCAAGGCGGCTGCCACGTTCATCGACTTCCTGCTCTCCGCGCAGGCACAGAGCAGGACCGCGGCGGCCTTCTTCGACAAGCCGGTCAACCGGGAGGCGACCGTGCCGGACATCGTGACGCGGGTGTCGGGTGGCGCCGCAAAGGACCCCGGTGCCGCCGGATTTGCGCCGGTCGACCTGGATTTTGTCGCCCAGCACCGGGCCGAGTGGATCGACGAGTTCGCCCGCAAGGTGTCGGGGTGACCTCGCGCGCCACGGCCCGACCCGATCCGATCCCGGTTGTCCTCGACTGCGACCCGGGCGTGGACGACGCGGTAGCGCTGTTGCTGGCCTTCCGCTCCGCCGAGCTGAGGGTGCGAGCGGTGACCACCGTCGCGGGCAACGCGGGCATCGAAGTTGTTACGGCGAACGCGGCGGCCGTGCTCGACCTGGCCGGCGCTCCGCCCGACCTGCCGCTCGCCGCCGGCGCCGCCGGCCCGCTGCGCGGTGGCGAGCGGGTACCCGACGAGCCGATCCATGGTGGCAACGCGCTCGGCGACGTCACGCTGCCGGTATCCGCCCGGTTGCCGGCCGCGCAACCGGCCGTCGAGCTGATCGCCCAGCTCGCGCTGGAGCACCCGGGCGAACTGGTTCTGATCGCCCTGGGCCCGCTGACCAACGTGGCCCGGTTGGTCACCGAGCAGCCGGCGGCGGCCGCCGCACTCCGGGAGATCGTGCACATGGGCGGGGCGGCGTTCGCCCAGGGCAACATCACCCCCGCCGCCGAGTTCAACACCTTCTGCGACCCCGAGGCGGCCCGGATCGTGCTGACCTCCGGCCTCCCGATCCGGCTCGTACCCCTCGACGTGACCCGCCGCACCGGCTTCCCGCGCGCACTCAGCGCCCGGTTGGCCAGCTCGGCGAACCCGGCCGCCGCGGCGGCGGGCGCGATGCTGCTCGGGATGACCGCGGCGCACCAGGCCCGCACCGGCGCCGCGGTGTGCCACGTACACGACGCATCGGCGGTGGCCTCGGTGCTGGCTCCGGAGGCGATGACCTGGCAGCGCGCCGCGGTCGAGGTGGAGTGCGCCGGGGAGCTCAGCCGTGGCGCGCTGGTGGTGGACGCCCTCGGCCGGACCGACTGGCCGGCCACCGTTGATATCGCGCTGAGCGCGCGCGAGGGCGTTCTGGAGGAGCTGCTGATGAGCCGGCTGGAGAGGCGACCATGATCCACGGCACGCTGCTGCTGCGCGGTGGCAACGTGGTGTCGGTCCACACCGGCGAGACCTTCCGGGCCGACGTACTCATCGACGGCGAGCGGATCCGCGCGGTCCTCACCCCGGGCACCACCGAGCTGGACGCCGACTCGGTGCTGGACGTCGACGGCCGGCTCGTCGTACCCGGCTACCTTGACGCGCACATGCACGTGGAGAGCTCCCTGGTCACGCCCGACCAGTTCGAGGTGCTCGCCCTGCCGCGCGGCACGACAACGGTGCTCGCCGACCCGCACGAGATCGTCAACGTGGCCGGGCGAGAGGCGATGGCCTGGATGGTCGAGCAAGGCCGGCGGCTGCGCATGGACATGCGGTGGGCAGTGCCCTCGTGCGTGCCCTCTCTGCACGGATTCGAGAGCTCCGGCGCCGACCTGGACGCGCCGGCGATCGCCGACATGCTCGGCTGGGACGGCGTGACCACGCTCGGCGAGGTGATGGACTACCGCGCGGTCGTCTCCGGCGACCAACGCACCCTGGCGATCATCGAGGCCGCTCGAGCCGCCGGCCTTCGCCTGGACGGACACTGCCCGCATCTGCGCGGCGCCGACCTCAACGAATACCT
>DATHIT010000710.1:0-2844 GCA_035489915.1 Pseudonocardia sp. | reverse complement strand
GACATCATGGCGGTCACCGTGCGCACTTTCATGCCGCTCTCGCCGGGTCGGATGGACGTCACCGCGTGGGAGATGGCCCCCCGCGGCGAGCTGCCCCAGCTACGGCAACGACGGCTGGACAGCTTCCTGACCTTCCTCGGGCCGGCCGGGTTCGCCACTCCCGACGATGTGGAGGCGCTGGAGTCCTGCCAGCAGGGCTTCAACTCCGGCGGGGTGGAATGGAACGACATCTCCCGGGGCATGGCCCGCGAGCCGCACGGCGACGACGAGGCGCAGATGCGGGCGTTCTGGCGCCGCTGGGCGGAGCGGATGGGATCCGCCGGTCACCTGGGGGTCGGCCGGTGACCGCCGCGACGGAGCTGGACCTGGCCAGGTTGGACCGGGCGGCGGCGGAGGACTTCCTGTACCGGGAGGCCGCGCTGCTGGACGAGTGGGACCTGGACGGCTGGCTGACGCTGTGGGCCGAGCACAGCACCCGGTATGTGGTGCCGTGCAACGACACCCCGGACGGCGACCCGGCCCAGGACCTGGTGCTGATCGACGACGACGAGCTGCGCATGCGGCTGCGGGTGGAACGGCTGAACAGCCGCAAGGCGCACCGCGAGTATCCGCACTCCCGGACGAATCATCAGGTCTACAACGTGGTGCTGGGCTCGCCGGTGGACGGCGACCTCCCGGTCACCGCGTCGTTCACCGTGTGGCGCTTCCGCAACGGCAAGGCCTCGTACTACGTGGGCCGCTACCACTACCGGCTGGTGGTCGAGCGGGGCGAACCGCGGATCCGGTCCAAGCGCGCGGTGCTGGACATGACCGAGCTGCGCCCCGCCGGTGACCTGGCCATCATCCTGTGACCGGGCCATTGGACGGGCGGGCGGCGATCGTCACCGGTGGCGCCACCGGCATCGGGCTGGGCATCGTCGCGCGGCTGCTCGCCGACGGGGCGTCCGTGCTGGTCGCCGCGCTCGGCGAGGAAGAGCTGAAGCGGGCCACCGAGGGCCTCCGGGAGGCTGGCCACGAGCCGGCCGGTTTTGTCGGCAACCTCGCCGAGCCGGGCCGGGCGGCCGAGCTGCTGGCGGCCGCGGTGGACGCCTTCGGGCAGGTGGACATCCTGGTGAACAACGCCGGCGGCGGCGTCATCCGGCCGACGCTGGAGCACACCGAGCAGTCCCTGCGCGCCACCATCGACAACAACCTGTGGACCACGATCCGCTGCACGCTGGCGCTGCTGCCGCACATGGTGGAGCGCGGCTACGGGCGGATCGTGAACATCGGCGCCGAGTCGGTGCGCAACGGGCTGGTCGACCACGCCATGTACAACGCGGCCAAGGGCGGCGTGCACGCCATGGCCACCGGGCTGGCCAGGGAGTTCGCCTCGGCCGGGATCACCGTCAACACCGTGGCGCCGTCCTACGTGCAGACCCCGGAGATCACCGCCGCGCTCGCCGAGAACCGGTTCGACCAGGACTTCCTGCGCGTGCTGGACCGGGCCACCGAGCTCATCCCGATGGGACGGCCGGGCACCGTGGACGAGGTAGCCGGCGCGGTCGCCTACCTGGTCGGCCCGGACGCCGGCTTCGTCACCGGCCAGGTGATCAGCGTCAACGGCGGAAGCTCGATGGGCTAGGTCGTGAGTGGCGATGGTCGCTATAGCGACCATCGCCACTCACGACTTCCTGGCGAACTGTGGATAGGGTCGGCGCTCAGGCGCAGCACAGGAGGAGCCTTCGTGTCAGAGACGACGGGACTGGCGGAATTTCGGGCCGCGCGGCGGTTCCTGCTGGAGCATCGGGAGGACTACGACGCCGCGTACCGCGGTTTCCGGTGGCCGGAGCTGGACGAGTTCAACTGGGCGCTGGAGTGGTTCGACCACCTCGGAGCCGACCCGGAGAGCGCCGACCGGCCAGCCCTGTGGATCGTCGAGCAGGACGGCTCGGAGCGGCGCTGGACGTTCGCCGAGCTGTCCGTCCGGTCCAACCAGGTGGCCAATTGGCTGCGCGGCCAGGGCGTCGGCCGCGGCGACCGGATCGTGCTGATGCTCGGCAACCAGGTCGAGCTGTGGGAGATGATCCTGGCCGCGATGAAGCTGGGCGCCGTGGTCATCCCGGCCACCACGCTGCTGGCCGAGGCGGATCTGCGCGACCGCATCGACCGCGGCCAGGCAAAGCACGTCGTGGTCGCCGTGGCGGAGACCGACAAGTGGGACGGCGTGCCGGGCGACTACACCAGGATCTCGGTGGGCGGCTCAGCCGACGGCTGGATCGACTACGCCCGCTCGGAGGGCGAGTCCCCGGTGTTCACCCCGGACGGCGTGACAAAGGCGTCGGACACCCTGTTGCTGTACTTCACCTCGGGCACCACGGCGAAGCCGAAGCTGGTGGAGCACACCCACGCCTCCTACCCGGTCGGGCATCTGTCCACCATGTACTGGATCGGGCTGGAGCCCGGCGACGTGCACCTGAACATCTCCTCGCCGGGCTGGGCCAAGCACGCCTGGTCCAACGTGTACGCGCCGTGGAACGCCGGCGCCACGGTGCTGATCTACAACTACGCCCGGTTCGACGCGGCGACCATGCTGGACGTGATCGGCCGCTGCGAGGTGGACTCGTTCTGCGCGCCGCCGACGGTCTGGCGGATGCTCATCCAGGCCGACCTGTCCGCGCTGCGCAATCCGCCGACGAAGGTGGTCGGCGCCGGCGAGCCGCTGAACCCCGAGGTCATCGAGCAGGTGGAGAAGGCCTGGGGGGTGCGCATCCGGGACGGCTTCGGCCAGACCGAGACCACCGTGCAGATCGGCAACACCCCCAACCAGCTGGTCAAGCCGGGTTCGATGGGCCGGCCGATCCC
>DATHIT010000709.1:0-14682 GCA_035489915.1 Pseudonocardia sp. | reverse complement strand
CTTGGCTCAGTCCGGGTTCACTGACCAGACTCCGGAATGGTTGCGCACTCTCGTACTGCGCCGGGTCCAGTCACATTCCGGTAGCGCACTGCACGACGAGTTCTTCATGCTGTGGGACGATCAGGTCGGGGTCGCCTTCAGGCCGGGAGCGCACGATTACCTCGCGCTGCGTAAGTGCCCGGTGCTGTTGCTGCACCAAGACGCTGAGCGGGCGCAGTACGAACAAGCCACGTTCCGCCACCCGGCATCGCGCACCGTCGTCCTGCCCGGCGCCGGCCACTGGCTCCAGGCTGAGCGACCTGAGGAGGTGGCCGGCCACATCCTCGACTGGTGGACGACCGCGCGACCGCGCGCCTGACCACAGCGCGACTCGCCATCCGGTTGTGCTCACTCCTCGGCGACCGACGACCAGGACCATCGACCAGCAATCACGAAGCCCTGCAAGCACCTGCTCTCGGTCGTCGATGAGCAGGAACTGCACCGCCGCCAACCGATCGGCATGGGTGCGGGGGGGGCTCCGATCGGGCGGGGTGAGACCGTGACCGGTGTGTCGGTCCGGTTTATGAACCGCCTATAGCGGTTGGTGGGCCTGTTGGCCGCCCGTCCGATCGGAGCCGGCCATGACGTTACCCGCACTGTTGCTGATGTGTTGACCGATCATGTGGTGTTCGAGGTGGAGTGCATCGACCGGATGTATCTCAACGCCTATGTCCCGGGGCTGCAGTACGCGCCCGGGTTGGTCGCCTACGTCCACCACCAGCTGGATCTGCCGATCGCCTCAACCGCGCCGTTGAGCCGGATCAGCGACAGGTTCGGCGCCGCGATGCACCGCTTCGCCGGTGACCGGGGTGTGCCGTGGGTGGACTTCGCCAAGCGCCAGCGCAAGGACGATGTGATGCACGCCTACCTAGCCGCGTTTACCGGTGAGGAAGGAGTGTTGTTCATCGGCCGTGCGCAGGAGAAGACCTCGCTGTTTCGCACCGAGAAACGCCGCAACGCCGACGGCGCGGCCTACCCGTGGATCGTGAAGACCACCGGGGCGCATCACCAACACCGGCCTGCACCACGCCACACTGCTCACCCACATCCACACCCGAATTCTGCAGCCCGGCCTGGCCCAGCTCACCGACCCCAACCCACCCGTCCCGACCGCACTACGTACCGCGGCACACACTTACCAGCACAGCCTCGACCAACTCACCCAGCAGGCCGGATTCGCCGCATGACACCAAACTTGACTCGATCAAACCGACTTCGCCGGTCCTAGCCTTCTAGCTCACACGTTGCCGAGGTCGGGGGTGTGCCGGTGGAGGTGGAGCGGCGCGGTGTGGATCGAAAGGGCGTAGAGCGCCCACCCCAGCAGCGCCATGCCCAGCCAGGTGATGGACCGGTAGATCAGCACGCTGGCCGCGCCGACGCGGCGGCCACGCCAGGGGGGAGCAGCAGGGCCAGCAGGCTCGTTTCGGCGAGGCTCGGCAGGAGTCCTTTGAACCCGCCGGTGTCTCCGTCCACGGCCTGGTCGAGCGCGGAGAGGCAGAGCAGGTTGGACGTAGAATGATCGGGTGGTTGGGGTGAGCGGCAGGGGTCGCAATGGCGGCCGTTCCGCGCCTCGGATGAGCGAGGTCGCGGAGCGGGCAGGGGTCGGTCTCGCCTCCGTGTCGCGTGTTCTGTCCGGACATCCTGACGTCAGCGACACGATGAGGGCGCGGGTCCTCAAGGCTGTCGACGAACTTGGATACACCCCCAACCTCCTGGCGCAGGGGCTGCGACGACATGAGACGTCGAGCGTGGGCTTCATGCTCAGCGATATCGCCAACCCGCTTCTGGCGGGCATCGTCCAGGGTGCCGAGTCGATCCTTCGCCGGCAGAGCTACTCGATGTTGCTGACGGACTCCGAGCGGGACGTCGAACTCGACGTAAGCCATCTGAGGGTGCTGCGACAGCGCCGGGTCGACGGCCTGATCGTTATGCCGGCCTCCGAGGCGGATCCCCGTACCCTCGACCTCCTCGATGATTCCGGGACACCTCTGGTGGTGATCGACCGCGACCTCCCGAAGTCGATCATGGCCGGGTACGTGCTTTCCGATCATGCGGCGGGGACGACAGAGGCTGCCCGTCATCTGTACGACTTGGGACATCGCCGGGTCGGTCTGTTGCTGGGTCCTGACGTGCATCCCAACAGGGTCCGAGAGCAGGTGCTCTCAGAGCTAGTCGCCGGCTGGGGGCCGGAGGCGGTGTTGTCGGTCCGGCCGAACCGGGCCGGGGCCGAGGCCGCCGGTGCCGCGCTCGGCGAGCTCCTCGACGGTGATCGCGGTCCGACGGCGGTGTTTCTGGGCAGCAACCAGATGCTCCCCGGGGTATTGCGGGTCGTGCACGGCCGGGGCTTGGAGCTTGGGCGGGATCTATCCCTGGTCTCGGTCGACGACACGCCGCTCACGGAGCTCCATGTGCCGGAGGTCTCCGTGATCGATCGTGACGCCGGTGAGATAGGGCGTACCGCGGCGGAGTTGCTCCTCAGATTGGTCCGTGGGGAGGGCGACCCCGAGACGATCGTGCTTCCAACCCACTATCTCCCTCGGGCGAGTTCCGGATCCGCGCGTGTCGAGTAGCGGCCCGCGCCGTTTGACCGATTCCTGTGTTCGCGGCACGCGCGATGATCTGAGGGTATTCCTCGCGCCGATCAGCGGCCGGTGAGGCGCCGCGCGTCGAGGAGCTGGTCAAGCTCGTCCTCGGTGAGGTCGGTCTCGAGGCGAGCCACGTCCCGGACGGTGCGATCGAGCTCGCGGGCTCGTGCCGCGACGGCTGCCGCGCGGTCGTGTCCGATCCGCGGGGAGAGCGCGGTCGCCATCATCAGGCCGCTTTCGACACCGGCCGGCCCGGCGGCGGTGGCGGTGACGCCGTCGACGCACCCGTCGGCGAAGACCCGGCTCACGCCGGCGAGCAGGTCGATCGACTCCAGCAGGCTGTACGCGACGACGGGCATCATGACGTTGATCTCGAAGCTGCCGTGCTGGCCGCCGAGGATGATGGTGGTGTCATTACCGATGACCTTCGCGGCGACCTGGCAAACCGCCTCGGCGAGAATCGGATTCGTCTTCCCGGGCATGATCGAGGAGCCCATGGACAGGGTGGGTAACTCGATCTCCCGCAGTCCGGCGCGGGGGCCGCTGTTCATCCACCGGATGTCGTTGGCGATCTTGAGCAGGCTCACCGCGACGGTCTTGAGCGCGCCGGAGGCGTGCACGGCCGCGTCGAGCGTGGACTGGGCCTGGAAATGGCTGTCCGTCTCTCGTAGCGCCACGCCGAACTCGTCAGAGAGCAGGGCGCACACCCGGGAGGCGAACTCGGGATGGGTGTTGATCCCGGTTCCGATCGCGGTGCCGCCCAGGGCGACCTCCGCCAGCCCGTCCTGCGCCGGCCGAATCCGCGCGATGCCCCGCTCGATCTGGCCGGCGTACCCGGCGAACTCCTGCCCCAGCCGAATCGGCACGGCGTCCTGCAGGTGGGTACGGCCGGTCTTCACCACGTCGTCCAGCTCGACGGCCTTGGCGCGCAGCGCATCCAGCAGGCGGGCCAGCGCGGGCAGCAACCGGTGGGTGATCGCGACCTGCGCGGCGAGGTGAATTGTCGTCGGGGTGGTGTCGTTGGACGACTGGCCCTTGTTGACGTGGTCGTTGGGGTGCACTGGGTACTTGCCGCCGAGCGGGTGGCCGAGTAGCTGGTTGGCCCGGTTGGCGATCACCTCATTGGCGTTCATGTTCGTGTTGGTGCCCGATCCGGTCTGGAACAGGTCCACCACGAAGTGCTCGTCGAGCCGCCCGTCGGCGACCTCGCCGGCCGCGCGGATGACCGCGTCGGCGATCTCCGGGGAGATTAGTCCGAGCTCCTGGTTCACCCGTGCCGCAGCGCGCTTGAGTGCGCCGAGGCGTGCGATGTACTGCCGGGGCAGGCGCAGGTCGCTGACGGTGAACGCCTCCGCCGCGCGTTGGGTCTGGGCGCCGTAGAGCACACTGGCTGGGACCTCGATCTCGCCGCCGAAGTCCCGCTCGGTGCGTGTCGGGCGCGCGATGGAGGCGTCCACCGTGGTCATTGCTGTGAGTCTGCGTTCAGGGCCTCGCCGATGCGGGCGAGGTCGTCAAGCTTCTCCAGGTCGAAGATAAGGTTCGTCGCCGCGGTGAGGGCGTCGGGCCCAACGACGGGATCGGCGAGCTCGTGGGCCTTGTCCAGGATCTCCTCGCGGGATAGCTCGACACCGGGCCAGCCGCCGCGGGGGTGGCGGACGTGGACGGTGATCTCGCGGCCGTCGGTCAGGGTGGCCTCGAGCCTGGCCTGCCACTCGTGCGGGTAGGTCGCGTCGAGCTCGTCGCTGACGTAGAGGTCGACCTTGGCCGCGATGGCCTGGATTTCGGGGTCGTCTACGTTGGCCTGGACGTATTCGTTGTGGCCGGCGCGGCCCCGGACCAGCCCGACCGCGACGCCGAACGGGGTGGAGAATTGCGCCTGGACCACGTTCTTCGGGTGGCGCTTCTCCTCGATCGGGTGCGCGACGACGGTCCATCCGCCCTGCACGACGTTGACCCGCAGTCGCTCGACCTGCTCCGGATTGACGCCGTGCTCGCTACACAGCAGCATGGCGGCGTCGATCGCGGCGTGGTTGTAGCGGCAGCACGCGTTGATCTTGATGCTGGTTTCCATCACTTTGAACGGTGTGCCGATTTCGCGCAGGATCCGTTCGGGCTGGCTGTGCCGGGTGTAGACCTTCAGGAACCCGAACGGGCCCTCGATGATCGTCTCCGGGCCGCGGTAGTCGTTCTTGGCCAGGTTCGCCGCGATCCATCCGTTGTGCGCGGCCCAGCCGGGGTGCATGCGCTTGGTCCAGGCACCGTTGGTCAGGTACTCCATGGAACCGGAGGCCATCGAGCCGGCGATGCCCAGTGCCATGAGCAGCTGCTGCTCGGTCAGGTCGAGCAGCTTGCCTGCGGTCATTGCCGCGCCGAACACCCCGAGGGTTCCGGTGGTGTGGAACAGGTCGTAGTTGCCGTTCGGATTGAACGAGGCTTCGCCCAGGCGCATCATAACCTCGTACCCGGCGACGACCGCAGCGATCACGTCCCGCGGGTCGCTGTGCAGGGCCTCCGCTGCGGCGAGTGCGGTCGGGAACATGACGATGCCGGGGTGGGTCGAGGACTCGTTGGTGACGTCGTCGAGCTCGATCGCGTGCGCGGCGGTGCCGTTGGCCAGTGCGGCGTACTGGGCGTCAAGCCGCTCCCCGGTGGCCAGCACCGTCGAGGGACCCGGGTGGGCGAAGGCCCCCGCGAACTCGGCCATCGTGGTGCTCGAGGGGACAGTTGTGCCGCGCAGGGTCACGGCGAGCCAGTCGACGAACAGGTCCTTGGTGCGTTCGACGACCTCGGCCGGAACCATGTCGTAGGTGATGCCGTGGCAGAAGCGGACGAGCTCCGCAGTCAGCTGCGTCTGGCCGGTTGGCTTGGCGCTGGAGGTCATGAGGTTACCTTGGATGTCGTGTCGGAGGGGGTCGTCTCGGTGGAGGTCTGGCTGCGCTGTGCGGCGTAGGCGGCGGCGAGCTCGTCGCCGGGGAGTAGGCGCTTGCCGGCGTAACCGTTGAGCGGGGCGTAGTCGACGTCCATGTCGCGGTCCTTGGTCTCGGGCGCGATCCATAGCGCCACGAAGGTGATCGCGATCATCACCACGAGCAGGACGGCGACCGGCCAGGAGCTGCCGGACAGGCCGACGAGGGCGGTCGCGATGAGCGGGATGAAGCCGCCGAGGATCGAGGTCAGCTCGCGGGCGGAGGAGAAGCCGGTGTAGCGGACGCGGGTGTCGAACAGCTCCGCGAACAGCGCCGCCTGCGGAGCGGACATCATCTCCTTGCCGACGGTCAGCGCGATCACCAGTGCGACGACGATCAGCCAGTCCGGCCCGGACTTGAGCAGCTCAAAGAACGGGAAGACGACGGCGGCGGAGAACGCGGCTCCGGTCAGGTAGACCCTGCGGCGGCCGAACCGGTCGGAGAGACCACCCCAGGTCGGGGTCGCGAAGATCGCCACGGCCGACGCGATCGCCACCCCGGTCAGCAGTGGGCCCTTGGCCCGGCCCAGCTCACTGACTGCGTAGGACAGGACGAAGGTCTGGTAGATGTAGGCGACGCCGTTGTCGGCGAAGCGTGCGCCGACCGCGATCAACAGGCTGCGCTTGTGTGTGCGGGCGACCTCGCGCAGGGGTTTCTCCGCGGCGGCCCCTTCGTCCTTGAGCTTCTCGAAAACCGGGGTCTCCACGACGCGCAGCCGGATGAACAGCCCGACGGCGACGGCGACGCTGCTGAGGATGAACGGGATCCGCCAGCCGATGTTCTGGAACGTTTCCTCGCTCATGGCGTTCTGGAACAGGGCGAAGGATCCGGTGGCTGCGAGCCCGCCGAGTGCGACGCCGATCTGCGGCAGGCTGGAGAAGAACCCGCGGCGGCGCTTGGGTGCGGTCTCGGCACACATCAGCACGGCCCCGCCGAACTCCGCGCCGGCCCCGAAGCCCTGGATGAGCCGCAGCAGGACCAGCAAGATCGGGGCTAGCGCACCGATGCTGCGCGCGTCGGGGACCAGCCCGATCGCCGTGGTCGCCAGGCCCATCAGCAGCAGGGTGACGACGAGGACGCGTTTGCGACCCCACTTGTCGCCGAGTGCTCCGAAGTACACCCCGCCGAAGGGACGGACGACGAACCCGACGGCGAAGGTGGCGAATGAGGCGAGGGTGCCGCCAAGGCTGCCCAGACCGGGGAAGAACAGCGGTCCGAAGATCAGGGCGGACGCGATCCCGTAGAGGTAGTAGTCGTACCACTCCAGAGCGGTACCGATGATGCTGGCCGAGCTGATCTTCTTGAGTTGCCGGGTACGTTCGGCATCGCTCAGCGCGCTGGTGGCCGCCATGGCCATCTCCTCAAGATTCGGTGAACTGCGCTGTTACCTGGGCGCCGGGGCCGGTTCGGTCGAGTGTGCCGACCGACCGGCCCCGTGACGCCGGGTGGAGAGACGAACCCGTGGGGGTTCGCCGGTGTGGGTGCTGGGGAGCGGAAGGTCAGTCGTTGCCGAAGCTGATGCGGTACTTCGCGATGAAGTCCTCGTCGAGCTCCCAGCCCAAACCCGGCTTGTCGGGCAGGGCGATCTTCCCGTCCTTGACCTGGGGACGGTTGGCGACGAGACCGTTCCAGATCGGGTCGCGGTCGCTGTGGAAGGTGTCGACGAACTCGCCGTTGGGGACCGAGGCAAGCAGGTGGCTGCCAACCTGCGGCTCCTCGTGGTGCACCACGCGCACGTCGTAGGACAGGGCCGTGGCCGCCATCCGGCGCCACTCGGTCGGCCCGGCCGACCAGGAGCCGTCGAAGTTGCAGACGTCGATCGAGCCGGTCTCCATCAGGTCACGGGCCCCGGAGTGGGAGAACTCGCCCTGTCCTGCGCATACGTCGACTCCGGCTTTGTAGCGCACATCGCGCAGCGCGCGGCGGTCGTTGTGCCAGTAGACGGGCTCCTCGAAGTAGTACAGGTCGTAGTCCTGCACCAGCTTCGCGTAGCGGACGGCCTCCTGGATCGTCCAGCCCTGGTTGGCGTCGGAGACCAGGATGAAGTTGTCTCCGGCTGCCTTGCGGCAGCGGATGAACCGGGCAGCGTCCTCCTCCGGGGTTTGGCCGGCGACCTTCATCTTCATGCCGGCCAGCCCGACTTCGCGGGCGCGGGCGATCTCGTCCTCGATGGACAGCTCGCTGCCGTAGTAGATGCCGGTCCAGATGATCGGGACCTCGGACCGGTAACCACCCCATAGCTTCCACAGAGGGACACCGAGCGCCTTGGCCTTGAGGTCCCACAGCGCGGTGTCCACGCACGACTGCGCGACGAGGCCGAGGCGCCGGTCGCGCAGGATGTTGAAGGTGGCCGGCCGGGAGATCTCCCAGAGCCGCTCGGTGGCGTAGCCGTCATGCCCGATCAGCTTCGGCGCGATCTCCTGGTGGATGATCCGCTCGATGTACTCGTTGGCCGCGTCCTCGTCACCGACGTAGGCCTCACCCACCACGCCCTCCTCGGTGTAGATCCGCGTGATGATCGTCGAGCGGTGCGTCATCCAATAGAAGCTTCCGCTGTACGTGCGGGCCAGCGGCACCCGCAGCGGGATCGTCTCGACGTGCGTGATCGTCAGGCTCGACGCCGCCGGCGTACCGGTCAGGACGGGTGTCTGCACTGCGGTCATCTCGTGATCTCCCACGTCCTCGCCAACGCTGTCACATCGGCTGAAATCGTTCCCGGAAAGGTTTCCAGCACCGTAGGGTGAGGCTAAACTAGAGTCAAGAGGTAGAGGCGGCACGCGGTCGCGCCGCCCGAGATCCGTGCGGGCGACTCGGAGGGAGGCCAGACTCTGGGTCATTAGCGCTGGCCCGTCGCCGCCGGCGGCGAGAGCATCTATTGGGTGTCGTTGAACGAGGGCAAGCGGGCCGTGGCCGTCGACATGCGCTCCGATGAGGGCGAGGAGCTAGTCACAGTGCTGATCACCGCGCCGATCCCGGAGCGCGCCGCTGGATGGCCCACGAGCCCACTGTCGGGATCCAAAAGTCGGCTGACATCTCCCACCTGCGGTGATGTTGGACCCAGCCTAGCGCGGCATGATCGTGTTCCGCGTCGTTGCGACTGCTCTATCTGATCTTCGTTCGGTTGCTGGGTTGGTTGGTGCTGCTCGGCCGTTCCTCGGCGTCCAAGGATGTGGAGCTGCTGGTCTTGCGCCATGAGGCGGCTGTATTGCGAAGAGCCCATCCGAGGCCTCGCTTGGACTGGGCGGCCGCGCTGTGGTGGCCGCGTTGATCCGACTGCTTCCGAAGGCACTGCGTGAGTTGAGGCTGGTGACCCCGGACACGATCTTGCGCTGCCGTCGCCTGGTGGTGAAGAAGTGGACCTTGTGGGGCTCGAATATTTCTGTGTGGCCGCTGAACTGCGGCGGGTTTGTGGTGTACACGGTCGGTCACGCGGCGCCGTGATACTCGCTGGTGAGCCCGCGCAGGATCGGTCTGCGGCGGACTTTGTAGTCGGCCAGGTTGATCGGTTCAGGTGGCCCGGACTCGACCTGAGCTGGCGCGAGTTGTGCCAGGGACCGGTGCGGTCGGCACGCGTTGAAATGTGACAAGTAGACGGTGACGACCCGGTGCAGGTGCCGCTCGTTGACGATCAGCACCCGGTCCAGCAGTTCCCGGCGCGGGGTACCGATCATCCGCTCGCAGATCGCGTTCGCCCGCGGCGCTTGCGGCGGAGTAAGCAGTACGCGAACCTTTGCCTGCTGGGTGAGAAACTGTGTCCAAGTTGGACCTGCTCGCCGTGGCGCCGGATCGATTCCGGCCGCCTGCAGGATCCGCCACACCGTCGACGAGGCGATGTGATGTCCGAGCCGAACGAACTCACCCTGGACACGCCGATGACCCCAGCCTGGGTTCTCCCTGGCCATCCGGACCGTCAGCCGTCTGATTGCCCCTGCGGTCGGCGGGCGCCCCGGCCCGCGCCGGGCGCCGGCCGAGAATCACCACGACCGCGCCAAGCAGCCACCGAACCTCCACATAGATGATCGACAACAACACCAGGCGATCATCTCAACACTCCGTCCTGGCCTCCGGAACAGCCCAGGTCAGCGCCACAACCTAATTTTCGAGCCCCACAAGGTTCTTAAACGGCCGTGAAGGTCAAATTGAACGCGTTCGGGAGTGCAGACCCATTGTTTTGAACACGTTCGGAGGCACTGTCTGATCGCTCAGGCGTTTCTGCCGACGTCCCAGCTCAAAGCACGTGACCGAGTTTTCGAGCCCCACAGGGGTCGACCCGGAGCATGGGGCAAGCGGATGCAGGTTTCTCTGAACTAATTTTCTTGGAAGTTGACCGCTTATTTATCGAACATCAACAAAGTGTTGCGACATTTCGACCAATGTTGGCGCTGGTGTCTGCCACACGGCGAGTCGAGGAACGCGGGTCGAAATGACGAGAGAAACGGTGCGGGCCGTCGCCGAGGACTTGGCCGCCCAGGGGGTAGTCGGGGTCACGGTCGTCTGGGTAGACAACAACGGCATCTCACGATCGCGGACGGTCCCGGTCAGCCGGCTGGAGTCGGTAGCCGAGCGCGGTATCGGGATCACCCCGCTGTTCGCGGTGTTCGACTCGCTCGATGGGATCACCTTCGGCCACGATGGGCTGGGAACACCGTCGGGGGACATCCGGCTGGTCCCGGAGTGCGACCGGCTGGTGCGGCTGTACGGGCAGCCGGGTTTCGCCTGGGTGCCGGGGCGGCAGGTGGCCGCTGACGGCTCGCCGTGGCCGTACGACCAGCGTGGCGTGCTGGAGCGCCAGGTCGAGCGAGGCGAGCGGCTCGGGTTGAGTTTCCTGGCTGGCTACGAGATGGAGTTCCAGCTGTTGCGGCCCGAGCCGGGGTCGGAGCAGCTGCGCCCGACCCACGAGGGCCCGTCCTACGGGCCGCTGCGCATGCTGGCGGTGGACGAGTTCGCCGAGCAGCTGCTGCGCGACCTCGGCGGCAACGGCATCGAGGTGAACCAATTCCATGGTGAGTACGGCCCGGGCCAGTACGAGCTGAGCATTGTGGCCGCCGACCCGGTCACCGCCGCCGACCATCAGGTGCTGGCCCGCCAGACCATCCACGCCGCCGCCCGCGCGCACGGGCTGCGGGCCAGCTTCGCGCCGCTGGTGGAGCTGGGGCAGGTCGGTAACGGCTGGCACCTGCACACCTCGGTGTCGCGCGCCGGGCAGAACGTGCTGTCCGGCGGGTCCGGCCCGGGCGAGCTGGGACCAGAGGGTGCCGCTTACCTGGCCGGCCTGCTGCGCGACCTACGGGCGGTCGTCGCCGTGACCGCGCCCAGCCTGTCCTCGCTGCATCGGCGCCGGCCCGGGTACTGGTCGGGCGCCTACGATTTCTGGGGGGTGGAGAACCGGGAGGCTGCGCTGCGCCTGGTGCCGGGTTCGACGCTGGTCGGCGCCGGCAATGCCAATATCGAGCTCAAGCCGTCGGACGCCTCGGCCAACCCGCATCTGGCCATCGCCGCTGTCCTGGCCGCCGGCCTTGGCGGGATCGAGGACGGGCTGACCCCGCCCGAGCCGGTTGCGCAGGACCCCGGCACCTGGACCGAGCACCAACGGTCCGAGCGCGGGATCGCCGCCCTGCCCTCCACGATGGCCGAGCAGCTCGACGCGCTGATGAGCAACAAGCGCATTCGCACCGCCCTGGGCGAAGAACTGGCAGACGCGTTCCGGGCGGTGCGGGAAGCCGACGTGGCCTGGGCCGCCGAGCGGACCGACGCGGAGGTGCTCGCCGCTCACCGGTGGCTGTACTGAACACCCACCGATACGAGAGCGAGCAATGGTGAATCACGATGTGCAGTCAGGGGCGGTGCGTGCCCGGCTCGCGGCCGGCAGCCTGAAGACCAGGGACGCGGTGGCGATCTCGGTGTCGATCCTGGCGCCGGGGATGGCCATGTTGCTCAACGTGCCCGGGGTCGCGGCGGTGGCCGGCGGCTCGACTCCGCTGGCTTTTCTGTTGGGCGGCTGTGGCTGTCTGGCGCTGGCGTTCGTGGTGGTCGGGTTCACCCGGCGGATGGCCGGCGCCGGTTACGCCTATACCTACATCAGCCGGGGTCTGGGCCGGGGTTGGGGCTTTCTGGCCGGGTGGCTGTACGCGTTCGGAGTGCTGTGCTTCGTGCCGATGACCATGGCGGCGGTGGCCTATTTGGCCTGTGACTTGCTGGGGTTGCCCGACGGCTGGTGGTCGCCGGTGTTCGTGGTGGGCATGGTGGCTCTGCTGGCGCTGGCGGTGGTGCGGATCGCGGTCACCACCCGGGTTCAGCTGCTCCTCGGCGTCCTCACCGTCGCGCTGATCCTCGTCGTCGACGTGGTGGTGACCGTCCGGGGCGGCGCGCAGGGCAACACATGGGCTCCGTTCACGTTCGGTCACACGGTCAAGGGCGGTTTTTCCGGGGTGTTCTACGGGATCATCCTGGGGATCACCTCCTACATCGGCTTCGAGACCGCCGCCGACTTCGGTGAGGAGACCGACAACCCCCGCCGGGCCATCCCGGTGGCCGTGCTTACCTCGGTGATCCTGGCCATGGCCTTCTACCTGTGGACCACCTACGGCCTCTCGATCGGGTTCGGGGTGGACAACGGCGCGACGTTCGGTGGGGATTCGTTCGCGCTCAAGACGGTGGCCACCCGGTTCGTCGGCCCTTCGCTTGGGGCCATGGTCGAGTTGGGGGCGCTGTTGTCGGCGTTCGTGGTGTGTGTGGGCTGCGCTTCTGCCGCGGCCCGGACGATGTATGCGATGGCGCGCGAGGGCGTGCTGCCTGCCCGCCTAGCCACGCTGCACCGGCGGTTCCAGACCCCAGTGGTGGCCACGGTCGCCGTCACCGTGCTGGGCACCGTGCTGGCCCTGCTCGTCGGGTACGGCCTGGCCAGCACCGACCTCGGAGCCAGCCCGGCGATGTCGGTGTACTACTTTTTCGCCACGCTGGGCACCTTGGTGGTGATCGTGGTCTACATCGGCCTATGCGTGGCCGCCGTCACCTACTTTCGTCGAGCGGAATACCGCGCCAACCTGGCCCTCCGGCTCCTGGCTCCAGTCATCGGTACCGCCGTTTTTGGCGCGGCGTTGTTCGGATCGATCTACCCCACGCCGACCGCGCCACTCAACCTCACTCCTTACCTGGCCACGCTGTGGCTGCTGCTCGGCATCGCGGTCCTGGCCGGGCTACGGATTCGGCGCCCCGATGCGGTAGCCAGTATCGGCACCATCCTCGGCGAAGAAGGCGCCTAACTACTCCGCGCCGGGGATCTTTTCACTGCGACGCAAGTCGACGTCCGGCTCAACTCGTCATCACATCACAAGCAAATCAGAGGCCTACCCATTTTGGGGGGCTTGATCAACGAGTACGAACGCGCAGCGTAAACCAGCAGATCAGCGGCGGTGACCGGGTTCTGGAACCCGACAGGCCTCGCGCAACAACCTCGCTGGCGTCTACGAGGCGGCGGGGCAGCTGGACAAGGCCATCCCGCTCTACGAAACCACCCTCACCAAGCGCGAGCGGGTCCTCGGCCCCAACCACCCCGACACCCTGGCCTCGCGCAACAACCTCGCCCACGCCTACGAGGCGGCGGGGCAGCTGAACAAGGCCATCCCGCTCTACGAAACCACCCTCACCGACTACGAGCGGGTCCTCGGCCCCAACCACCCTGTACGGTGCCAAAACCCTGCGAGTCATGCTCTCAGCTGGAGTTTGGTGGCCGGTTCAGGCTGCTCGTCGGTACTCGTTGATGGTGCCGCCGAGGAGGCGGTGGCGGTGGATCGGGCCGTCCCGCGAGATGATGATGGCCGGGTCGTGGTTGGGTGGGCGTTGCTGGCGGCCTTGGTGCGGGCGGTGATCGTTGAAATGGCAGGCGAACTCGGCCAGGACGCTAGTGGCGTGGCGCTCGTTGTAGATCAGCATCCTGTCGGTGCACTCTGACCGGACGCTGCGGACAAACCGCTCCGCATAACAATTCGCTCGCGGGGTCCGCGGCGGGATCTCCACCGCGTCGATGCCCTCGGACGCGAACACCGCATCGAACGATTCGGGGTACTTCGTGTCTCGGTCACGGATGAGGAACCGGAACTGGCAGATCCGCCCCTCGAGGTCCATCAGCAGGTTGCGGGCTGCCTGCGTGGTCCAGCCCGCGGTCGGATGTGCGGTCACGCCCAGGATGTGGACACGCCGAGTGCGGATCTCCATCACGAACAAGACGTAGAGCCTGCGCAGGCCGATGGTGTCGAGGTGGAAGAAGTCCGTGGCCAACAGGCCCGCTGCCTGCGCGCGCAGGAAAGCGCGCCACGCGGTGTCTCTTCCTCGCGGGGCGGGACCGACCCGGGCGGTTGCCAGAATGCGTCGGATGGTGCCCGCACCCACGCGATGGCCGAGTCGGATGAGTTCTCCTTGCACACGGCGATGCCCCCAGCGGGGATTTTCCCGCGCCAGTCGGACGACTAACTCGCGGAGCGCGGCGTCGATTCCGGGCCGTCCTGGCGGGTTCGGGTAGGTCCATTTCCGCGTGATCAGACGGCGATGCCATGCCAGTAGCGTGGCTGGTGTCACGATGCGGTGTCGGCATAGTTCGCGGGGCAGCAGCCGTGTCAACGCAGACAAGACTCCGCGATCTGGCCAGGAAGGGCGTGGGGCGCCAACCTGGCGGCGCAGGACGGAGACTTCGTGGCGCAGTACCAGGATCTCGACATCCTTGGTCGAGGAGCGGCGCAGGAGCAAACCCAGCCAGCCGAACAACCTCACCGCGATCAAGTAGGTCAGACGAAACAGCACAGTCGGTGATCATGACACGGGCCCTGGAACGAACAAAAACAGCAGGTCACCGAGCCAACGTCGAATTTTGGCACGGTACAGGGCTCGGGTAGGTCCATTTCTTGGTGATCAGGCGTCGGTGCCAGGCCAGGAGGGTGGCCGGTGTGACGAGGCGATGGCGGCGCAGTTCGCGAGGCAGGATCCTGGCCAGGGCGGACAGGAATGCCCGGTCGGACCAGGATGGGCGGGCTGGGCCGAGTTGGCGGCGTAGCACCGCAACCTCGTGTCGAAGCGTCAGCGTCTCGGCGATCAATGTG
>DATHIT010000708.1:0-8621 GCA_035489915.1 Pseudonocardia sp. | reverse complement strand
CGGGTGCGAGCGCATGCCCGGGCGTTCTTTGCGCTGCCCGAGCAGGTCAAACAGCGGTACGAGGTGCGGGTCGGCGGCCGGGGCTGGCTGCCTCCGGGCATCGAGGCCAACGGCTACGCGGAGGGCACCGCGACGCCGGCCGACCTGAAGGAGTCGTACTCGCTGGCCGCCGAGGACCCCACCGGTGACCCCGAGGTGGACGCCCAGTGGTTCCTGCCGAACGTGTGGCCCGCCGAGGTACCCGGGCTCCGCCCGGCGCTCACCGAGTACCTGAGCCGGATGCGGGCGCTGTCCGATCAGCTGATGGCCGTCTGCGCGGTGGCGCTCGGGCTGCCGGACGACCACTTCGCCAGCTACCTGACCCACCCGACCTTCGGCTTCAACGTGAACTGGTACCCGGCGCTACGCCGCATCGGGCCGGCCGAGCCGGGACAGTTCCGGATCGGCCCGCACACCGACTTCGGCACGGTCACCGTGCTGGACCGCGAGCCAGGCCTGGGCGGCCTGCAGGTCTACACCGCAGAGGGCGAGTGGGTGGACGCGCCGTTCGACCCGGACGCGTTCACCGTGAACCTGGGGGACCTGATGGCCCGTTGGACCGGCGATCGCTGGCGTTCCACCCGCCACCGGGTGCTGGCGCCCCCGCCGGAGGCGCCCGAGGAGGAACTCATGTCGCTGGTCTATTTCTACGAGGCCGACCACGACGCGGTGATCGAGACGCTGCCCCCACCGGTCGGCCGGACCAGCTATCCGCCCGTGGTGTGGGGCGACTACCTGCGAGAGAAATTGGCGGCGATCTCCGTTGGCTGAGCCGACAACCGAGTCCGTGGATCCGACCAAGCCCCTGCCGACCGGCGCGGTGCTCGGCGAGCCGGTGCGCCCCGGCGAGTACGGCGACCGCATCGCCGCAGTCGAGCCGGGTGGCGTGGAGTTCATCCCGGACGGTGACCGCCACGGCAAGCCGCTGCAGCTGCTGTGGACCTGGACCTCCCCGAACCTGGAGTTCGCCACCGTCTTCCTGGGCATCCTGGCCGTCGGGGTGTTCGGGCTGGGCTTCTGGGAGGCCGTGCTGGCGCTGCTGATCGGCAACGTGCTCGGCTCGCTGTCGCACGCGGTGCTCTCCGCCCGGGGCCCCAAGCACGGCGTGCCTCAGATGGTGCTCAGCCGGGTCCCGTTCGGCTTCTGGGGCAACGTGCTGCCGGCTGGGTTGAACTCGGTCACCGCTGGTTTCGGCTGGTTCGCGGTGAACAGCGTGAGCGGGGCGTTCGCGCTGTCCGCGCTGACCTCGATGCCGGTGCTGGCCGCCCTGCTGATCGTGGTGCTGGCCCAGGTGCTGGTGGCGTTCTTCGGGCACAACCTGGTGCACGCGTTCGAGAAGTACGCCCTGGTCTTCCTGGGCGTGGTGTTCCTGATGGCGTCGATGGTGCTGCTGGCCAAGGCGCAGCCGGCCGCCGCCACCCAGCCGGTTCCCGGCGGGTTCCTGCTCACCGTCGGCGCGGCCTTCGGTTACGCCGCCGGCTGGAACCCCTACGCCGCCGACTACACCCGCTACCTGCCGGCCTCGGTGAGCCCTCGGCGGACCGGGCTGTGGGCCGGGCTCGGCGTGTTCATCTCCTGCATGCTGCTGGAGACCGTCGGCGCTGCGTCGGTGACCGCCGGCGGCACCTCGGCGGCGAACCCGGCGGGGGCGTTCACCGGGCAGCTGCCCGGCTGGCTCGGCGCGCTGACCCTGCTGGCCATCGTGCTCGGCGCGATCTCCGCGAACGTGATCAACATCTACTCGGGGGCGATGTCCTTCCTCACCCTCGGGGTGAACCTGCCGCTGACCTTCCGGCGGGCGCTGGTGGCGGTGGTGTTCGGGGTCATCGGGTTCCTGCTGGCCTGGTCCGCCCTGCAGGACGCGGGCAGCAAGTACGAGAGCTTCCTGCTGGTGATCGCCTACTGGATCGGCCCGTGGCTGGGGGTGATGTTCACCGACCAGTACCTGCGCCGGGGTCAACCCATCGACCAGCTGCTCTACGCCCGCTGGTACCGCAACTGGGCCGGCCCGGTGGCCATGCTGGTCGGCATCGCGGTCTCGGTACCCCTGTTCTCCAACCAGCACCTGTTCACCGGCCTGATCGCCCGGCAGTTCCCCGGGCTGGGCGACATCGCGTTCCTGGTCGGCTTCGTGCTCGCCGGCGCCCTCTACGCGGTCCTGCGACCACTCGCCGCCCGCAACCCCGGCACACCGCCGACAACCTGACACCCGCGAGCCCCACCGCATCAAAAAATTCCCGCGAGTCGGCGCTCTCAGCACACTGAGTCGGCCCTCTCAGCACACCAGGAGGTCTGGCTCGGCCTAGGTTGACCCGCATGGATCTCGAGCAGGCACGGGAGTATGTCCGGACCAGGCACCGGGCGGTGCTGGCCACACTCAAGTCGGACGGCACACCGCAGCTTTCTCCGGTGGTGGTCGGGGCGGACACCGAGGGGCACGTGATCGTGAGCAGCCGGGAGACCGCGTTCAAGGTGCGGAACCTGCGCCGCGACCCACGGGTCTGGGTGTGCGTGTTCCCCGACGAGTTCTTCGGCGAGTGGGTGCAGCTGGAAGGGCGCGCCGAGGTCGTGTCGATGCCGGACGCCCTGCCCGGCCTGGAGGAGTACTACCGGAGCATCTCCGGGGAGCACTCCGACTGGGCGGAGTACCGGGCCGCCATGGAGCGGGATCGCCGGGTGCTGGTACGCATCGAGCTGGTGAAGGCCGGCCCGGACCGCTCGGGCTGACATTGTGGCGCCCGGTCGGCGCCCGGGGCAGGCACCGCGCGCCGTGAGCGGCTCGCACAGAGCGGCCGCGGGCCGCACAGACCGTGCAGGGTGTGCGCGAGCTGCACCTGGTCTGTGCCGCCGGGGGTTGACGCGCCGGTGCCGGCGGCGTGTTGCCGGACTGCACCACAGGCAGGGTGGCGGCCCCGGGGACCTGCGTGCTGTGTAGTTGGGTAACGACAGGGTCGGCGCGGTTAGCGAGCTGAGCGGAAACCTGCTGGCCGGGTCCTCCGGGCGGCCGACTAACCTGGCCTATCGTGATTCGTACCCACCCCGCCGGCACGTTGCGTGCCGAAGATGCTGGTAGCACCGTGACCCTCGCCGGATGGGTAGCTCGCCGGCGTGATCACGGCGGGGTGATCTTCATCGATCTGCGGGACGCGTCCGGAGTGGCGCAGGTGGTGTTCCGCGAGGGCGAGATGGCCGAGAGGGCGCACCGGCTGCGCGCCGAGTTCTGCGTGAAGGTCACCGGGCAGGTCGCGGCGCGCCCGGCGGGCAACGAGAACCCCGAGCTGCCCACCGGCGCCATCGAGGTCACCGCCGACGACCTGACCGTGCTCAGCGAGTCAGCCCCGCTGCCGTTCCCGCTGGACGAGCACACCGAGGTCGGCGAGGAGATCCGGCTCAAGTACCGATACCTGGACCTGCGCCGCGCCGGCCCGGCCGCCAATATCAGGCTGCGCAGCGAGGCCAACCGGATCGCCCGCGAGGTGCTGCACGCCCGCGAGTTCGTCGAGGTGGAGACCCCGACGCTGACCCGGTCCACGCCGGAGGGCGCGCGCGACTTCCTGGTGCCGGCCCGGCTGCGCCCGGGTTCCTGGTACGCCCTGCCGCAGAGCCCGCAGCTGTTCAAGCAGCTGCTCATGGTGGCCGGGTTGGAGCGGTACTACCAGATCGCCCGCTGCTACCGGGACGAGGACTTCCGGGCCGACCGGCAGCCGGAGTTCACCCAGCTGGACATCGAGGCCAGCTTCGTCGACCAGGACGACGTGATCGAGCTGGGCGAGGAGGTCGTCGCCGCGCTGTGGCGGGAGTTGGCCGACTACGAGATCCCCCGGCCGATTCCCCGGCTGACCTACGCCGAGGCGATGGCCCGCTACGGCAGCGACAAGCCCGACCTGCGCTTCGGGATCGAGCTGACCGACCTCACCGACTACTTCGCGGACACCAACTTCCGGGTGTTCCAGAACCCGTACGTGGGCGCGGTGGTGATGCCCGGCGGCGCGTCCCAGGCCCGCCGCCAGCTGGACGCCTGGCAGGAGTGGGCCAAGCAGCGCGGCGCCCGGGGGCTGGCCTACGTGCTCATCGACGACAACGGCGAGGTCGACGAGCGCGGCCCGGTGGTGAAGAACCTCTCCGAGGCCGAGCGCGACGGGCTCGCCAAGGCGGTCGGCGCCGGCCCAGGGGACTGCATCTTCTTCGCCGCCGGCCACCCCGCCGATGCCCGCGCGCTGCTCGGCGCGGCCCGGGGCGAGATCGCCCGCCGATGCGGGCTGGTCGACGAGAACGCCTGGTCGTTCGTCTGGGTGGTGGACGCGCCGATGTTCGAGCGGATCCGCGACGACAAGGGCAACGAACTGGGCTGGACGGCCGTGCACCACCCGTTCACCTCGCCCAACGCGGACTGGCTGGACCGCTTCGAGGAGGCGCCGGACCAGGCGCTCGCCTACGCCTACGACATCGTCTGCAACGGTAACGAGATCGGCGGCGGGTCGATTCGTATCCACCGCGCGGACGTGCAGGAACGGGTGTTCGCGCTGCTCGGCATGGATGAGGCGGAGCAGCGGGAGAAGTTCGGCTTCCTGCTCGACGCGTTCAACTACGGGCCGCCGCCGCACGGCGGCATCGCGATCGGCTGGGACCGGACCTGCATGCTGCTCTCGCACGCCGACTCGCTGCGCGACGTGATCGCCTTCCCGAAGACCGGCGGCGGCTACGACCCGCTCACCTCGGCGCCCGCGCCGATCACTCCGGAGCAGCGTAAGGAAGCCGGCATCGACGCGGTACCGGAGCCGCCAACGCCCGCCGGCGAATAGCGTGCTCCACCTGCGGGTGCTCTGCCCGGCGGAGCAGTCTGAGCAGGTACGCCAGCTGCTGCTGGACTCGCCCGGGGTCGCCCACCTGACCGTGCTGCCAGGCGTCGCGGTGCGGCCGCCTGGCGACGTCCTCGAGGCCACCCTCACCAGGGAGTGCGCGGACGATGTGCTGGACGCGCTGACCAATCTCGGCGTGGACCGCTCCGGCGGCATCACCCTGGAAGCCATCGACACCGTGCTGTCCGACTCGGCCGACGCGGCGGAGGCGGCGGTGCCCGGCGACCCGGCCGACGCGGTGATCTGGGACGAGCTGATCGCGCGTACCGGTGAGGACTCCCGACTGACCGTGAGCTTCCTGGCTTTCCTCACCATCGCGTGTCTGCTCGCCGCGATCGGTGTGATCACCAACTCGCCGGTCACCGTGGTCGGCGCGATGGTGTTGGGTCCGGAGTTCGGCCCGCTGGCCGCGGTGGCGGTCGGTCTGGTGCTGCGCCGAGTGGACCTGATCCGGCGGGGCGGCATCGCGCTGTTGGTTGGCTTCCCGGTCGCCATGGCGATCACCGTGCTGGTCTGGCTGGTGTTCCGCCTCACCGGGCTGTTGGCCGGTCTGAGCCTGGAGAACCTGTCCCAGGTCGACTTCATCTACGAGGTCGGCCCGTTCTCGCTGATCATCGCGCTGCTCGCCGGTGCGGCCGGCATGCTGTCGCTGACCTCGGCGAAGTCCAGCGCGTTGGTCGGCGTGTTCATCTCGGTCACCACGGTGCCGGCGGCCGCGTTCGCCATCGTGGCGGTGGTGGATGCCAGCTGGGACCGGGCGTTGTCCTCGGTGGTCCAGCTGCTGGTCAATTTGGTCGGCATTGTGCTCGCCGCCGTGCTGGTGCTGTGGCTGTCCCCGTCCGCGCGGAAGCATCGAATGGTGGGTCGGCAGCTGTCCGGCGAGTAGTGTCGGAGGCGATGATCCGTCCTTCAGCTGGTCGTCGGCCGGCCGACTCGACGACGACCTCTTTGGTCGTGGTGCGGGCGCTCAATCTCGCCGAGCAACTGCTCACCCGTCGGCACGGGGCGACCGTGACCTTGGCGGATCCCGAGGATCTGGGCGGCAGCGGCCGCTCGGTGGTGCTCCGGGCCCGGGTCGCGGAGAACCCGTTCGGCCTGCCGCGCAGCCTGGTGATCAAGCAGTACCAGCGTGACCCCTCGGCGGGGCGGGCGGGCCGGTTCCGGCACGAGGCGGCCAGCCTCCAGCTGTTCACCGCGCTGTCCGGCGGGAACCGCACCAGCCCGGAGCTGGTCGCGCACGACCCGGCGAACCGGTTGCTGGTGCTGGAGGATCTGGGGCGCTCGTCCACCCTGGCCGACAAGTTGTTCGGCACCGACGCCGGCTCGGCCGAGCGGTGCCTGCTCGTCTGGGCGCGGGCGCTGGGCCGGCTGCACGCGGTCACCGCCGGACGGGAGCACGACTTCGACGCGCTGCTGCGCCGGCTGGGGGAGCGGTCCTGGCGGGATCCGATGGCCGACGAGGCCAGGGCGGCGTTGGCCTCGGTGCCCGAGCTGGTCGCCGCGGAGCTGGGTGTGACGGTCAGCCCGGCCGCCGCGCTGGAGGCGCACGCCACCGCCCGGCTGCTCGGCGGCACCCGGTACCGCGCGTTCAGCCCGTCGGACACCTGCCCGGACAACAATCTGGTCACCAGCCGGGGCGTGCGGTTCGTGGACTTCGAATGGGGCTGTTTCCGGGACGTGGTGCTGGACGCCGCCTACACCCGGATGCCCTTCCCCGGTTGCGAGAGCAGCTTCGGATTGCCCGCCGGCATGCCCGAGGCGATGCTCGCGGCCTGGCGCTCCGAGGTGGTTGTGGTCTGGCCGGACCTGGATGAACCGATCCGGTTGACCACCCGGTTGCTCGATGCGCAGCTGCTCTGGGTATGGCTGTGCACCCGGCAGCTGCTGCCCAAGGGCCTGGCCGAGAACGCCCTCATCGGCCGGGACCCGGCTCGGTCGCCGCGCGCGCTGCTCGCGCTGACCCACTACTGGGCCGGGCTGGCCACGGATGCGGCGGCAGCGCGGCGGCCGGCCACCGCGGAGCTGGCCGAGTCGATGCTGGCGGCGCTGCGCGGCCGGCTCGGTGATGGCCCGGCCGAGCTGCCCCTCTTCCCGGCGTTCCGGACCCGGGCCCGCCGCTGACCCGTCACCCCGTGACGGCCGTGCACATCGGCGGGGGAGGGCCCAAACGGCGGCTCAGGGGGCTTGGAGGGCCAAAAGCACCGACCGTTCGGCAACCGGTCTACGACGCGTCATCCCGTTCTCACCCTCGGTGAGTGCAGGTTCGTGATCGTGTGCAGACGTGACCGCTGAGATCATCGCACCGCTACCCGACCCCGGGGCCGCCCCGCTGTCGAGGGCCGTGCGCAGCCTGGTAGTCCTGGGCGACTCCACCCCCGTCGGTATCGGTGACCCCCTGCCCGGCGGAGGATGGCGAGGATTCGGCCCGCTGCTGCTCGACGCACTGGGCGAGCGCGGCACCGTGCGCTACTCGAACGTGTCGTTCCCCGGGGCGCGGATGGCCTGTGTGCGCAGCCACCAGCT
The DNA here is from genome assembly GCA_035489915.1 of Pseudonocardia sp. Taxonomy (GTDB): domain Bacteria; phylum Actinomycetota; class Actinomycetes; order Mycobacteriales; family Pseudonocardiaceae; genus Pseudonocardia. The sequence continues at coordinate 1,200 of DATHIT010000708.1, read as the reverse complement.
GGCCGCCGCGCTGCGGATGCGCCCGGAGGTCGCGGTGCTGGTGGTCGGCATGAACGACACGCTGCGCTCGGACTTCGACGCGGCGGGGCTGGACCGCGACTACGAGGCGGTGGTCGCGGCGCTGCGGGCGGTCGGCGCCACGGTGCTGACCGTCCGGTTCCACGACCACAGCCAGGTGTTCTGGCTGCCCGGGTCGTTGCGGCGGGCGCTGCGCCAGCGGATCGAGGAACTCAACGCGGTCACCGACGCGGTGGTGACCCGGCACCGGATCGGCTGCCTGGATCTGCACGCGCTGCCCGGCGGGTACGACCGGGCCACCTGGAGCGTGGACCGGCTGCACCCGTCCGAGCTGGGGCACCGGATGCTGGCCCTCGGCTTCGGCGATCTGCTGTCCGAGGCCGGGTTCGCGGTGCCCAGCCCGGTCAGCCTGGCCCGGTCCGGCGGTCGGGAGGTGACCGCGCTGCATCACCTGGTGTGGCTGTTGTTCAAGGGGCTGCCCTGGCTCTGGCGGCGTGGCCGCGACCTGGTGCCCTACGCCGCGTCGATCGTCTGGCGCGAGTGGCGCTCCGGGAACACCGACGGGATCACCGACGGGATCACCGACGGGATCACCGACAGGGTCAATGACGGCATTACCGACGGGATCAACGCGCCGAGAGCGGTCTAGGAGCGCCTAGCGGCCGCCGATCACGCTGAGTTCCGGGTCGTCCAGACCGCTTTCTTCGGCCTGCGCGCGCCGGTTGACCAGCTCCCGCGCCTGGCCGAGCAGCCGTCGCCCGGTGCGCGGGGCCACGTCGATGTTGAGCAGTGGGCCGACCATCTCGCCGGTGAGCTCGTCGGCGTCCTCGGTGGTGGCCAGGTGCCGGGCCAGCTGCACGACCCGTGGGTCCAGCGGCCGCCGCTCCGGGGACTGCCCGTTGTCGCCGTCGCCGTTGCGCGCCGAGGCGGAGCGCGGTGCGGCCTCCTCCGCTTGGGCACCGAGGTTAGGCCGGCTGGGCGCCGACACCCGGGCCGGGACCGATTGAGCCGGGCCGCCCTGATCCGGGCGGGGACCCCGCGTCGGGGGAGCCGACTGATCCCGAGGAGCCGCCTGCGCCGCCGGGGCGGAGTGCGCCACCGATGGGGCGGAGTGCGCTGCCGGGCCGGATTGGGTCGAGTAGCCGGTCGAGGCGGAGTAAGCCGGGGTCTGGTGAGCCGCCG
>DATHIT010000707.1:0-2250 GCA_035489915.1 Pseudonocardia sp. | reverse complement strand
TCCGCCGGCAGATCTTCTCCGGCTTCCGCTGCGCCCGCGACGCCACCCCGGTGGAACTGCGCAACGGTCGGGTCGGGTAGCGGGCGTGTGCCGACACCTGGTCTACCTGGGTCCGCCGCGCCCGCTCGCCGCGCTGGTGCTCGAACCGGAGTACGGGCTGTTGCGGCAGTCCTACGCTCCCCGGGACATGCGCGGCGGCGGGACGGTCAACGCCGACGGGTTCGGGGTGGGCTGGTATCCGCCCGGCGCGGGGCTGCCCACCCGGTATCGCACCGAGCGGCCGCTGTGGACCGACCAGTCGTTCGCTGAGCTCGCCGCGGTCACCGAGGCCGGCGCGCTGCTCGCCTCGGTGCGCACGGCCACCGTGGGCATGCCGATCGTGAGCACCGCGTGCGCCCCGTTCACCGACGGGCACTGGTTGTTCAGCCACAACGGTGTGGTGCGGGGCTGGCCTGGCGCAGTGGCCCCGCTGGCCGCCGCGCTGCCGGTGACCGACCTGCTCACCCTGGACGCACCGACCGACGCCGCGCTGCTCTGGGCGCTGGTCCGGCACCGGCTGCTGGCTGGGTTGCCGCCGGAGGCGGCGCTGGCCGGCGTGGTCGCCGAGGTGGCTGCCGCCGCGCCGGGCTCCCGGCTGAACCTGCTGCTCACCGACGGCCGGGGCGTCTACGCCACCGCGTGGAGCCATGCGCTGGCGGTGCGCACCGAACCCCACGCGGTGACCGTGGCCTCCGAGCCGCACGACGTGCTGCCCGGTTGGACACCGGTACCCGACCAGCACCTGCTGATGGCCCGGCCGGGGCACGTCGACATCCGGCCGATCGCCGAGTTGGCCACCGCCACCCGGCACACCGCCTCACACAGCAACTCCCACACCGACTCACACACCAGCGTGACCGTCACGCACCGCACGATGACCGAGTTCTCGGACGCGACCGAGAACCACAGAGGAGCCGAATGACCACCGCTGTGCTCGATGTGTACCTGACCGAAGCCGACGGGCATGCCGAGCTGCGACTGGACGCCAGGAGCGGGCTCACCGCCATACCGAAGGCGCTGCCGCCGAAATGGTTCTACGACGCCGCCGGCAGCGAGATCTACGAACGCATCACCGAGCTGCCGGAGTACTACCCGTTCAACGCCGAGCGGGAGATCCTGCGCGCTCGGGCCGGCCAGATCGCCGCCGCGTCCGAGGCCGAGGCGCTGGTCGAGCTGGGTTCGGGCTCCTCGGAGAAGACCAGGTTGCTGCTGGACGCACTGGGTGCGCAAGGCACGCTGCGCGGCTACCTGCCACTGGACGTCTCGGAGTCGGCGCTGCGCGAGGCGACCTCGGCGCTCGCGGCGGACTACCCCCAGCTGAACGTGCACGGCATCGTCGGCGACTTCACCCGGCACCTGGCCAGGATCCCGAGCCAGGGCAAGCGGCTGCTCGCCTTCCTGGGCGGCACCATCGGCAACCTGCTGCCACCGGACCGGGCGGTCTTCCTGCGCTCCGCCCGGTCCACCCTGGGCAAGGGGGAGCAGCTGCTGATCGGGGTGGGGCTGGTGATCGACCCCGCGGTGATGGTGCCAGCCTATGACGACGCCAAGGGGGTGACCGCCGAGTTCAACCGCAACGTGCTGCGGGTGCTCAACCGCGAGCTCGGCGCGAACTTCGATCCCGAGGCGTTCGACCACGTCGCCCGGTGGAACTCCGAGCGGGAGTGGATCGAGATGAGGCTGCGGGCGCGGCGGCGGATGACGGTGCACGTCGCCGAGCTCGGGTTGGACGTGCCGTTTGCCGAGGGTGAGGAGATGCGCACCGAGACCTCGGCCAAGTTCCGGCTGGGCGGGGTGCGGAACGAGCTGGCCGGCGCCGGGTTCGAGCTCACCGAGTGGTGGACGGACTCGCACAACCGCTTCGCCCTAGCCCTGGCCACAGCGCTGTAGTTCTAGCCCGCACGGGCTTGCGCAGACCGTGGTGGCCGCGGACGCCCGCCCGGCCACTTGTCGCGTCTTTTTCCAACGACAAGTGGCTGTTGTCGTGTCTTTTTCCAACGACAAGTGGCCGGGGGGCGGGGCGCCGGGGGGCGCCGGGGTTAGGAGGCGAGCATGCGGCGGAGGACGTATTGCAGGATCCCGCCGTTGCGGTAGTAGTCCGCCTCGCCGGGGGTGTCGATCCGCACCACCGCGTCGAACTCGATCTTCTCGCCGCCCTGCTTCGTCGCGGTGACGTGCACCGTGCGCGGCGTGGAGCCGTCGTTCAGCGCG
>DATHIT010000706.1:0-4401 GCA_035489915.1 Pseudonocardia sp. | reverse complement strand
TGTCTCGTCCGTGAGTGGCGCGGCGTTGAGCGATCTGAGTTGCGAAGGTGTCGGATGGCCAGACCTGATCGTCGCCCCCGCCAGTGACCAATACGCGGCCTTCAATGTTCTCGACAGGGATGGTCGCAGCCGCTACTTGGTCGGCGAAGGCGGTGAGGCTGTTCTCATAGAGGCCACGGTAGGAGGGTGCGGCGGCATCGGTTGGTTGCCAGGTGTCGTCATAGGGCACGAACGGCAGTGACTGGCCGCCGGCCGTCCAGCTGGATCGGCAAGGCCTGACCGCGCCGTCGAGGCCCGGGCCGACGTTGGCCCACACGACGGGAGTGGGGGAGAAGGCGGCGACAGATCGGATGCGAGTGTCCCGGGCGGCCAGCAGCAGCGCCGCTTCCGCGCCTTTCGAGATGCCGACTACCGCGAGCTGGTCAGAATGGGAGGCCAGCCGGTCCAGGGCCGAAGTGAAGGTCTCCAGAGGTACCTCGCAGATCCCAGGGGGCTGATCGGAGTCTCCAAACCAGCGAATCGACATGGCGGCCGCGCCATGGGCGGCGAGAAGTTGTACCCGATCGACCTCGACGCGGCCGCTGGATCCCGACAGGACCAGGACCCCCGTCCTCGGACTCGGGTTGTCTGGGATAGCGATGAAGCCTTCGGGGGCGGCGAAAGTACGTTCCACCCGCTCATGATCGCGCGTAGCAGAAGCTGGAGCGTGAGCGGGTTAGGCGCCCGGAGGGACGGGTTGGATCATCATCCGTCGGATTTTCAGTTAGCTGCATTTCGATCTTGACCTGCGGTGATGCCTCCACAAGGTGCGCGCTTCTGCGCCCGCGCCGCGAAGGCAGGCGTTCGCGGCCCAGGTGCGCCCATCTCGGCCCACCCCGCCGGCCGCCCGTACCGCTCGCCGCAGCTCTGGGGCCTGTCCGTACCGCACCACAGCGGCCACTCCGGCCGGGCATGCGTCCCGATCCGGGTGCCAGTGCCGGACGTCGGCCGGTGGTTCGAGGGGGAGTCCGCACCCGCACTCGGTCATCGCGGTCCGAAACCGGCGCGCGATGAGCGCGCCAGCTCCACAACCGAGCTCGGTAGAACCTGAGCAGGTCACGAAAGGTGAGCGAGGCGTCCCGAACAGTCACGCCGACCGACGTTAAAGATCATCCGGGCCGCGTTGTTGCCAGCTGGCAACGTCCGTGATGGGTCAGGCCCAGCGCTTCCGCAGCCACTCGAGCAGCACCGATTCCCGACCCATGTGCGCCGACGGGTCCATGGTCGAGCCCCCGACATGGCGCGCCGCCGCCTCGTCGACCTCGGCGAGAACCCTCAAGTGCGCATCGCCGGAGGTCACCCCACGGTTCTCGACGCGGAACATCTTGACCTTGCGCACGTACTCGTCATAGTCGATGTAGGCCACTAGGCCACCCCAAACCGGACTTGTCGATGCCGGCCAGCCAGCCCGGCCGCCGTCTCAACGGACAGGCCACGCCGACGACGGACCATCCGAACCCGCTCGCCGATGGCCCGGTCCTCCGCCGGGACCTCGGCCGTAGACTCCGCCACGTCGACTCCAACCAGTCGGCCGCCCCCGCTGGCCTGCACGCTGGCGGGGGCATTTCGGTGCGTACCGCAGCCTACTCGTTGGCCAGCTCGCGCCGAACGTCCTCGAACCGGGCGACGACTGCTACTCGATGGGCCCACCTGTCACACAGTGTTCTCGCCGCACTACACCAAGAACGTGCTGGCTCCGGCGTCAGCCGGCGCCGCGGGTGGGCTGTTGGCGTCCGTCGTCGGCATATGCAAGCTGGCTTGGGGTCAGGGCGGTGCGGCTACCTGCGCGGCGATCTTCGGCGCGTATGCCGGCGCCAGTACCGCAGCGATCAACCAGGCGGCGGCGCAAACCAGTGCGCTGGGATACACGACGTATCTCACCGACGCGGTTGCGGTTTGGCGAACTGACAACGGGCCGCTCTGCAAGCCTTAGGCTGACCCAGTGATCGCGTTCCTTTTGCCCGTCATCGCCCTGGTGCTGGTGGCGGGTGCGATCGGCCGGTACCGGGCCGACGCCCGCGCACGGATCGCCGGGGTCGCCGCCGCGCTCGCGGGGACACTCGGTGTCTCGCTCGCGGTGCCTGAGCTCACCGGCGGCATGCCGTTTCGGCAGGTGCTCGTCCTGGGCGCCGTGGCGATCGTGGTCGCGGTGCTGGGCACCATGTACGCCGAGAGGCGCCTCAAGCGCGTCCGGAGCTAGCCGAGGTTCGCCAACCGTTCCTGCTCGGTCGTCCTCGGCGGTCCGCCCGACGTGGCCGGCGGCGAAGCCGTCCTCACCGGCGGGCACGTCAGTGCGCTCCACGAGATCGTTACTTCCGGAATCCGCGCGATGCGGTCGTCATCGCGCCACGTCGGGTCGTCCTCATAGATCCCCAGATAGGCGTACCCATCGTCTTCGGTGACGCTGTCGAGCGGCACGATCTCGCCGTCGTTGTCTTCTAAGGCGAATACAACCCTCAAGTCGCAGGGGATGCCGTCCTGCTGGTCGATGCGGTGCCCGCACCAGGGCGCCGACGACGGGATACGTCCAGGCTACGGATGCCGTCTGACCAGCACGTTCAACTTCGTGCACGTGTTCCACTGCAAGCGCGGCCTGTCGATCGCCAACCCCGCCCCTACGGCACCCTCGACTCGCTGCACGCCAAGATGCCGGACGGCATCTACCTGGCGGGCGACTACTGCGCCCACGCCGGCGTCGAAGCCGCCGTCTTCAGCGGAGAGCTCGCCGCCACCCGGCTCACGAGCACCCGCCGGAACGTGACGCAGCCGGCCCAGCCGACAGCTCAGCAGTTGCGTCGCTCGGGAGGATCTTCGCGTCGGGTGTCGATCCAGGCACGGTCCGTTCGACGTCTGGGCAGGTACAACCGCTCAGACGAAGGGACACCCGATGAAGCTCGCCATGCACACCTTCCTCACCCTCGACGGCGTCATGCAGGGACCCGGCGGCGTCGACGAGGACCCCGGCAACGGCTTCAGGCACGGCGGCTGGATGGTGCCGCACGCCGACGACGACCAGGTGCGGATCACCTCGACCTGGTTCGGCCAGGCCGACGAGATTCTGCTCGGCCGCTCGACCTACGACATGATGCGGGGCTACTGGTCCCGCGTCACCGACCCGGGCAACCCGATCGCCACCGCGCTGAACACACTGCCGAAGCACGTCGTCTCGACCACCCTGACCGACCCCACCTGGCCGAACACGAACGTCATCTCGTCCGACGTCCTCGCCGCGGTGTCGGCGCTCAAGGACACGCCCGGCCGCGAGCTGCAGGTGCACGGCAGCTGCCAGCTCGCCCGCACCCTGCACGACGCCGGGCTGGTCGACGAGTACCGGCTGCTGGTCTTCCCCATCGTGCTCGGCTCCGGCAAGCGCCTCTTCGCGGACGGGGCCAGCACCTCGGCGTACACCCTGGTCGACAGCGAGACCACCCGCGCCGGCGCGGTCTACCAGGTGCTGCGACCGACGTCGTTCGGGGTGGGCGGGTTCAGTGTTGAGGACGGCAAGCTGGCCATCCGACAGCCTCGGCCCGGCTGGGAAGCCCGGGCACTGGTCGACCCACCCGCGGGGTGATCCGACAGCAGCTCTGGCCCGGTTCGCGCTCCGAATCCCTGACAGCGGCTCCCTTCCCCTGCGATCATGGCAGCAGGCTGAGTGCGACGGATGGGGGAAGCGGGTCATCTCCACCCCAACCACTCACAGGACGCGATCCCTCGCTCAGCCTTGGTGAGCGACAAGCCGGGCAAAGTCCGCGACGGCCAGGAGCACTGGCGTGCCTTGTGGCCTGGCCGCGATGGACATGCTCGCGCCATCTGAAAGTGATGGGTCAACGGTGAGTCGATCTTGAGCAAGATCGTCCGCAGGGCGTCTACCTGCGACGTGGTGCCCCCGGCAGGACTCGAACCTGCGACCGTCGGATTAGAAGTCCGGTGCTCTGTCCAGCTGAGCTACGAGGGCGTGAGCCGGGCCGCTGCCCCCACTCACGCTGGTGGCGGGGCGACGGCCGCTCCGACTGAGAGCCTAGCGTGCGCTGGCCGCCGGGCCGGGTAGGCGCTCACCGGCGTCCCACCAGCATCCGCAGCGGGATGGGCAAGCGCCGATCCGGCGCCGCGTACTGGGCCAAGCCGTTCTCCGCCCGCCGGAGGCGTTCCGGCTCCACGTCCGGCGGCCAGACCCCGGCCGGCACCAGGCCAGCCACCACGCGGGCCGCGCTGATCTCGTCCGGGACGGGCACCCAGAACGTCCGGCGCTGGTCGGCCAGCACCGCGAAATCGGCGGCGGTGAACAGCCAGCTGAGGTGGTCGCGGGCCGATGCGTTTCGGAATCCGGGGTGTCCGGCCAGTGCGCGGTTCAACGACCGCCAG
>DATHIT010000705.1:0-16540 GCA_035489915.1 Pseudonocardia sp. | reverse complement strand
GCTGCGGGTGCTCGCCCCGGGGGGAAGGATCGCCCTGATGACCAGCTACCGGGGCTCCCGGGAGCCGCAGCGCGCGGTGCGCACCATGCTCGGCTGGGCCAGCGGCGTGCGGATGTTCGACCGGGACGAACTGACCGGGGTCCTCCGCGCCAGCGGCCTGGTGGACATCCAGCAGCAGCTGCACGGGGTGGCCCAGTTCGTCACCGCCCGCCGCCCGACCTGACCGACCCGCCGGCTGCCCGCGCGACCTAGTGACCCGTGTCGTTCCTGGCCAGGGCGCCCGGATAGCCGGCCCGAACGAGGCGTCAGACACGGCGGTTTACACTGCCCCGCGATACCCATCAGCCACCCGAGGGGAACCATGGCGGATCAGGACAGCGCCCAGCCCGAGGAGTTAGACAGCGCGGGGACCGAGCACGTCGGCGTGCACGAAGCCCCTGACGGTGCGCCACTGCACCCGCTGATCGATCTGACCCGTGACCCCACGCCGGGCGAGCCGGACCACGCCCGCCCCGACGACGACGCGGCGGCTACCCCGGCGGTTACGTAGTCCCACGGATGTGCCGGGGCCGGTCAGCCTGGAATCTGACTGGCATGGCCAACAACCTCCCCGTCGCACCTGACGCCGCACAGGCCCTCGCCGCCGCAACCCCGGTCGACCGGGATCGCTACGCGGACCTGCTCCGGCTGTTCTCGATCACCATGGTCGCCCTCGGGCATTGGGTGGTCGCGCTGCTCACCCTGCACGGCGCCGGCCCGGTGAGCACCTCGCTGCCGGTCATGCTGACCACCTGGGTGTGGCAGGTGATGGCGCTGTTCTTCTTCGTCGGCGGCTTCGCCCACGCTCGAGCGCTGCGCCACCGGCCACCTCCCGGTGACTTCATCCGGGCTCGGGTGTCCCGGCTGTTGCCTCCGGTGGTGGCCATGCTGGCGATCTGGGCCGGGCTGGCCGGCGCGCTGGACGTTTCCGGACTGGCCACCGGTCAGCTCGCCGTCGGCCTGCACCGGATCACCGTGCCGCTGTGGTTCCTCGGCGTGTACCTGCTGATCGTGTTGGCCGCGCCGACCATGATGCGGCTGCACCTGCGCTTCGGACTGTGGCGGGTGGCCGGTGCGCTCGCGGTGGCCGCCGCCGCGGTGGACTCGGTCGCGCTGGGCGCCGGTGTGCCGCTGGTCGGCTACGCCAACCTGGTGTTCGTCTGGCTTGCGGTGCACCAGTTGGGGTTCGGCTACGCGGACGGCACGCTGGCCCGAGGCGGACGCCGGCTCGCCGCGGCGCTCGCGCTGGGTGGGCTGGCCGGCACCGTGCTGCTGGTGTTCGGCACCTCGGTCTACCCGGTGCTGATGGTCGGTCTGCCCGGCAACGAGGTGGCCAACTCCTCGCCGCCCACCCTGGCCCTGCTCACCCAGAGCCTGTTCCTGGTCGGGCTGGCCCTGCTGCTGCGCCCGGCCGGCACCGCCCTGGCGAACCGGCCCCGCACCTGGTTCGTGGTGGCCACCGGCAACACCGTGATCATGACCATCTTCTGCTGGCACCTCACCGCCTGCTACCTGGTGCAGGGTGCGCTGCTGCTGGGCTCGGTGCACCTGCCGGCCGCGGACACCCCGGTGTGGCTGCTCGTGTTGCCCGGGTGGCTGGCCGCCTGCGCACTGGTCTGCGTGGGGCTGGTCGCGGTGTTCCGCCGGTTCGAGCGCGCCCGGCCGCCGGCCTCGGTGGGCACCGGCGCGGCCGTGGTCGGGGTGTTCGCCGCCGCCGTCGGGCTGTTCGCGGTGTCGGGAACCGGGCTGGACGGCCTGGTCGGGTGGCGGGCCGAGACGGCGGCCGGCGGGTTGCCGTCCGCGTGGCTGGCGCTCGGCTTGGTCGCGGCCGGGGTGGCGCTGCTGCGCGGCCGGCGCCGGCTGGGCTCCCGGCCGTGAGCGCCCGGCCGGGCTGGTCAGTCGGCCGCCATAAGGGTGAACTCGCCTCGGCCGGAGACGACGCCGTTGAGCTGGAGCTCGATCGCATGTGCGCCCGGGTAGTAGCGGCGGGTGGTGATCTCGCGGAAGGAGTGCTCCCGGGAGAGCTGCCGCCGCTCACCGGGGGCCAGCGTGGCGGTGGTGAGCTTGAAGGTCTTGCCACGCTGACCGCCGTTGGCCTTCGTGTGGTGCACGATGTAGTCGATGGCCAGCCGCGCCGGCACGGTCCCGGTGTTGGTGATCGTCGCGGTGAAGCCGATGGTTCCGCCGTAGGGGATCCGGGTGGCCGCCAGGGTCGGTCCGTCCACCTCGATGGTCGACGCGTGGGTGAAGCCGAGCAGTTCGAGCGCGCCGGGGTGCCCCTTCTTCACCAGGGTGCGCAGCCCATGTCTGACCAGCCGCGCGGTGTTCTCGTCCGGTTCGGCCAGCCAGCCGGCCGCCGTCTGCACCACAAGGTCCGGTTGTTGGCGGCTCAGGTCGTTGAGGTGGTTGGCGACGGAGCGTCGCACGTACTCACTGTCGTCGCGGTAGAGCGCGTTGATCACGGGCAGGGTCGCGCGGGGGTTGGCCAGGAGCGCGGGCACCCGCTTCGACCAGGGCAGGAACGGCCGGGTGCCCTCGGAGGCCAGCCGGCGGATGTCCTCCTCGGGCGAGGCGGCCCAGGTCAGCACGGTGGCCATGGCCCGGTCGAGGTCGTGCTCGAGCAGCCCGCGGATGGCGAACTCGGAGGTCAGCCGGGAGGTCAGCTCGGCGAGGATGGCCATCGCGTCGTCGAACGCCTCCACGCTGCCCTCGTCGATCGCCTTCGCGGCGACCGCGCTGGTCACCGGCCAGATCAGCCACCCGCCGAAGAAAGCTCGCCCGTCCCGCGCGGCCCGGATCGTCCGGGCGAACGCCGGGTAGTTGCCGGGCAGGTCGTGCAGCAGGGCGTCCCTGAGCAGGTCGCTGCGCTCCCGCAGGGACCTGGTGGCCAGCTCGCCGACGGCGCCACGCAGCGCGGGAAGCGGAGTGCCGGGCGTGGCCGCCGCGATCGCGGTGACCAGTGCTTGGGCGGTGTGCTCACCGATCAGTTCGTCGGCGAAGGGCATGGATTCTCCTGGTGTCGAGCCGGCATCGTATTGGGGGAGGACCTGGGCGGTCTCGCCACGGCGCTTCCCGGACGCGTGGGGGAGTAGCTTTCCCGTTGTGCCGGCCGCGTCCACGAACAAGCTCGGGGAGTTCCTCCGGGCCCACCGAGCGCGCCTGGAACCCTCGGACGTCGGGTTGCGGGGTGGGGGCGACCGCAGAGTCGCCGGCCTCCGACGAGAAGAGGTCGCCGTGCTCGCCGGGGTGAGCATCGACTACTACACCCGGCTGGAACAGGGGCGAGAACGCAACCCGTCCGCGCAGGTTCTGGACGCGATCGGGCGGGCGCTCAAGCTCAACTCCGACGCCCGGGGCCACATCTTCCGGCTCGCCGGGCTGAACCCGAACCTGACGCCCGGCAGCACCCGAGACCTGGTCCACCCGGCGCTGCTGCAGCTGTTGGACTCCTTCCCGACCTCGGCCGCATACGTGCTGAGCCCGGCGTTCGAGCTGCTCGCCACCAACGCCATCGCCGACGCGCTGCTCTCGCCCTTCGCCGGGATGACCAACATGGTCCGGGTCCTGTTCCAACACCCGAGCGCCCGCACCGTGTTCGCCGACTGGCCCACGCTGGTCGAGCACGTCGTCCATGCCCTGCGCCTCAACGCCGGTTCTTACCCGAACGATCCGGAGATCGCCGCGCTGGTCGAGGAGTTCCTCCGGACCTCGCCCGAGTTCGCCGCGCTGTGGCGGGACCAGGCCGTGGCGGGGCTCACCCGCATGTTCAAGGTCTTCATCCACCCCGAGGTAGGTCGGATCGAGCTGACCTACCAGACGTTCGACGTCCGCGACGCGCCCGGGCAACAGCTGCTCGTGGGCACCCCGGAACCCGGCAGCCGCAGCGCCGAGGCGATCGCCTACCTGGGTTCGGTGCACGCCGCGACCTGAGCCTTCCCCGCCACTGTTCGTCCGCCTTTGATCGTGCGTGGCGTGGAGCGGTGGGAGAAGGCCGTGTCTTCCTGGGTGCGGCGCAACCAGGAAGACACGACCTTCTCTCGGCCCGGGAGCGGCGGCACGCTCGGCCTCACCGCGGTTCCCCGCGAGCCCAGCGTTCAGGAGTGTGCATGAGCAGCCCGTCAATCACCGACAGCAAGATCGTTCTCGTCACCGGGGCGAGCAGTGGCATCGGAGAGGCGACCGCCCTGCGGCTGGCCGCCGATGGCCACCACGTCGTTCTAGGCGCCCGGCGGGTGGACCGGCTCTCCACGCTGGCCGACAAGATCCGCGCCGAGGGTGGCCGCGCCGACTTCCAGGAACTCGACGTGACCAGCCTGGCGAGCGTGCGCGCCTTCGCCGACGCCGCCCTGGGGCGACACGGTCGGATCGACGTGTTGGTCAACAACGCCGGAGTGATGCCGCTCTCCTCGCTCGACGCGCTGCGGGTGGACGACTGGAACCAGATGATCGACGTCAACCTGCGCGGCACCCTGCACGGCATCGCGGCCGTCCTGCCGCACATGCGCGCGCGGGGTCGCGGCCATATCGTCAACGTCGCCTCGGTCTCGGCTCACCACGTCGACCCCACCGCGGCCGTGTACTGCGCCACCAAGTACGCCGTCTGGGCGCTGTCCGAGGGGCTGCGTCAGGAGAGTCGGGACGTCCGGGTGACCGTGGTGTGCCCAGGGTTCACCCACTCCGAGCTGGCCAACCAGGGCGGCGACCCGGAAGTACAGGCCGCCGTCCGGGCCGCGACCGAACAACTCGCCATCCCGGCTTCCGCCGTAGCGAACGCCATCGGTTACGCGGTGGGCCAACCCGACAACGTCGACGTCAACGAGCTCATCGTCCGCTCCACCCTTCAAGGCTGATCACGCCGCAGGCGACTTCGCACACCTGGCCTGCACTTCGCACAGTGTGTGACCTATCTGTGACCTATGCGAGGTGCACCCTGGGTATGCGAAGTGGGAGGGCGGGTGAGGTGCGCGGCGGCGGCCAGGCAGTTCCGCGGGGGGCGGCGGGCGTCAGCGCTTGGTGCTCGTGGTTGCGGTGTGGAAGTCGCGGCGACGCCGAGATCTACGCCAGCGGGGTTTTGCACGAGGTGAACCCCGCTCAGGTAGATCTCGCCACACTCGGACCCGGGCTCGGTTCACCATGCGGCGAGTCCCCGGTCCAGCCCGCTCCCTAGGCTGCTCGAGGTGCCGTCACACCTGCCGCCGCCTGGTTTCCAGCCGCTGCGGTCCTCGCCATTCGTCGCGCTGATCGGGCCGGTCTACCTGAACGAGGGGGGCGAGCGGCCGATCTTCGGCGCGGTGGTCGAACCACAGCACACCAACACGATGGACACGCTGCACGGCGGGTTCCTGGCCGCGCTGGTAGACGTCGCCACCGGGCGCGGAACGCGGCTCGCCCTCGGCGACGGCTACCCGGTCCGGACGGTGAGCATGAACCTGGATTACGTCGCCGGTGTTTCGGTGGGCAACTGGGTCGAGGCGGCTGTCACCGTCGACCACGGCGGCGGGCGCACGATCTTCACGTCCTGCCGAGTGACCTCCGGGGACAGGCTGGTCGCGCGGGCGAACGTCATCCTGACCCTAGGGACGCCACGGACCTAGTGCCCGGCGTCCGAAGTCTTTTGCCGATCTCCGGCGCCCAGATGGCGCCTCGCTGCGTTGTCGTCGGGGCCGATACAACAGCGGTATCGGCCCCTCCCTTCACACGACCCGATGCGATGCTCTGGATCACCGGACCTCTGGCAAGGACTTCAGACGCAGGGCACTAGCGCTTAAGTCTGGGTCTTGTAGACGTTGTAAAGAATCGGGCCGACCAGCTTGGTATAGCCGCCGACCGACTTCTGCATGCCGGTGAGGTAGGCGGTGTCACCGAATTTGACCATGGCGGCGTAGTTGTAGAAGGCGGCCTGCAGCTCGCCGTAGTGCCCCTTCGCCTGCTCCTCACTACGGGATGCGTTCACGGCGGCCATCGCCTGCTGGATCGCCGGGTCGTCGGTCCAGCCCGGCCAGCTCGGTTGCAGGAAAATGTAGGCGACCGGGGTCGGCTCGAAGTTGAAGCCGGTGATGAACATGTCCCATCCGTCCGGCTTGGCACGGTTCGCCAGCACCGTCGCCCAGTCGGTGACCACCAGGTCGACATTGACCCCGATCGCCTTCAGCTGCTGCTGCACGACGACCGCCGAGTTGTACATGTAGTCGTAGTCGTGGGTGGTGAGGAACCGCAGCGTCTGGCCCTGGTAGCCGGCCTGCTGGAGGAGCTGCCGTGCCTTTGCCAGGTCGGTCTTGTTGTAGGCCTCGGTGCCAGCCGGGGTGTAGGAGCTGGTCATGGTGGGCGCGCTCAGCGCCCCGTTGAGCTGATAGAACTGTTCGGTCGAATATCCCGCCTTCAGCACCGGATTGACATCGATCGCTGACTGCACCGCTTGGCGCATGGCCGGGTTGCTCATCGGTCCGGTCTTCTTGTTGAACACCATGCCGATCAAGCTGTTGGACTCGATCGACGTGGTGAGGCTGGGATCGTTCTGTACCTGGGTGAAATGATCCGGCGACATGTAGAACGCCATCTGGTACTGCCCGGTCTGCAAGCCGGAGAGCCGCGTGGAGGCGTCCGGGACGATGTCGTAGTACAGGTTGTCCACCCCGGGCTTCTTCTCACCCGCCAACCCCGAAGGCGGCCCCGACGGCGAGGTGTACCCGGGGTATTTGTCCAGGTGGATGAACTGGTCCTTCCGCCATTCCACCAGCTTGTAAGGACCGGTACCCACGATGTCCTGGACGCCGGACGGCCCCTTGTTCGCGATCACCGAGGCTGGCATGACGACCAGCGGCTGACTGGCGTCGGCGAGCAACAGCATGCCGGTGAACAGCGGCTTCGGGGTGGCGATCTCGACCTTGTCCGGGGCCGGGCTGGTGACCCGCGCGCCGGCGAAGAAGTTCCGGCCGGTGACCGCGTCAGACATCCACCGATTCACCGATGCGATGACGTCGTCGGCGGTCATCTTCTGGCCGTTGTGGAAGGTGACGTTGGTGCGCAGGGTGAAGTCGAACTTGGTGAAGTCCGGCGAGACCTGGAACGACTGGGCCAGTACGGGCTGCGGCCGATACTGGGCGTCCAGTGCGACGAGCCCCTCGAAGATGTTGCTGCCGATATCGCGGGTGGTGGTGGCCGTGGTGGCCACCGGGTCAAGGGTCGCCGGCTGGGCGTTCCACGCGACATGGAAGTCCCCGCCGGTGATCGGCGCGCCGGATGGGCCACCGCTGCCGGCCGAGGAGCACGCCGTCACGGTGAACGCGACCACCGCCGCGGCGAAGAATTTCTTCACAATCACGCCACCGCTCCTTCGTAGAGATGACAGGCCACGACGTGGCCTTCCGAAACTGTTCGCCGGGCCGGCGCTTCGGTGGCGCACCGGGGCATCGCGAAGAGACAGCGCGTGTGGAAGGTGCAGCCGCCGGGCGGGTTGGCGGCCGACGGCACCTCACCGGAGAGCACGATCCGTTCCCGCCGCCCCCGGGGCCGGGCGACCGGGACCGCCGACAGCAATGCCTGGGTGTACGGGTGTTTCGGCTCGGCGTACAGACGCGCGGTCGGTGCTTCCTCGACCAGTTCGCCCAGGTACATCACCCCGACCCGGTCGGAGATGTGCCGGATCACGCTCAGATCGTGGGAGATGAAGAAGTAGGTCAGGCCGAACTCCCGCTGCAGCTCGCGCAGCATGTTGATGACCTGCGCCTGAATCGAGACATCGAGCGCGGAAACCGGTTCGTCACAGATGATCAGCTCGGGGGAGACGGTCAATGCCCGGGCGATCCCGATCCGTTGCCGCTGGCCACCGGAGAACTCGTGCGGGAAGCGGTAGTAGTGCTCCTCGGAGAATCCCACCCGCTCCAGCACCTGGAACGCGCGGTCGCGCCGGCCAGCCGGGTCGAGGATCCGGTGGATGGTCATCGCCTCTTCCAGGATCGCCCCGACCCGCTTGCGAGGGTTCAGCGAGGAGTACGGGTCCTGAAAGATCATCTGGATCTTCTTGCGCAGTCCGCGGAGCTCGGAGCGGCTGAGCGTGAACACGTCGCGGGACTCGAACAACGCCTCCCCGCCAGTCGGCTCGACCAGCCGCAGCAGGGCTCGTCCGGTCGTGCTCTTGCCGCACCCGGACTCACCCACCAGCCCGTAGGTCTCGCCGCGCCACAGCTGGAAGGACACGTCGTGCACGGCTCGCACCTGGCCACGCAGCCGCCCAGCGGTGGACCGGATCTCGTACACCTTGGACAGGCCGCGCACATCCAGTAGCGGGCCAGCGGTACTAGACATGGCTGACCCCAGCCCATTCCGGGAGCTCGCTGTGCCGACGGCAACGCACCGAACGATCCCCGTCAACCGGCAGCAGTTCGGGGGCATCGTCGCGGCAGGCCGGTTCGGCGAACGGACACCGGTCGGCGAACCGGCAGCCCTTCGGCACCTCCCACAGGCTGGGGACCTTTCCGCCGATCACGTGCAGCGGCGCGGACGTGTCACCGGTCAGGCCGGGGATCGAGGCCAGTAGGCCCCGGGTGTACGGGTGCGCGGGACGGGTGAAGATCTCGTCCACCGACGCCTGCTCGATGACCTGACCGAGGTACATGACCACGACCCGGGTGCACACCTCGGCGACCACGCCCATGTCGTGGGTGATCAGGATGGTGCCCATGTTCGACCCGTCCCGCAGCTCGGCGATCAGGTCCAGGATCTGCGCCTGGGTGGTGACGTCCAAGGCGGTGGTCGGCTCGTCGGCGATGAGCAACTTGGGCCGGCAGGACAGCGCCATCGCGATCATCACCCGCTGGCGCATGCCCCCGGACAGCTCGTGCGGGTAGCGCCGCAGGCAGCTCGCCGGCGCCGGGATCCCGGTCGCCGCAAGCGCCTGCTCGGCGAGCGCGCGGGCCTGCTCCCGGGGCACCTCCTGGTGCAGCAGGATGGCCTCCTCGAGCTGGTTGCCCACCGTGTACACCGGGTTCAGCGAGGTCATCGGGTCCTGGAAGACCATCGCCACGCTGCCGCCCCGGATCTGGCGCATCTCCTCGGCGGTCAACCCGAACAGGTCGACGCCGTCCAGCAGGACCTCGCCGGAGTACCGGGTGGACCGCTCGTCCAGCAACCGCATGATGGACTCGGCGGTCACGCTCTTGCCGCAGCCGGACTCCCCGACCAGGCCGACGATCTCGCCCGGCGCGACCTCGAAGGACACCCCGTCCACCGCGGTCACCTCGCCGCGATCGGTGGCGAACCGGGTCCGTAGCTCCTTCACCCGCAGCAACATCAGCGCGCCACCACCTGACGCGGGTCGAGCAGGTCCCGCAGGCCATCGCCGAGCAGGTTGATGCTCAGCACGGTGAGCATGATCGCCAACCCGGGGAAGACCGTCATCCACCAGCCGTTGTAGATGACCGTCTTCCCCTCGTAGAGGATGTTTCCCCAGCTCGGCGCGGGCGCGGGCACGCCGGCACCGACAAAGCTCAGCGCCGCTTCGATGATCAGCGAGTCGGCGAAGATGAACGTCCCCTGCACGACCAGCGGGGACATCAGGTTGGGCACCACGTTGAGCCACAGAATCCGGGTCGGCCCCGCGCCGAGCGCGTTCAAAGCTTCGACATAGGTCTGGTTCTTGATCACCAGCGCGGCTGCCCGGACCACCCGCGCCACGTGCGGGGTGAACACCACGGTGAGCGCGATGATCACGTTCGAGGTCTTGGCGCCGAGCGCGGCCATGATCGCGATGGCCAGCAGGATCGCCGGGAAGGCCATCAGCCCGTCGACGATACGCATCAGGACCGCGCCGGTTCGCCGGTAGAACGCGGAGTAGAGCCCGAGCACCAGGCCGAGCACTGAGCTGAACACCGCGACCAGGCAGCCGATCAACAGCGAGCTCCGGCCACCCGCCAGGATCCGGCTGAGCAGGTCTCGGCCGAACGTGTCGGTGCCGAGGATGTGGACCCCGCCCGGGGCTTGCAGCCGATTCGCCGGATCCACCGAATAAGGGTCCTGGCCCAGGAAGATCGGCACCACCAGGGCGGCCAGCAGCATGAATGCGAAGATCACGCCGCCGCTGACCAGCAACTGGTTGCCGCTGATCCGCCGGAACAGCAGGTTCCGCCGCTCGTGGCGCAGCGTCTGCCGGATGAGCTGGGCGGGCGTCTCGGGTGTGCTGACGGTGGAGGTCATGTCACTCCTGACCGCTCGGCCCGAATCCGCGGATCCAGCACCCCGTAGAGCAGGTCCACCACGAGGTTGATCAGCACGTAGATCACCGCGATGGTGAGCACGACCCCCTGGATGACCACGAAGTCCCTGCGCTGGATCGAGTTGATCACGAGCTGTCCCATGCCAGGGATGTTGAACACGGTCTCGATCACCACCGCGCCGGTCATCAGCGCTCCGAAGGACTGCCCGACCACGGTCATGATGGGCAGGGCGGCGTTCTTGACGGCGTGCTTGTAGACCGTGAGGAACTCGCTCACGCCCTTGGCCTTCGCGGTTTTGATGTAGTTGCTGCCCAGCACGTCGAGCATCGAGGAGCGCGACATCCGGGCGATCAGCGCCGCCTGCATCGCGGCCAACGCGACCGCCGGGAGCACCAGGAACCGCAGGAACGCACCGAGACCATCGGCCGGGTCGCGGTACCCGCCGGAGGGCAGCCAGCCCAGCAGCACGGCGAAGACCAGCACCAGGAACAGCCCCAGCAGGAAACTGGGCACGGACACCCCCAGCAGGGCGAACCCCATGAAGGACTGGTCGACCGCGGTGCCCCGGTGCCGGGCGGCGGTGATCCCGGCCGGTACCGCGACGGCCACCGCGAGCACCTCGGCGAAGATCGCGAGCGCGAGGGTGGGCCCCAGGTGGCTGCCGATCGCGGCCGAGACATCCTGGTGCAGGAACACCGAGTAGCCCAGGTCACCCCGCACCACGCGGCCCGCCCAGTCCAGGAACTGCGCCCACAGTGGCTCGTTGAGGCCCATCGTTTGGCGCAGCGCCGCGACCTGGTCGGGTGTGGCGTCGGGGCCGAGCATGATGGCCGCCGGGTCACCCGGGGTGATGTGGATGACCAGGAAGACGGTCACGCCGACCACCGCGAGAATCGGGATCAGGGCCAGCAACCGCTTGCCCGCGTAGGCGATCACCAGCGTCGTCCCTTCACCGGCTGGCTGGGGCCAGCCAGACCGCCGAGGCGGTCAGCATCGCCTCCACGGCCCGGCGCAGCGTCGGTCGCAGGCCGGTGGGCACGAACTGTGGTGAGTGGTTGCTCGGCGCCTGCCCGGACACCACCGCGAGGTGTGCCCTGGTGGGGTCGTCCGGATAGAGCGCCGGGTCAAAGCCGCCGAAGTTCCAGAACACCGACGGCACTCCGGCGGCCTCGCCGAAGCAGCCGAAGTCCTCACTGCCCGCCTTCGGCTCCGTCTCGTGGACGTGGCCCTCGCCGAAGGCCTCGGTGAACGCCGCCATCACCGTCCGGGTTGCCGCGACATCGTTCACACAGAGCGGGAAGTCGTTGATCGGGGCGATCACCGGCTCCCGCTCGGCGCCCGCCGCGGCGGCCTCGGCGCGGACGATCCGGGTGATCGCGTCCATAACCTGGGTGCGCACCTCGGGCTTGAAGGTCCGGACGTTGACCTTCAACTCCGCCTCGGCCGGGATGACATTCTCCTTGCTCCCGGCGTGGAACGAGGCCACCGTCACCACGGCGACGTCGGTCGGGGCGACCTCCCTGGACACGATGGTCTGTAGCCGCAGCACGATGGACGAGGCGATCACGACGGGGTCGATGGTGGCCTGCGGTACCGCCCCGTGGCCGCCCCGCCCGTACACGGTGACCCGCAGGCTGTCGGCGGCGGCCATGAACACCCCAGGGCGCGCGTAGAGGTGGGTGCTCGGCGCCGAGCTGATGTGCTGCCCGAGCGCCACGTCGAACGGCGGGAAGCGGTCGAGGAAGCCGTCGTCGAGCATGGCCCGCGCTCCGGCGCCCAGTTCCTCGGCCGGCTGGCAGACCGCGAGCACGCTGCCCGACCAGGCGTCCCGGTGCGCGGCGAGCTGCTCGACGGCGCCGATCAACGCGGCCATGTGGGTGTCGTGCCCACAGGCGTGCATCACCGGCGTGACCACCCCGTCCGGGTCGGTCCCGGTGGCCCGGCTGCGGTAGGTAACCCGGTCGATCTCCTTGACCGGCAGCGCGTCCATGTCGGCGCGCAGCAGCACACCTGGCCCGACACCGTTGCGCAGCACGCCGACCACGCCCGTCTTGCCCACTCCGGTGGTCACCTCGCAGCCGGCGGCGGCGAGGCGCTCAGCCAGCAAGGACGCGGTGCGTTTCTCCTGGAAGGACAGCTCGGGATGCTGATGCAGGTCCTGGTAGAGGGCCTCAAGGTCGTCGAGCCGGGTATTCAGGCCATCGATCAGCGTGCCGTGTGTGGCCATTTTCCCCCTCAGGATCGACCTCAATCGCCACGAAATTTAGGTTCGCGAAAGCAGCGCGACGTCACCCCCGGGTAACGATTGGATTTCTCGCCACGTGGTCCACCCGCATTCCGGAACGCTTGTACACGCGTGTGACCAGTGCGCTCTCCACGGCGTCGGCCTCGGCGACCCACGGCGCTTCGCTGGTGAACCGGTACAGGTCTTCGAGGGTGGGCACCCGCACGGTCGCCACGAGCTGGAACTTGCCCGTGGTGGCCGCCAGGTAACGCACCGACGGCGATGTCGTCATGGACTCGGCGAGCCGCGCGACGGCACCTGGGCGGGCCCGGATCCACAGCATCGCCTCGATCGCCTCGCCGAACACGGCGAAGTCCGGCACGGTGCGGATGAACAGGCGTCCCTGACGCAGCATCTCCTCCATCCGCCGCCTCACCACCGGCTCGGACGCCTGGACCTGGCGGGCCAACTGCTCATGCCCCATCCGCCCGTTGCTCCGCAGCGCCTCCGCGATCGCCGTCTCGAGCGCGTCGTAGGGGGTCCAGTGGTGGACGTCGAAGACCGGCACGGCCGGCTGCGCCTGCAGCGCCTCCACCTCCGTGGCGGAGAGCTCGCCGTTGTGCCAGGTGCCGGCGCTGCGGAAGTAGTGGATCATCGGGTCGGTGGTGACCGAGACCAACCCCGGCAGCCGCGGCAGCGTGCGATCCACCAGGTCCGGCAGGTCCTGGAAGGGGCACCAGATCTCCGCGACGCAGTCCACCTCGCCGGTGAGCGCGTACACCATGATGCCGCCGGGGACCTCCGCGAGCGCCTCGGCCGTCTCCCGCGCACGGCCGAGCTGGGACTTCAACTGCGCCAGCACGCTCCCGCCGCTCGGGGCCATCGCGGTGACCCGGACCGTGCCGGTCTCCAGCAGGCGGTTCGCCCGGCGGTTCACGGTCCGCTCCGGTTCGCCGAGCGCCGCGGCGATCTTGCGCCAGGTCGCCCGGCCATTGACCAGCAGTGCGCCGGTGATGCGCCGGTCCAGACCGTCGACCTTCATGAGCTCGGGAACTTACCGACTCGCTGGCTTTAGTGACTCGCGCTGGCAGGCCTGGGTCAGTCCGGCATCGCCAGGCCCAGCGCGGCGGCGCGCTCGGCTGCCTCGGCGGGGAAGATGTTTTTCAGCACGAACGGGTCGGCGCCCAGTACCCAGTCCGGGGCCAGCGCGGCGGAGTAGCGCTCGAAGTAGAGCAGTTGCTTGGTGAACAGGGTCAGCTCCGGGGGCGCCGAGCCGGAGTACTGCCGGGCGGTGGCCAGCAGCATGTCGGTGATCCTGCGCGAGTTCAGCCGGGAGATCGGGGCGTCCAGCAGTGGCCCGAACAGCGCGCCCAACACCCAGCCGAGCTGGGCGTCGGTGCCGACCTCCGAGTCCAGCACGCCGCACCGGCGCAGCCCCCGGGCCACCCGCTCGAAGTCGCGGTCGAACATGGCGGTGTAGAGCATGTCCCGCAGCAGTTCCCGCCAGCTCGGGGCGAGTTCGCCCATGATGCCGAAATCCAGGTAGGCCAGCCGACCGTCGTCGGTGATCCACAGGTTGCCGGCGTGCGCGTCGCCGTGGAACGGGCCGTGCAGGATGGCCGCCTCCAACCAGGCCTTCACGCCCCGGCGCAGCGGGAGCTCACCGTCCAGCCCGCGCGCGGCGAGCTCCTCCGGGTTGTCCAGCGGGCAGCCGTACAGCCGCTGCATGCAGATCACCCTCGGGGCGCACCACGGCCAGTACACCTGTGGCACGGTGACCCCGGCGTTGTCGCCGAAGGTGGCCACCGACGCGGCGAACCGCTCCTGGTTGCTGGCCTCCAGCGCGAAGTTGAGCTCCTTGCAGGTCACCTCGTGCAGCTGCTCGACGATGCCGACCAGGCTGGCCAGCCGGACCAGCTCGACGCGCCCGTCCAGCACCCTGGCCAGCAGGTACATGATGCGCAGGTCGGTGATCATGCGGCGTTCGATGCCCGGGCGGCGCAGCTTGACCACCGCCGGGCGGCCGTCGGGCAGCACGCAGGCGTGCACCTGGGCGATGGACGCGGCGGACAGCGGGACGTCGTCGAACTCGGTGAACAGCTCGTGCACCGGCCGGCCCAGATCCTCCGCGACCACCCGCCTGGCCTGTTCGGCGGGGAACGGCGGCATGTCGTCCAGGCAGCGCAGCGCGGCGGTGCTCAGCGCGTCCGGAAACATTCCGGGGGAGGAGGCCATCAGCTGGCCCAGCTTGACGAAGGTGGGCCCCAGCCGGCCGAACGCGACCACCGCGCCGTCCGCCAGCGCCTCGTTCCATCCCTCTGCGGCCGGCGCGCGGCGGGTCGCCCGGCGCAGCGCCTCGAACAGCGCCCAGCGCAACCCGGCCACCGCTAGACACCAGGCCAGCACCGCGCACACCACCACGATCCGGGCCAGCTCGGCCGGGCCGAACCGGGCCAGCGGCGGCCGGGGCACGGTGAGCGCCTCGACCGGTGGACCGCTGGCGAACGGGCCGGCGAAACCGGCCGCCGGAGCGGCGACGTCAGCCCCCGCTCACCTGGACCGGCGCCGGCGGCCTCGGGGCGCCGGGCCGGCCGGGGTGAGCGCCGGGATGAGCAGCTCGGCCAGGAAGTCCTCCAGCTCGCCGGGCGGCTCGATCAGGATGAGCGAGGCGGTGATCCGCACCAGCCACTGGGCCAGCGCCATCGGGTCCCGCCGGGCCAGGTTGCCGGTGCCGATGGCCAGGCTGACCAGCGGTACGAACGCGGTGGTCGCCCGTTCCATCAGGTCCGGCACATCCCGGGCGACGAAGGAGCCGATCAGGTCGCGCTCGTCGGCCAACATCTTGGCCAGCACCGGGTGTGCCCTGGCCTCGCGGACCAGGGTGGCCAACAGGTCGACCACGGACTGCGGGCCGATCGGGAAGGTGATCCTGGCGGGCAGCGCGCTGAGCAGTCGGTGCGAGTCCCGGGCGGCCAGCAGCATGGCCTGCTGCTCGATGTTGCCGACCTGGCGGTACACCGTGGTCCGGTTCACCCCGAGTTCCTGGGCGACGTCCTGGACCGACGTGCGCCGCACCCCGTACCGGGCGAAGCAGCGCGACGTGGCATCCAGAAACGGATCGAGGGAGGCCGGCGGGAGCGGGGGGAACCCCTGGATCGACTCGGGAAGCGGCAGTACGGACGGAGAGTCCACCCGCGGTCCCTCCAGGTCGGTCGTCGCGGTCGGTGTCATGACAACCCTATCGAGTAGCGATCTGTCCGGTCCTTGCGCCTCGATGCAACTATAGAGCAGTATTGTTGCACTGTGGCTGGTCCGTTCGTACTCCGATTGGGCGGTCCGGCCGAGGCAAGGAGGCGAGACGGATGACAGAGACGTCAGAAGTTCCGGCGCGGCGGGTGTCCCAGCGGGAGAAGACCGCGGAGCGGCTACTCAAGTCCTCGGCCGCCCGCTCGTACGACCCGGACGTCGACATCGACTGGTCCGCGCCCGTTGAGCCGGACAAGTACTACCTGCCCGAGCACCGGGTTTCTCTGTACGGCACCGAGCTCTGGGCCCAGCTGACTCCCGAGCAGCGCTACGAGCTGGGCAAGCACGAGATCATCAGCATCACCAGCTTCGGCATCTACTCCGAGGTCGCGCTGATGCACCTGCTGCTCAAGGTGGTCACCCAGCACGACCCGACCAGCCGGCACGCCCAGTACGCGCTGACCGAGGTAGCCGATGAGTGCCGGCACTCCACCATGTTCGGCCGGGGCATTGAGAAGTCCGGGCTGCCCGTCTACCGGGCGCCCTGGTGGTTCCGCCACCTGCTCAACCTGAGCCTGCTGCTGCCCATCGGCCCGGCCACCTACGGCGGCACGCTGCTGGTCGAAGAGGTGACCGACCGCCTGCAGCGGGAGACGATGGCCGACGAGACCATCCAGTCCACCATCCGCATGATCAACAAGATCCACGTGCTGGAAGAGGCCCGGCACATCTCCTTCGCCAGGGCCGAGCTGAACCGGATGGTGCCCAAGATGGGCCGCCTGGAGCTGGCGCTCAACCGGGTCGCGCTGGCCGCCGCCGC